>JAFTJI010000222.1 GCA_017456495.1 Lentisphaeria bacterium | reverse complement strand
CGATTTTTACATCGTAAAAATCGGAATGCCGCAAAAAGGTTTGGAAAAAAGGGGTGGAGTTTGAGGAGGGGAAAAAGGACCTTTCCTAAAAAGGGCTTTTTCCCCTCCTCAAGTAACAACCTTTATTGGGAACAGAGCATAAAAAGAAAAGGAACTCAGATGATCAGAAAAATTGCTTTTGCCGGATTGCGTCATGGACACATCAATGCACTGTTTCAGGCTGCACAGGAATCAAAAGAACTGGAAATCACAGCGATTTGCGAAGAAGATTCCGCCGCGCGTCAGGCGTTTCTTGATGCTCATGCAGGTTTGAATCTTCCGGTCTATACCTCTCTGGAAACCATGCTTCAGGAAGCGGATTGCGATATCGTCGCAACCGGAGATTATTACGGCAAACGCGGTTCTGTCATTCTCAGTGCGCTGAAAGCCGGAAAACATGTGATTGCAGACAAACCCCTCTGTACCTCTCTGCAGGAACTGGATGAAATCGAAAAACTCTCCACGGAAAAGAAACTTTCCGTCGGCTGTATGCTGGATCTCCGTACCTACGATCCGTTCACCACTGCCCGGAAAATGATCCTTGCCGGAGAATTGGGAAAAATCACCCAGATCCAGTTCGGCGGACAGCATCCGCTGCTCCTCAACTCCCGTCCGCACTGGTATTTTGAACCCGGGAAACATGGTGGAACCATCAACGATATTGCGATCCATGCCATGGATTTCATTCCGTGGATGACCGGTATGGAAATCACAAAGTTTGCAGCAGCCCGCACCTGGCAGGCGTTTGATTCCGGCTGTGACTGCTTCAATGATGCGGCTCAGTTCATGCTTGTTATGGAAAACGGCTGCGGAGTCCTCGGAGATGTCTCTTATGCAGAGCCGGATTCTCACGGCTACAAAATGCCCCACTACTGGCGGTTCACCGTCTGGGGAACAAAGGGTGTTCTTGAGTTCAACTGCATCCAGAACAACATGACTGCCTGGATCAACGGAGAAGCCGAACCCCGTCAATTTACCGCAGAGCCTTACACCGGACCGCGTTATCTTGACTGGTTCCTCATGGAGCTTGACGGAAAAGAAGCTGAAATGAATACAGCACTCATTCTGAAACGCGCCCGTCAGACACTTGAATTGCAGAAGCTTGCAGACGATTCAAAGTTCTGATTCAAGAAAAAAATGCATCCTATGAAAACAGCTTTTTCTCTCTGCGGTCAGGAAATCGCCGGAAGTTTGGGTAAAACGACAGAGTTCCTTCTGCTTTCTGACGGCTTGGAAGAAAAGGCTGCATGTTCGGAAAAAATACCGCTCTTTCTGAAAAGGAACGGTGTCAAAGTTCTTGTTTGCAACGGGATCGGGAACTGTATGCTGGAACTGCTGAAAACGATGAAGATCGAAGTGATCCCGGGTGTCACCGGAGAGCTTCAGCAAGTGAAAGAATCGTTTCTGGCTGGCACTCTGGTTCCCGGCGAAAAATACTCCTGCACGGATCACGGAGAAAGCTGCGGAGCCTGTGCCGGAACGTTCTGAGAGATATAACGAAGCGAGGAGAAAATGAAAAATCCGCCATTTGTCATCGAATATCCTGTTCAGCTCAATGACATTTCCATTGATGCGAAAATGAGAAGCTGGGCAGTTTTCAATTATCTTCAGGATGCTGCCGGACGGCATGCGGATCAGCTGGGGCTTGGTTTGAAACAGCTCAGAGAAAGCGATTTGAGCTGGGTACTCTCCCGGATCAGAGTCAAGATGGATTCCTTTCCGGAGTATGGAGATATTCTGAGGATCACGACCTACCCAAGCGGTTTTGACCGGCTGTTTGCATACCGTCAATTTATTTTGAGTTCTGCGGAAGATGGCAGGATCTTCGGATATGCCGGCAGTGCATGGCTGACGTTGAACCCGGCAAACTACCGTCCGGTTTCTCCGGCGAAATATTTGACCGGGCTGCCGCAGTGGGAATTTGAGGGAGATACATTTTTCCAGGGGGAAACACTCGGAAAACTTTCAGCCTCTGACCGCACGCCGGAGATGCCGCAGGAACACAGGATTTCTTCCACTTATATTGACTATAACCGTCATTTGAATAATACATATTACGCGATGTTCACCGAAGACTGGCTGGGGGAAAAGAGCAAATCACCTGTCCGGATGAAAGAGATCCAGATCAATTTCAACCATACGACCGGTTATGGAGAAACTCTGAAGTGTTCCGGGAATGCTGCTGATGGGATGTTTTATGTGGAAGGTGAACTTTCCAGCTGTCAGAAAAACGCATTTCAAGCGCAGGGCTGTTATGAAATTATCGACTTTCAGTCCATCTGAACAGCAAAATATTTTTCTCAAAAAGCAGATGTCAAGAGGATAAAAAAATTTTTTTTAATGAAAATCTCTTCTTTTTTTATACGGGGAAAGAAAAACCTGAAAAAAAAGCACTTGTTATTTTATAAAGGTGTGCTATATTTCATACAGTGTTATTGCTCTGTGATGTGATAAGAAAAGCATTGCAGTAAAAAATACAGGAGTTAAATTAATTATGAAATCCATCTGTTTTATCGGTGCAGGCAAGATGGCGACAGCCATTGCAACAGGACTCGTCAGACAGAATACAGGATTCAAGATAAAAGCGTATGATCCGTCCGCTGCAGCGGCAGATCATTTCAGAAAAGCCTGTGGAGGAGAGATCTGTCCGGAGCTGAAAGATGCTTTGGAGGCAGAGATCGTCCTTCTTGCCGTAAAACCGCAGCATTTGTCAGAAGCTGTGCAGACACTTCCCGCCCTGATTGGAGATAAACTTGTTCTTTCCATCGTGGCAGGAGTGACGATTGAGACACTTTCCCGATTGACCGGAACGGACCGTATAGTGAGGATCATGCCGAACACCCCGGCATTGGTGGGCGAAGGCATGAGCTGTCTGTCCCCTGCCCCCGGGCTTGCGAAAGAGGACATTGATACGGCACAGGAAATTTTCCGGACGGTCGGTAAAGTTCAGGTTCTTGCGGAATCTCTGCTGGATGCTGTAACAGGTCTCAGCGGAAGCGGTCCGGCGTTTGTATTGGAATTTATTATGGCACTTGCCGATGGCGGTGTTTATGCGGGACTTCCCCGGGCTGCAGCGGTTGAATTGGCTGCACAGACCGTTTATGGAGCTGCCAAGTTGGCAATGGAAAGCGGACGTCCGGTCGGCGCGTTAAGAGATGATGTGATCTCGCCGGGAGGGACTACTTCCCGCGGGTGCATGGCTCTTGCAGAAAGCGGTTTTGCAGCGGGAGTTGCAAAAGCGGTAATCAAAGCGGCAGAACGTTCTGCTGAGCTTGGGAAACATTGATTTATGCGAGCTGATTTTTTTCTGGCATGGAAATATTTCAAACCAAAGCGTAATGCGGTATCAGTCATTACGTTGATTTCTATCGTGGGAGTTGCCCTCGGGGTCGCCGTCCTGGTGGTTGTCCTCGCCGTCATGACAGGATTCTCTGACAAAATGAAAGAGAAACTCATTGACACGACCTCTCACGCTCAGGTTACACCTGCATACGGATCATATATTCCGGATCCTCAGCAGGTTATAGATGCAGCGGGAAAATTGGAAGGGTCCGCTTTGCCGACGATTATGGGACCGATCCTTCTTCAGCGCGGAAACAATTTTCTCCCGAAACAGATGATCGCAGTCAACCCGGAAGATAAAGCGATATCCCGTTTCAATATAAAAGAAGCGATTCAGGAGGGAACATTCTCTCTCGGAGAAATTTCTGTCGGGGAACGCGGGATCATTATCAGCTATGTGATTGCAAAAGAGTTGGGGGTCAACGTCGGCGAAACGATCCTTGTCCATTCCCCTGTAAAACTTTCCAAGATGGTCAAAGTCAACAGTGAGGGGAAATATGAGGCTGTTCAGGGAGCGTATCTTGCGACAGAGTTCAGAGTCACCGGCATTTATTCCTTTGATAAATATGATTTTGATAAGAATGTTCTGTTCATCGGTCTGGATGATGCAGCAGATCTTTATGAAATGCCCTGGGGCTCAGCCACAAATATTCTCATCTGGACGAAAGATCCTTATGACATGAATGATTTCAAAGCGCAATTATCCTCGCAGCTTCCGACAATGAACGTTGCCACCTGGCAGGATATGAACAGCCGTCTGCTCGGAGTCCTTGCAGTGGAAAAAAATATGCAGCTTTTCCTGCTTGTATTTATCGTTCTGGTTGCAGCGTTCAGTATTACGAACACATTGATTACGACGGTTATTCAGAAGACGAAAGAGATCGGCTTACTGAAAGCAGTTGGAGCCAGTTCCGGCACAGTGATGCGGATTTTCCTTTTTCAGGGATTTTTTGTTGGTTCCATCGGAACCTTTTTCGGCTTGCTGCTCGGTTGGCTATTCATCAAATTCCGTATGAATGTTTTGCATTTTCTGCGGATTGTGACCGGACAGGAGATTTTCCCGAAAGAGGTTTATGTTTTCAACGAACTGCCAGCCCATATCGTTCCGATGGATTTGGTAACGATATCAGCCATTGCGATTATTCTCTGTACACTGGGCGGTTTGGTTCCCGCGATCCGGGCAGCAAGTCTGGATCCTGCCGGAGCGTTGAGAAGTGAATGAGGATGAAAAATGAAGAAATATATTGAAGCAGCTGACATATATAAAACATTCCATCTTGGAAAACATGAGGTTCCAGTCTTAAGGGGAGCTTCCATAAGTGTTGAAAAGGGGGAATGGGTTGCTCTTCTCGGTGCATCAGGAAGCGGAAAAACAACGCTGCTGGACATTATCGGAACGATTTCCCATCCGGATTCCGGAACGTTAAGTATTGATGGGGAAAATATGAATGATTATTTCGGAGAACGGCTTGTTGCCTTCCGACGTAAAAAAATAGGTTTTGTATTTCAGTCATTCCATCTTCTGCCTGAATTGTCGATACTGGAAAATACCATGCTTCCGGGTTTGTTTTCCAGGACATCCAGAAAAAATCTGGTTGCAAGGGCAGAAATGCTGTTGGAAAGAGTCGGTCTCAAGGAACGATTGATGCACCGACCGAATGAACTTTCCGGAGGAGAACAGCAGCGGACAGCGATCGCAAGAGCATTGATCAATGATCCGGATCTGCTGCTTGCAGATGAACCGACGGGAAATCTGGATTCAAAAACAGGTCAAACAATACTCTCTCTGTTCCATACGATCCACGCGGAGGAAAAGAAGACTGTCATCATGGTCACTCATGATGAAAAGGTCGCCGGTGCAGCGGATCGAAAGGTCATTCTGAAAGATGGATTGACGTTTAAGGACGGTATGATATCATGAAAAACTTTCTGAAACGCAATAAGAATACTCCGCTGGTAAGAGGCGTAAGAAAAACCCGTTATTCGTGGCATCTTTTCTCCGGCAAAGTTGAAAGTGCCTACGAAGAGATGGTGGAACTTGCAATTCAACGAACGATCCGGGTAACGGAACGGATCAAACTGTTGAACTTGATCAAACTCCTGACATTCCTGGCGGTGATCTATGTTTTTATCTTTACGATCATCAATAAAAACGCCCGAACCGGACTTGTGTTTGCGCATGATACGATGAACATGCGTGTTGTTATACTTGGTTTTGTTGTGCTGGGAGCCAATATTCTTTACACGCTTTGGCAGATTTACCTGACGCTGAGATATAAAGTTTACAAACCGCAGTCTGATGAAAAACTTCCGACATGCGTTATTATTGTTCCGGCATATAACGAAGGAAAACAAGTATATCCTTCTCTGATGAGTATTCTGAAAAGCGATTATCCTGCAGATAAGCTGGAGATCGTAACCATCAACGATGGCAGTTCTGATGATACGCTGGAATGGATGAATAAGGCGGCGAAAGACTCCAAGGGTCGGATAAAAGTCATTGATCTCGAGAAAAACCAGGGAAAACGGAATGCTATTTACCAGGGAGTTCTGAACTCAGATGCCGAGATTTTTGTAACAGTGGACAGCGACTCTGAACTTCTGCCGGATGCGATCAGAAACCTTGTATCACCATTTGTTACCGATAAAAGAGTTGGCGGAGTCGCAGGAAATATCCGTGTTCTCAACTTGAATGAAGGTTTGATTCCGCACATGCTGGACGTCAGCTTTGTGTTCGGCTTTGAATTTACAAGATCAGCCCAAAGCCGCATCCGTTCCGTTTTCTGCACACCCGGAGCATTGAGTGCATACCGCAAAGATCTGCTTCTGCCCCTGCTGCCGGCTTGGGTCGATGAAAAATTTCTTGGAAAGCCGGCGAATATCGGAGAGGACCGGGGGATTTCCAACTTGATTCTTGAACATGGCTATGATATTGTCTATCAGCGCAATGCGGTTGCTTTCACCAAAGTTCCTACAGGATATCTTGGCTTGTGTAAGATGTTTATCCGCTGGGCACGGTCCAATTTCCGGGAAAACTTCTCTATGATGCGCTTTGCGTTCAAACGTCATTCATGGAACTGGATCGGACTTCAGATCAACCTGTTCATGCAGTTCGTCTGGATGTTTACACCAATGATTTTTATCGGAACCTCGGTCTATTGTGTTGCGAAAGATGCCCTGGCATTTTTCTACAGTGTGATCACCGTTATCATGCTGTGGTCAACGATCCCTGCATTCTTCTACGCCTGCCGTTACAGCAAAAACGAATCCTTGTGGTCATACGTCTACGGGCTGTTCAACTTTTTTGCCTTGTTCTGGATTGCGCCGTATTCCCTGCTGACCATCCACAAATCCGGCTGGCTCACCCGGGATCCATCCAAGGAAGAGAAGCCGGCGGAAGAAAAAAAAGAGAATTGACCTCTCTGCAGAAACGCTGTTTTTCCCTGCAGCAGGCACTAAAAACCGTCTCCTGTTAAAAAATCCCTCTTTTTTTTTCAAAAAACATTTGATTCTTACGTAAAAGAATGGTAAATTACCGCAGTTTCAGAGGATACAAAAAATACAAACCGGAAAGGAGACAAAATGGCATCCGAACTTTCGTATGTGCTGATTACCCCCTATTCATTAAGGAAATCGCGTACAGGCGGAATCATAACACGTTTGCTTTTCAGAACCGGACTTGAACTGGCTGGAGCCCAGATCATCACGCCGGATTATGAAACATGTGCCGCTTTCGCAGATTCCATTCGACGTCAAATAGGGAAGACAGACGAAACGACTGCCAAGATCTTTTCCGATTATGTCATGGATAATTTCACCCCCCTGCCCGATGGCAAAAAAGCACGTTTGATGCTTCTTCTGTTCAGGGGAGAAGATGCCTGCCGCAGACTTTACAGCGTAGTGGGGGGGCTTCCTACCAGCAAGACACGGAAAGGCTCTCTTGCCGGGGAAACGATTCGTGACACCTATTGCGATCTGGTTTATAACCGTGATGGTTCTCTGCAATACTTCGAACCGGCTGTTTTCACGCCGCCGGATGCGGAAGGCGCAAAAGAACGGCTCGCCATCCTGGCTAAATTCCTGAAAGGGCAGGAAAATATTGTCACCGGAACCATTGAATCTGAACCCGGAACGGAGCGCACTCTTGCCATTATCAAACCAGACAACTGGAACAGACCCAGTGTCCGCCCCGGCGGGATCATTGATATGTTCAGCCGGACAAGTCTCAGGATCATGGGATGCAAAGTCCACCGGATGAGCGTTGCTCAGGCATTGGATTTTTATGGTCCGGTCAAAGAGGCTCTCCGGAAAAAGCTGAGCGGAAAAATCGGCGAAGAAGCTCTGGAGCTGTTGGAAGATCATTTCGGCATAGAGCTTTCCGAGGCAAGTGCGGAAGTTTTACAAAAGACGATCGGTACGGAATTTGCAGATGACCAGTTTAACCGCATCGTCGGTTTCATGTCCGGAAGACGGCCGGATCAATGTCCGGAATCGGAGCTGAATAAGCCCGGACTCGTGAAGTGTATGGCATTGGTCTATGAAGGAAAAGATGCTATTCGGAAAATTCGTGAAGTTCTCGGTCCGACAGACCCCACAAAAGCACCTGAGGGGACCGTCCGCCGTGAGTTCGGAACAGATGTCATGGTCAACAGTGCCCATGCAGCTGACAGTAAAGAAAGTTATGAAAGGGAATCTCAGGTGATCCGGATCAATGAAAATGATCTGGCATCAATCATTGAAGATTCATTGAAATAAGACAAAATCCGGATTATTGGACGGATAAATCCTTTGCGGCACCGGGACTGGCCCGGCAGCGGAAGTGACATCGAGTCCAGTACCGAATGACTCCCCGGGAGAGACGGGAATAAGGATTCTGAAGTATGAAAGATCTCAGAGAAACACAGGGAACGATGGCTTATCTTCAGCCGTCACAGACTTTGGCAATTACAGCAAAGGCAGATGCCTTGAAAGCCGCCGGCGAAAATGTTTGCGCAATGGGTGCAGGACAGCCTGACTTTGACACACCGGAACACATCAAACAGGCAGCAATTAAAGCTCTTACAGACGGGAAAACAAAATATACACCGTCCTCCGGCATCATGGAACTCCGGAAAGCGATCGTTGATAAGTTGGCAAATGACAACGGAATCAAATGCGAACCTGCACAGGTCATTGTTTCCCCCGGAGCAAAATTCAGCGGCTTTGCTGCAATCGCAGCTCTCTGCGGTCCCGGCGATGAAGTCATCATCCCCGCACCGTTCTGGCTCAGCTATCCTGAAATGGTCAAGGCAGCAGGCGCAACAAGCGTCATCCTGAAAACCAAAGCAGAAAACAATTTTGAAGTTGATCTCGCTGAACTGGAAGCTGCAATCACTCCCAGAACCAAGCTCCTGATCCTCAACACCCCTTCCAACCCCACCGGTGCAGTCTACAGCAAAAAGACTATTGAGGGGATCGCGGCTCTGGCTCTGAAGTATAACTTCATGGTCATGTCTGATGAGATTTACGAAAAACTCGTCTACGATGCAGAATATCCTCACTGCAGCATTGCCTCCCTTTCTCCGGAAATGGCAGAACAGACGATCACCATCAACGGCTTCAGCAAAGCATATTCCATGCCCGGCTGGAGACTCGGTTATCTGGCAGCCCCCATGTGGCTTGCAAAACGGATCGCCGCGTTCCAGAGTCACTCCACCTCAAACCCGACAAGCTTCGCTCAGTATGGCGCAATTGCTGCATTGACCGGACCGCAGGAACCTGTGGAAGAGATGAGAAAAGCGTTTGCTGCACGAAGAGACTTGGTCTATGATTTGGTTTCAGCAATCCCCGGAATCAAGACGATCCGCCCGCAGGGAGCGTTCTACCTGTTCTTCAACGTTGCATCTTTCGGACTCGGAGCAACCGAATTCGTCAACAGACTTCTGGACGAGAAGAAAGTTGCCGCAGTCCCCGGCGATGCATTTGGCGACAGCGAAAGCGTCCGCATCTCTTATGCCTGCGCTGATTCTGTCATCCGGGAAGCATGCAGCAGAATGAAAGAATTCTGCGCCGGTCTGAAATAAAACCGGCTTTTTCAAGAGTTTCCGGTCCATCTTCCCACAGAAGCCGGATCTCTTGAAAAAAAATTGATTTTTTTATAAAAAATCATTTGCATTCCTGAAAAAAGAATGTAATAGTACCGTAGAATATATACGAGAAAAATTAACATAAAAACCGGAGGTCAATTACATGAAAGAAAAGATGTTTGTCATCTGTACGTCAATCGCGGCACTTCACCTTGTCATTGGTGGAGCTTTTATGCTGGGCGGATGTACTGGTGTACAGGAAGATGAACCGATGCCCAAAAACGCCTTCATCCAGAAGCAGCCGGAAGGAGAAAAACCGGAAGGGCAGAAACCGGAAGTACAGCAGCCGGAAACTGTGGTGGATGCACCTGTCGTGGATGAACCCGTTGAAATCCCGGAACCCGTTGCTGAAAAACCTGTTGAAAAGCCTGTTGAAAAGCCTGTTGAAAAGCCGGCTAAGAAAGTCGAAAAACCTGTTGCAAAAACTCCCGCTGCCCAGGCTCCTGCTCAAGATAATGATATCGAATACATTATCCAAAAAGGCGATACCTATTCTAAGATCGCAAAGGATTTCGGCGTCTCTACTAAAGTTTTAATGACCTATAACCCCTACCCCGAAAAGAAACTGATTCCCGGTAAAACGATCAGAATCCCTGCCAAAGGGAAGAAAGTCACCAAGGCTTATACTCCGGCTGTAAAGGTTCAGAAAACTTATGAACCGATTCCTGCAGATGGAATCTATATCGTCAAGAAAAATGACAGTTTCAGCAAAATTGCAAGCAGATTCGGTCTCCGTGCAAGTGATATCGCAGAGTACAACAATCTTCCTCTGAAAAAGGTAATTCAGCCCGGACAGAAGCTCAGACTTCCTCCGAGAAGAGTCACAGCACCGAAGAAGAATGTTGGCGGAAAAGCTGCAGCAAAACCTGCCACCCCCGCAAAGCCTGCAGCACCCGCAAAGCCTGCGGCTCCGGCTAAACCTGCAGCACCTGCAAACGACAATCTGGAAGATGTCCCTGCCCCGTATGTTGATGATATCGGAGAACCGAATGTAAATATCTCAAAACCGGCTCCGGCTGTCGCAGTTACAGAAGTCGTTACAGAAGATACAACTGTGGCAAGACTCGCTGCTGAGTATTCCCGTTCTGAGATGGACATCCGGAATTTGAATCCTCATATTCCTGCAGACGGCAACATCAAGCGCGGAACAAAAGTTGTTCTGTAAGATATCTTGCATTGATTTTATGAAAGCCGCGGATTTGTAAAAGTTCGCGGCATTTTCTTTTATACAGGTACACCCCATGATATATTCAGCAGTCATCCCGGCGGGCGGTTCTTCAACACGCTACGGCAACGGAAATAAACTCTTTGAACCCCTGAACGGAAAACCGGTTTTTATTCATGCCGTTGAACAGTTCAGATTCTTTTGTCAGGATGACTTTATTGTTATCCCCGTTCATAAAGACTATAAATCCGCATTGCAGGATCTACTGGATCAATATATTCACGGAAACCGGATCACTGTCGTAACAGGCGGTACAGATCGTACAAGATCAGTTCTCAATGCAGTGGAAGCTCTTCCGGAAGAAAGCGTTTTAACAGCTGTACATGATGCAGCCCGCCCTCTGATCCGCAGGAACACGATCCAGGCAGTCTATGAAGCCGCAGAACGGCATTCTGCAGCCGCAGCAGCCAGACGGGTCACCAGTACCCTGAAACTTGCCGATCATGAAGGCTTGCTGACCGCCGGAGGTGTCAACCGGGAATTTATGTGGGAGATCGAAACCCCGCAAACCTTCCGGACAGACCTGCTCCGTCACGCATTGCAGAAAACTGTTGCTGAGAATAAATCTTTCACTGATGATACCGCTGCAGTGGAATGCTATTGCGGAATCCGGACGTTTCCTGTTCAGCCGGAAGAAGTCAATCTGAAAATTACCCGTCTTTCAGATCTTCCATTAGCTGAAGCACTCTTAAAAAACAACTGATTTCATCATTTTATCCGGAACATACCTTTTTTGTCTTTTTCTACTCTTTTTTGATTTTTTTTGTATAATTATTATTCTTTTTATATTATGCTATTTGAATTTATAAAATATGATATTATTTTATAAAAATAGAATAAGAACGGTTGACAACTTTTCTTTGGATCAAAACAGAATAAACTGTTTTGTAAAAGCTGGAAAGGTATTAAAATGAAAGACCTGTTCTTATCTCGGGCAGAATTGCAGAAAGCTTTGCCGTGGAGCAAAAATGTTGTGAGTAAAATGATTCAAAAAGGGATTTTTGTTCCTGTAAAAAATCCGGTCGGGACCCGGAAATCAAAAATGTTTTTCTGGCGTCCGCAAGTGGAAGAGGCTATCTCTGCAATGATTAACACCAGGTTTCAATTAAACAAAAAAGAGGGGGGGAATCGTGGAAAAGATTATTGAAGAAACGGCACCGGAATGTTTCGGGCAATACATTGCGCTGGAAAATTGTACAAGCTGCATCTATCTGGAATCCTGTAAATTTTGCACGGAAGATAACCGGAAAACAAAAATACAGGATACAAAATGGTATCACACATCAGAGTACATTGATAACTGTAATGCGGCACCGTCAAATGTCTTGCCCGTTGATATTTCTGATAACCGAACCTACACACGGGATGAAGTAATTGCTCTTTCCGCATTTCTGCTCCGGATCGGAAAAGACAGAAAACTGGGAAAAATTCTTTCTGCAAAGCTGATGGGAGCCAAAAGTTTTGCAGAAATCGCCCGAAAAGAAGGAGTTACCCGGCAAGCGATCCACAAACGGATCGGAAAACAGTTGGCTAAACTGTTCGGTTATAAAAACAGGCAACTAACGGATTCCCGCTTGCTGACTCTGGATACAGAAGAGTTCCGTCTTCTGAAGCTTTTCAGAGCCGGGGTTTCCGATGAGGATATCAAAGAGATCCTTGCTCTTCCCAATGCTCAATTTGTTCAGTTGAAGGAACGCTTGGATTACAAATTGACCCGCTGGACCTGAAAATCAATTTTTCCGGGCAAGAGCCTGTTCAACTGCTTCACGGAACTGGAATGCATCTGTAAATTGGACAGCATTCCAGTTTCTGTTCTTTGCGCCGATTATATTTTTTTCCAAATCATCAAAATAAAGATCCGGGATTCCGTATTTCTGTTCGAATGCAGAGTAAATTCCCGGATCAGGCTTACAGCTGCTGACTTCGTAACTGAGAACAGCCCCTTTCACCAGATTTGAGAAAGGAAGGGTACGCCGGATTTTTGTCATGTGAAGTTCATTGGTATCCGAAAGGAAAACAAATTCCACACCGCGAGCTGCAAAATCCCTGACAGCTTCAGTCATGCCGGGAAATGCCTCTCCAATCTCCATGTTCCATGCTTCAAGGACCTGTTCAACCGGGCGGTTGAGCTGAAAAGACATTGTTTTCAGGAACTCTTCTGACGAAACCTCTCCGAGTGCAAAATTCCGGCAGAACGACATAATGTGCTCGGGCATGGGATGATCTGAATCGAACCCGAGCGCGATGGCAGACTCTTCCAGATGCAGCTGAATGCAAACGTTTCCGATATCAAGTGCAATAAGCATTACTGCTGCCACTTGAGAAAGGCTTCCACAAAGGCATCCAGGTCGCCATCCAGAACGCTGCCGGTATCTCCGGTCTCGTATCCGGTTCTGGTATCTTTGACCATCTGATACGGCTGGAGGACATAAGAACGGATCTGGCTTCCCCATGCGATTTCGGATTTTGCACCGCTGATATTTGCGGCTTCCTGTTTCCGTTTTTCTTCCTGCAATTCATACAAACGTGCCTGCAGCATTTTGAATGCCATTGCGCGGTTTTTATGCTGGGAACGTTCCATCTGGCAAGCCACAACGATTCCGGTGGGAAGGTGTGTGATTCGAACTGCGGAGTCAGTTCTGTTGACGTACTGTCCGCCGGCTCCGCTGGAACGGTAGGTATCAATTCTCAAGTCTTTTTCGTCAATGACAACGTCAAGATCTTCTTCCAATTCCGGAAAAGCATCTGCCGAAGCAAAAGAGGTATGACGTCTGGCATTGGAATCAAATGGGGAAATTCGGACGAGACGGTGGACGCCGCGTTCGCTTTTGAGATAACCGTAAGCGAACTCTCCGGTAACTTTCAGAGTCGCGCTCTTGATTCCGGCTTCATCTCCCGGCTGCATATCAATGACTTCATCCTTCCATCCCCGGCGTTCGAACCATCTGCGGTACATACGCAAAAGGATACTTGCCCAGTCGCAGGATTCTGTTCCGCCGGCTCCGGCATGAATAAAGAAGAAGCAGTTCATACGGTCAAATTTACCGGAAAGGAAGCTGACAAGCTCCGTTTTATCAAGGGATTTTTCGAGAGCTGCCCAAAGGGAATCAGCTTCTTCCAGAAAAGATTCATCTTCAGAAGCGAGTTCTGCAAGAGCTGCGAAATCTTCAACTTCTTTCTGCAGCAGGAGGAACGGTTCAACAGCACTTTTCTCTGAGCTGAGCTTCTGAACTGTGTTCTGAGCTTCGTCCTTGTTATCCCAGAAATCAGGTTTTGCCATGATCTCTTCCAACTCAGCGATTTTTTCGCGATGCTCATCAATTTTCAGGAACCCCTTCAAGGTTTCCATCCGTTTTTCTGTTTCTGCGGAACGTGTCTTTATTTCTTCAAGTGTCATGTGAGATCCCTGTATTTCTGTTTCAATTCTTATCTGCAAATTTTTCCTTGGTAACTTACTTTCATTTCGGGAAAATTTCAAGTGATATTCTCAGAAAAACAACGGAAACAATAAAAGTTTTTTTTATGATCGCTTGCAAAACTCCATTTAATGGCGTAAATTATGGGATTACATTTAACGCGCAGCAGGTTTTCATGAAAATATTGCAGAAATCAAAACGAATTATCCGGGAATGGATCAGCAACAAGACCGTTCAGCAGTACAGTCTCAATACGGTTTGGATGGTCGTTGCCAGATTTTCATGGATCATCACAGCGTTTACAGTCGGGATTTTTGTAACGCGGAAACTCGGGCCGGAACGATTCGGAGAGCTCAATTATGCCGTTGCATGGTTGGGAATGTTCACGATCATCCTGGATCTTGGAGTCGGCAGTATCATTCAGCGGGACCTGGTTCAGCATCCTGAAAAAAAGGATCGGCTGCTTGGAAATCTTGTTATGTTCAAAGCAATACAGACTCTGATCATGTTTCTTATCGCAGGAGCTGTTTTGTTTCTATCCAATCAGCCGCCGCAGATCGTGAAATTGATTCTGATCCTCATGATCGGATATACTTCTGTTTCAGCCTCTGGTCTGAATCCATATTTTGCGGCAACGGTCAAAAATCAATATGAAGCCTTCGCGCAAATTTTCTCCTGCATTACGTACAACGTGATCCGTCTCTGTGCTGTTATTTTTGACTGGCAGCTGACAGTTTATGCCATTGCAGAATCGGTTATGATGCTCTGCTATAATCTCCCCATGCTCTATTTTTACAAGCGTCTTGGAAATAAGCTCCGGACATTATCATTCCAATTCAAAGAGGTTTGTGCGCTCCTTATTCCGGCGATCCCGTTATCGCTCTCCGGGATCTTTGCAACAATTTACAGCCGGACAGACATTCTCATGCTGAAGCATTTCGAAAACTTTGATTCTGTTGCATTTTATACTCTGGCATCCAGATTCACATTAAACATAGCTCTCTTTTATGCCTTGCTTTCCCATATTTTCAGTACGGCAGTTGCGTCATCTAAAAAAGTTTCAGATCAGGAATACCGGAAACAGCTGCACCGATTTTATTTTATGCTGTTCTGGATCGGAGTTCCGTTTCTTCCGGTACTTATCTGGATTGCGCCGTATATCTTCCGTTTTCTCTACGGCAATGAATTTTCGGTTGCGGCTGAAGTCTTTGCCGTGTATGTCTGCAGTCTGCCCTGTACTGGCTTGCTGAACGCATATTTCTGGCACTGCACGATTGAAAACAAATTGCTTTTAATGGCATTTTCCAACGGATTGGGCGCGTTCATAAATGTCTTTGGAAACTGGTACCTGATTCCGCGCTTAGGGATCACCGGTGCAGCATGGAGCAGTGTATTTTCCATGATTCTCGGCTTGATTCTTGCATTGCTTTTCCAAAAAACCGGAAGAGATATCCTGAGATTTATTCTGAAATCTCTGTTTACTCTGCCGTCGCTGAGACTCAATCATTCCGGAACATAAATTTTCTGATACAAGCCGGAAGTTTCCTCTGTAATACGGTAATTATCCGTTAAACCAAATCTTTTCCGAACCCGCTCAAAGCCTTGCTCATCCCGGCAGATGATCCACGTTCCCGGTGGAAGGCTCTGTACTGGTCCCCGTTGCGGATGATCACGCAACAGCCGGTCAAGAGGATAATTCAAATTCATAAGCTGAATCGTCAATGATGGCGGATCAGCATCAAAATCAACATAAATAAAATCCATTTTTCCTTCTTTATAAGCTCCGGCTGCCAGACGGGCAACGGTATGCGGTCGGAACTCCTGCGACATGGGATAGGACAAAAGCAAATCGTCCCGGTAATGTGTTCCAAACATTTTTACGGACACCGCAGGTAAAATATGCGGAACTGCCAGGATCCACAGAACAGAAATCAGCAAAGGAAGATCTCTGACGAGCCCTTTTCTCCCACGGACATATCCGGAAATGAGATAGCTGAAAATCAATGAAAACAGTCCGAAAAGCGGGAAAAAGACCCGTGGAAACGGAGCTGACTGAAACAATCCGCCGGCAATCAAAGGCGTTAAAAAAACACCGGAAAAACAGAGAAATCGCCACTTCAAATATTTTTTCATCGGCAGACGGAACAGACCGATCACGCAAAAAACAAGCAAGGGGAAAAAGACAAAAAGAAACGATCCGTAATAATTCCACAAGAAGTCAGGATAGGAGTACCACCCCTCTTTGATCTGAGCAACTTTCAGAAATTTCCGTAAAATCGGAAGATACGCCGTCAACATCGCAGCCAGAGCAAGCAATCCCAGCTGAACCAAACGGAAAAATTCTTTTTTCGAACGCAGCCCCAGAGGAAGCAAAAAGAGAAGTCCTGCTCCGATACTCAAAATATTGGTCGGAATCGTTAAAACCGCAAAATAACAAAATGCAAAATAAAGCAGCAAAGCACCTGTTTTTCTCCGCTTCATCCATGATTCTGCACTCAAAAATGCGGCAAAACAAAACAACATCGCCGGCATATAGCCGCGCAATGCCGTTGAAAAAAGCATAAGCGGTCCACTCGCAGCAAACAGAATCAAAACCGGAAGAGACGCATGCATTCCCACAGATTTATTCATTCGCCGGGCAATGATCCAGACCGCACAGCAGCCGAAAACCAGGGAAAGGATCCGTAAATATAAAATCTCATAAAATCCGAAAAAATTCAGCAGACTTTCCCACAAGCTGAGACATACTGTGTAAAAAATATGGTTGTTCGGTATCACATATCGGAATGGGATCTCATAAACAGGAAAAACCAGCCAGTCAAGAGTAAGGGACTCGTCAAACCAGGGTGGACGGCTGATATATGGTCCCGCTGAAAAAAGCAAAAGAAGCACGCCCAGTAAAGGGACGTGCTTCTTCCATTGAACCGGGGTCGTTTTCCCCATCATTCTTTATCCGCCTCTTTCGGAGGTTCAGCAAAAATCTTTGCCAGACACAAAAGAGCAATCACTCCGCCGAAATAGTATGCCATATTCAGCTCCAAACCGAAACCGACAGGTCCGCCATGGGCAGGTGAAATCCAGAAAATATAGGTTGCAACAATAAAAGTCATGAAAACCGCAGGAAGTGCTGCGATCCACCACGGCTTTTTGTTGTTTCGGAGCCAAACCGTTGCCGCAAACAGAGTGCATGCTGCAAGAACCTGGTTGCTCCATGCAAAGTAGTTCCAAAGGTTGTTGAATGACTTGACATCAGAGTTGGACCAGATCAGAAGCCCGGTAACGACAACGATCAGGGGAATGATCAGAAGAATACGGCTGATAAAGTTTTTCTGCGAAAGCTTGAAAATCTCAGCAAAACTCAAACGCAAACTTCTCATTGCAGTATCGCCGGAGGTGATCGCAAGAATAATCACGGCAATTACGGTGATGGCTCCACCCCATTTCCCGAGGAAGTAAGTGGTGATGAAACCAAGAACTTTTGCAGGGACGATACCCATCTGTTCCGGGAAAAGATTATAAATCGCAAGACCGGCTGCAGCCCAGATCATAGCAATGATCCCTTCCAGAATCATCATACCATAAAAAGAACTGCGGGCTTCCCGTTCATGACGCATGGAACGCGCGATGATGGGAGACTGGGTCGCATGGAATCCGGAAATGATCCCACAGGCAATCGTAACAAACAGCAGCGGCAAAACCGGATGATTATTGGCAGAGGTCCACATCTTGCTCTTGAATGCAGCTGTTTCTGTCAAAATGGACGGATCTTTGAATCCATTCCAGACAATCGCGCCGAAAATTGCAAAAGTTCCGAGCAGCAGCATCAAACCGAACATGGGATAAACCCGTCCGATGATCTTGTCAACGGGAAACAGCGTTGCAATAATATAATAAATGAAGATTGCAATAACAGCGATCCAGAAATGCTTGATATTTGCAACACCGTCAAGTCCGTCGATCAGGTTCGCCGGAATGTTGATGAACACTGCAACGACCAGAAGGAGCAGCAGAGAGACAAAAATGGAAAATGCGTAATAGACTTTATTGCCGAGGTTTTCCCGGATCAGAGCCGGAAGGTTGGCTCCGTTCCGGCGGAGAGACATCATTCCGCCAAGGTAGTCATGAGTTGCACCGGCAAGAATATTTCCAATCGGAATCAGCAGAAAAACGATTTCCCCGAACTTGATTCCGAGGATCACCCCGATCACAGGACCGATCCCGGCAATGTTCAAAAGCTGGATCAGCATATTTTTCCAGTGGGGAAGCGGAACATAATCCACGCCATCTGCGTTTTTGATTGCAGGGGTTACACGGTCATCCGGAGCAAGAATCCGTTCCAGAAATTTACCATAAGAGAAATAACCAAGGATCAGAAGAGCGATCCCCCCGAGAAAGTACCACATTTGCAGCTCCTTTGTTCAAAAATTAAAAACGCTGCCACTTGCGGGGCAGCGCTGTGCGGAAATTCTTTGGGGGAACTTCTGTCAGTGCCGCTCAGCGCGGCAAACTTACTTAAATTACCAACGGATCAACTCGGCGCCCCATGTCAAACCGCCGCCAAATGCGGTCAGCAGAACAACGTCGCCTTTTTTGAGTTTGCCGGCACGGTTCAATTCATCCAGACAGATTCCGATAGAAGCGGATGAGGTGTTTCCGTAACGTTCGATATTGGAATAAACCCGGTCATCGGAGATCGTCAAACGCTGGGCAACCGCAGAAATGATACGGTGATTTGCCTGATGCGGGATGATCCATGCTACATTTTCAGGTTCAACACCGGAAATTTCCAGGACCTCTTTACAAGCAGAAACCATAGCATTGACAGCAAGTTTGAATGTTTCCTGACCTGCCATTTTGATGCAATGGAGATGCTGATCAACAGTTTCATGGCTTGCAGGCATTGCACTGCCACCGGCAGGCAAACGGAGAATATTGTCGTAGTTGCCATCTGCGGCAAGTTTTCCTGCAATATAGAAATCACCTTCGATTTCATCGGAACTTTCCAGAACAAGAGCGGCGGCGCCGTCACCGAACAGAACACAGGTTCCGCGGTCGGTCCAGTCAACGATGGAAGAAAGTTTTTCAGCTCCGATCACGAGAGCTTTCCGGTACTTTTTATTCGCGAGAAGAAGAGAGTGAGCGACTTCGATGGAGTAAAGCAAGCCGGAACAGGCAGCTTCAAGATCAAAGCAGACACATTTCTGAGCCTTGAGTTTTTTCTGAACAAGAGCAGCGGTGTTGGGGAAGCCCATGTCAGGGGTGACGGTCGCGACAGTGATCAGGTCCAGTTCTTCCGGCTTGATCCCTGCCATATCGAGAGCCTGTTTTGCGGCTTCATAAGCAAGATCGCTTGTTGCGACATCTGCCGCTGCAAGATGACGCTGATGGATTCCGGTACGGGTGGTGATCCATTCATCACTTGTTTCAACCATCTTTTCCAGATCAGCATTGGTAAGGATTTTTTCCGGAACAAATTTTCCGGTTCCCCGAATCGTAATACCCATTATTGTAACTCCTTCTGAAGAGATGATTGTTCTTATTTTGCGGACTCAGATAAAAGAGCCCCGTTCGGAGTATTCACTCCGCTTTCGTTCACCCGTTGAACGATTTTATCATTTAAGCCGAGTTTCAGGAACGTATCCGCAACCCGGATTGCATTTTTTGCTGCCTTGGGAGATGAAGCACCATGACCGATGATACAAACTCCCTTGATTCCCATCAGAGGCGCGCCGCCGAACTCTTCAGAATCTGAAATCTGTTTCAAATCCTGAAAAGCATCTTTTGCAAGCAGAGCACCTGCGAAACGAACCGCGTTTTTCTTGAACGCCTGCTTCATCCAGTGGAAAGTTGCACGGGCAAGACCTTCACAGGATTTCAGCATCACATTTCCAACAAAGCCATCACAGACGATCACGTCGCAATGTCCGTTAAAAATATCATGACCTTCCACATTTCCGACAAAGTTTATCGGCATTTTGGAAAGGATCTGGAACGCATTTTTCGTCAAATCGTTCCCTTTTGCATCTTCACCGCCAACGGAAAGAAGTCCGACTCTGGGACGCTCAATTTTCAGCATCAGCTGAGAATAAAGCTCTCCCATGATCGCGAACTGCGCCAGGTTGGCAGGGGTACATTCCGTATTTGCCCCCACATCAATCACGATAGACTTTCCTGACGGAGTGATGGAAGGCATCAATGTTGCCAGTGCGGGACGATCCACACCGGGCAATGTTCTGAGCCGGACTTTCGTAGCTGCAACTGCAGCACCGGTATGTCCGACTGTTACGACAGCTGCAGCGCGACCGGCTTTCACCAGGTCTGCGCAAACAGTAATCGAAGAGTCCTTTTTCGCGCGGAGAGAAGTTGTGGAAGGTTCACTCATTTCCACAACTGTATCAGCATGAACCAGTTCCAACCGTTTTGAGGGAGGAAGATGATACCGTTCAAGATAATACGCGAGCTTGCCGGTATGCCCGACGAGGAGTACCTCCAAGTCTGGAATCTCGGCAAGTGCCATCTGAACGGCTTCAATCATGATTCCGGGAGTGTAATCACCCCCCATTGCATCAACAGCAATTCTCATAACCGCAGTTTCCGGAAAAATTACTTGGACTCAGTGGTAAGAACCTGTTTTTTATTATAGGTTCCGCAATGTTTGCAAACATTGTGGGGTGCTGCGGGTTCGCCGCAATTTGCACAGAATGTTGCCTGGATGCCGCCGAATGCGTTGGCAGCCATGCGCTGACGTTTCTTCATTTTAGAAACTTTTCTCTTAGGTACGCCCATTTTTAACTCCTATCGTTGTTGTTGACATCAATCATTTTCAAAAAATAATGGCATGTAAACCATTATTGAAAGGTAAATATAGCACCATTCGGCATTTTTTCAAATCATTCAATCAAAAAAAAATTAATTTTCTGCTTTAAAAGTCAAAAAGCGGTATTTACGAAGCTATTTCCGACATCTGAGAGCTTGCATTTTCCCGGCAGAGAGGTATAGTAAGGCTAACTCAGAAAAAACAGGAGGTTATTATGCTGGGTTCTCTTGACGATCTTATGAAACCGCCCGCCGGAAAAACATTCAGTGTCAGTCCGGAAAATGTTTATGGAAAAGTTGGTGCCGGGGGAATGGACACTCCGGGCATGGAAGCTGTGGAAGATGTAAAAGCCATCGGTCAGTGCCCTGCCCTGGAAGATCCGCACCCGTCACGAGAACTCGGTCAAGGCTGGAAGGTCCGTCCATGGATCTACCTGGAACCCCACAAGGAAACCACGATTTTCGACCGGGAAGGCAGCGGAGTGATCCGTCATTTCTGGATCACTTTCTATGAAAAATATCTGAGACAGATCATTATCCGCATGTACTGGGATCATGAAACGACCCCGAGTGTGGAAGTTCCGCTGGGAGATCTTTTCTGCAATGCTCCCGGATATTACGGAGAAATCCAGTCGCTTGCGGTGTGTGTCAATCCGGCGAAGGCGCAGAATCTTTATCTGCCCATGCCTTACCGGAAACACGGCAGGATCACGCTGGAACTGCTGAATGATGAACCTGCTAAATCTATTTATTATACGATCAACGGCACAGATGAACCCGTCCCCGAAGATGCGCTCTATTTCCACGCCTCATTCCGCCGCACAAATCCGGTGAAGTACGGCGAAGATTTTGTCATTGCTGACGGGATCCGCGGCAAAGGACGTTTTGCCGGATGCTACCTCACCTGGCAGCAGAACAACAAAGGATGGTGGGGCGAAGGGGAAGTCAAAATGTTCATCGACGGCGATACAGATTTTCCATCCATCTGCGGAACTGGAACAGAAGATTATTTCTGCGGAGCCTGGTGTTTTTCTGACAGAACGTTCAGCTCCCCCTACTCCGGTTACCATTGCGGCGGAACAGCCGAAACCGGAAGACGGCATGCGCTTTACCGGTTCCATCTTACGGATCCGGTCTGGTTCCAGTCTGAATTCAAGGCAACGGTTCAGGCTCTCGGCTGGCGTTCAGAGCACCGTTTCCTGCCGCTGCAGGACGATCTTTCCTGTGTAGCCTACTGGTATCAGACAGAACCGCATGCACCTCTTCCGGAGCTGCCTGACCGCAACGATTTGGAAGTGATTTAATGCTCATAGATATGAACGGGGGGAGAGATTTCTTTCTCTCCCCGTTTTCTTTTAAAAGAGTTATTCCATTCTGCGCAGCACTCCCGGCGGGGAACCGGTGTGGCGGCGAATCACTTTTGAGAAATAGTTATGGCAGGAGTAGCCGCACAATTCAGCGATTTGATTAATGGGAGTATCTGTTTCTTTGATGAGATACAGAGCTTTTTTCAGACGGCAGCTTGCGAGGTATTGAACGATAGTGATTTTCTGGCTGGATGAGAACATTCTGCTGAGAATCGAACGGTTCACGTTCAACAGGGAAGAAACTTTTTCCACGTTCAAACCGGGATCCTGAAAATTTTCTTCGATCAACCGGATTGCCTGCCCGACGAGGTCAGGATTTCCGGAACGGTCAGGGATAGAGGCAAGAGTCAGGATCTCGAACGCAGTTTTGAGGTTATCCAATTGTATTTCCATCTGCGGAAATTCAATATTCATCCGAACTTTACTGAAGAGGTGCTGCGGACATGATCCGCTTTGATTGATTCCGGCTTTCAAGTTCAATCCATCGAAAAGGATTTTTGCATCGGGACCATCCAGAGTGATCCAGCAGTAGTGGAAAAATTTACCGTGACAGCCGATCTGATGAGTTGAACCGGCGGGATAATACCAGACCTGTCCGGGGCGCAAAAGACTTCGCTTTCCCTCCAGAAAAAAGGAACCAACACCATCAACGCACCAGAAAATTTCCGGAAAATCTGCCCGTTTTACCGGGAGATCTTCATTATCTTCCAAAAAAAAATCTCCCACGGAACGAACATAAAAACGGGTATTTATTTTGTAAGAAGCATAGGCAAAATCTTTGTATCCGCGACTCATAAAAACAAAATTCCTTTATTTTATCACAAAATTACCATTTACATTTTGATTTTTTGTGATATATTGATATCATGGCTGTTTTGATAGCGTTTTTCTATCATAAAATAGCCAATAGAAGAAAAAAGTCAAGTAAAAAAAATAAAAAACTTTGAATAATGGAGGTTACATGAAGACTCAACTTCTCAATGGGATCTGGGACTTTGCATTGGTTCCGGACAGCAGTACAAAACCTGAGTACAATACCGTTACGACGGTTCCCGGCTGTTTTGACACCCGTCCGGGTGAGTTTGGAGAACGGAAAATCGGCTGTTACCGCAGAATAGTAACTGTTTCCGGCGGGAAAGCCATGCTGACCATCGCGGGATGCGGCATTCACAGCGAAATTTTCTGGGATGGCATTTCCGTCGGGAGCAGCGATCTTCCCTATAACAAAGAAGAGTACATCTTTGATTCCGGATCCGCCGGAGAACATATTCTGGAGATCATAACAGACAATCTGATTTCTGATGATCCCGGAGAACAGTTCAAGAGATTTTATGATTTCTATGCGTTCGGCGGCATTTACAGTGATGTCACTCTGACAGAATTTGAAGCTGATGACATCCGTCACATTGAAGTCATTCCTCAGAGTTATGAAACCGGGGAAGTCAAAATCAAAGTGGAACCCTTTGAAAAAGCTCCGGCGGCTTTGAAGATTTCCTTTGACGGAAAAAATGAAAAAGAGATGCCTTTTACAGAAGAGTTCTCCTGTATTGTTCCTGATTTCAAACTGTGGAGCCCCGAAGAACCGAATCTGCACACGGTCACGATCAACGGAAAAACGGTTTCTTTCGGGATCAGAATTCTTGATTGGAGTACCCAGGAGTTTAAACTGAACGGAAAGCCTCTGAAACTGGTCGGCTGCAACCGTCATGAATCTCATCCGGAATTCGGAGCAGCCACACCGGAAAATCTGATTCTGAATGACCTTCTTCTGATCAAACAGGAAGGATTCAACTTTATCCGGGGCAGTCACTATCCGCAACGGGAAATCATGCTGGAACTCTGTGATAAACTGGGTCTGCTTGTCTGGGAAGAGGCTCTCGGCTGGGGCAACAAGCCAGAAGAATTGGGCGATGCAAACTTTATTGCACGGCAGGAACAGCAGTGCCGGAACATGGTCCGCAAGAGCATCAACCACCCCTGCGTGATCATCTGGGGATTTCTCAATGAATGTGCAAGCAATCACGACAATGCCCGCGTGATCATCGCGAAGCTCAAGGCGGCGATCAATGCTCTTGACACCTCCCGCCCGGTGACATTTGCCACGAACCGCCCCCGGAAAGATATCTGTTTTGACCTGGTGGATCTTCTTACGATCAACATATATCCCGGCTGGTACGACATCGTTTGCAAACCCGATGGGATCGGGGAAGTTCTGCCGACGCTTGATGAATTTGCCGAACAGTTCAAAGACATTCAGAAACCGCTGATCGTCAGCGAAATCGGAGCATCAGCGATCTACGGCGACCACTCCGGTTACCGCTGGAGCGAAAACTACCAGTCACGTTTGCTGGAAACTGTTGTAAACGGAATTCTTGATAAGAAACGCTATACCGGCGTTGCGCTCTGGCTCTTCTGCGATGCCAATACTTATATTGAAACGGAACATTTCTTCGGCAGACCCCGGGGATTCAACAACAAGGGGATGCTGAATGAATACCGGAAACCGAAAATTTCATGGTATAAACTTCGTGAACTGCTGCAGGAACGCGGCTTTGCAAAATAAAGTAAGGAAGTGAGAAATCTTATGAAAAACATCTTATCCATCTTTTTACTCGCAGCAGCAGCAATGCTTACAGCTGCGCCGCTGAAACTTGCTGAAAACGGAAAAACGGATTATTCCATCGTTGTTCCCGCCCATGCAAGCAATGTAGATAAATATGCAGCACAGGAGCTTGCATTTTTCCTGAAAGAGATCACCGGAGCGCAGTTTCCCATCGTAAATTCTGCAAAATCACCGGCGATCTATGTCGGGGCATCCAAAGTCTCTCTTCCCGATGACGTATGTAAGATCGTAACTTCCGGCAAAGATCTGCGTCTTTACGGCGGCGGAGTTCACGGCACACTCTGGGCTGTTTATGAACTGCTGGAAAACTCTTTCGGTTGTATGTTCCTCAACGGATTCGGTGATTTTTACGCTCCGAAAAAATCTGTTCTGATTTTGCCTGACACAAACAAAAAGGTGCAGTATGCGTTCCGTGCGCGTGCAATCATGATCTACTTTTACAAAGATGGCGATACCGCTGCAGTCTCCCATTACCGCAACCGTCAGAACCTTCTGCTGAAATCTCATAATCATCCTCACAATCCCGGAAAGAATAAAGGGATCGTGAACTTTCAGGATATCTTTACCAGCACCCACAGTCTCGGACAGCTGATCCCTGCCGGGGTCAAGGAAGTCAAGACAGGTTATCATGCCGGAACCGGGATCCTGGATGCACTTCCGGAACTGAGAGACAAAAAATATTTCATCACGAATCCTGAATTTTTCTCAATGAATGACAAAGGACAGCGAGTCCCCAACCGTCAGCTCTGCTTCTCCAATCCGGCACTCCGGAAAGAACTGCAGAAAAATGTCCGGATGTATTATGACAGAATGTTCAAAAGAACCGGTTTGAAAGGACATATCGACATCAGCTGCAACGACACTGCATACCGTCTTTGTTTCTGCAAAAACTGTGTTGCCATGGAAAAGAAATACGGTACAGCAGGAGCTCCGCTGATCTATACGCTCATCGAACTTGCAAGAAACAATCCGGATATCACGTTCCGGACACTTGCGTATCAGAGGACCCAGTCCCAGAAACCGCCCTCAGGCATGGGAAAGATCCCCGAAAATCTGCTCATCATCTTTGCCCCCATCAACGGCGACTATGCCAATCCGCTTGACCGCGGCAAGGAAAATAAAATTGATTACGCTGACTTCAAAGGCTGGGTGAAACTGACCCGCTTCATGCTGTTCTGGTACTATCCCAATGTCTATAACCGTTCTCCGGAAAAGTTCTTCCTGGAACCGCCGAACGGTGCGATCAAACGGATCGCCAGAGATATTCAGATCATGCGTGACCATCAGATCCTCGGAACTTATTTTGAACATGATGCAGGAGGAATTACTTACTGCACAAACTTCTCCGAAATGCAGGCATGGATCATGCTGAAGCTGTTCCAGAACCCCGATCAGGATCTGGATTCCCTCATCACGAAATATCTGAATGTCTATTACGGTCCTGCAGCTCCGATCCTCAAAAAATATCACGATGAACTGGTCGCCGTTCTGGACAAAGATACCGCCGCCGGCGGAATGTGGAACTACCGCTCTATTGATGCAGTCTACCTCACGAAGGACAACCTTTTACGCTGGGATAAGATGCTTGATGAAGCAGAAAAAGCTGTCAGCGGCGAATATGCGTTCCGTGTGAGACTGCTCCGGATGGGACTTGACAATGTTATTGTTGCAAAGATAGATCATCAGTCCGACATGCGGATCGCACGGCTCAAAAAGACACTGCAGGAACTTGAATCCAAACGCGCAGTCAAGGTGAATTGGAAGAAATTTGAAACCTGGTGCAATCACATGAAAAACCGCAGCGGGGAAACTCCGCTTCCGGTTGAGTTTGCTGCAATTTCCGGAGCAATCGTTCTTCCGGTCCCTGAAAGAGGGGCAACTGTTGTTCCGCTGAAAGGTGCAAATCTCGGCAGAGCATTCAAGGAAAAACGCGCTCCCGGAAAGAATTTCTCCATGGGTCTTTACGATCAGGTTTCCAAGAAATATCCGGCTTACAAAAACTTCAAAAAAGGCGATATCGGAAGAAATTTTGAGTTCTATCTCATCAACAGCAAACCTGTTACGCTGACGCCCTCCACGCTCTGTTTCGGAGGAAGCTGGAGACTCAACTACTTTGTTGGAAAATCTGCGGTCAGCAGAGACGATGCAAACTCCCTCAAGCGGGAATTCTATATTTTCGTCTCTCTCCGGGAAGAGGCTGACGGAACGATTTACAGCGACAGAGCTTGTATTGTTCCTGCCGACAGATGTCCCGGCTCCCTGCTGGTTCCCAGAGAACCGGGGAAAACTCTTCTTCCGGAATCTCTCCGCAGCATTCCCGGATTGATCGAAATCACCGTAGCCAAAACAGCCAAAGCAAAAGTTGAAGACCCGGCTGCAAACTTCTATCGTGCCCTGCCCGAAAAATGGGATGGAAAAACATCATTCAGCATGGGTATTTATCACGGAAAAACTAAAACTTACAGTTCTTCCCGCCGGCTCAACGCCTCTGAAGTTCCGGCTGATGGAAAATATCATCTGGTGCGACTCAACAAAGTACCTGATTCGATCGTGAAACATGACGTTTTCTTTGCAGGTGCATGGAAGATGGCTTTCCAGATCGGATGGGACACAAAACCGGATACAAAATATATCGTTTTCGTCTCCCTCAAACGGGAAGAAAACCGTCTTCTCTGCGACAAACTTGTCCTTGTTCCGGGAGATAAATGCCCCGCTGAGCTGAAATAAGTTGCTGTAAAAAGGAGAATTCTTTATGGAAAAAACAAAAATAGAAGCATTTGCCAAAATTCCCCAGCCGCCGCAAAGCGACTGGGGTTTCATAGAGGACATCAAGTCACCGCTGGAATATCATTTTGACGATTCCCGCGGCTGCAATGCCGGAGGGAACAGCGATTGTCTGAACAACGGACTCAAAATCATCACAGAATTCAGCGGAACTCTCCCTGAAACGGCATTTGTCTCTCTCCGCCGCGTTATAAAGGCGAAAGGGATCGCAGAAACAGAAAACGGTTATCCTCTGTTCATTCAGGATGCACCGGAGTTCGATCACGAGGAATACGAACTTGTCACAAAGCCGGATTCGGCAGTTATCCGGACGAAAGATACAGACGGCTTGCGCCGGGCAATCTATGCGCTGGAAGATCAAATCTGTGCCGCGGCAGGAAAATCCGTCATGCCCTGCTCCATCCGGAAAAAGCCATTTGTCAAACACCGGATCTCCCGTTGCTTCTTCGGTCCCACATACCGCCCGCCTTATTTCATTGACGAATTGACCAATGATATTGATTATTACCCGGAAGAGTACCTGAACAAGCTCGCCCATGAAGGCGTGAACGGTTTATGGCTGACCGTTTATCTGCGGGATTATCCCACGACCATTATGCCCGGGCACGGGAAAGATGCAGAAAAGCGTTATGCAAAGCTGCGGAAAGTCGTGGAAAAATGTCTCTCTTACGGGATCCGGATCTATCTGTTCATGAGCGAACCGAAACTTTGGGGAACGGAATACTTCACCCTGCCCGAATCTGATACTGCACTGCATCCGGAACTGGTGGGATTCAAAATCCGGAACTGGGGTTTCTTCTGCACTTCAACAGAAGCCGGAAAACAATATTTCCGCGATACCGTCGGCGCACTGTTTTCCAATGTTCCTTCACTGGGCGGGATCATCAACATCATGTACGGCGAAGATAACGGCTGCTGTGTTTCTTCCAATCAGATTTATCCCGGAACACCGGAAAATCAGGATTGTCCGCTCTGCAGCAAAAAACGTACCGAAGATGTCTACGCGGAACTCGCAGCACTGATCAGCGAAACCATGCACAAATATAATCCGGATGCGGAATATATCGGCTGGTTCTATGCTCCCGGACAGCGTGATGGTTCCGAACAGGGAGAACGGCTCCGCAGTATTGCTGAAGCATTCCCGGAAGATTGCACTTTCATGCTGAATTTTGAATCCGGCGGAAAGGTGGAACAGCTTGGTAAACTCCGCACTGTTCAGGATTATTCTCTTGCATTTGTAGGTCCTTCCGAAACATTCCGGAAGTCAACGGAACGCAAAGGAAAAACCGGAGCGAAACTTCAGGTGGGCTGTTCCCATGAAGATGCTGCAGTTCCTTTCATCCCCGTTCCGGAAAATATCTATGACAAATACCGCTTTATGTCGGAACATAATGTAACAGCGGCGATGCAGTGCTGGTATTTCGGAAACTATCCGGGTTTGATGAACCGTGCTGCAGGTGCGATGTCATTCCTCCCGCTTCCGGAAAACGGCTTGGAGTTTCTGGAAGAACTTGCCCGTCCGGAATGGCGGAAAGATGCCCCGGAAGTGGCAAAAGCATGGCATGAATTTTCCATGGCATACCGCCAGTTTCCCGGCAATATTGCCTTTGAATGGTACGGACCGTTGCATAACTGCATCGTCTGGCCCCTCCACTTGTTCCCGGTAAACGAACCAATCGCCCCCAGCTGGATCCTGAAGCAGTTCCCGGAAGTCAGCGGTGACCGCATCGGAGAAACGCTCGGGTTCGGACATACTCTGGAAGAAGCTCTCACGCTTTGCAGAAAGATGAATGAACTCTGGCAGCAGGGAATGGAACGGTTGAAAAGACTTCTTCCGTTCTATCAGGACAACCCGCCGCGACTGGCAGATATCTCTCTTGCCGGAGCTGTCGGACTTCAGATGAAAAGCTGCTGCAATCTGCTGGAGTTTTATTTCCTGCGGGATGATATGCTCTATACAAAACAGGATCATCTTTCCCGTATGGCTGAGATCGTCCGTTCAGAAATCGCCAATACGGAAGAGATGCTTTCTCTCTGCCGGAAAGATCATCGTCTGGGCTATCACTCTGAAGCGGAAGGATATCTTTTCTTCCCTGAAAAACTGGAAAAACGGATCGAGCTTCTCAAGGATCTTCTGGAAAAAGATTTCCCTGCATTCAAACTTGATTCTCCGCTTCTGGATGAGTTTACCGGACGCTCCATGACCGGAAAAGTTGCCAAGTATGGGGAAAAGCATTGCATGGAAAACGGTACAAGCTGGACTTGCCGGAAGGAAGGTTCCAAACTCTTTTTTGAACTGGAAGGAATGGAAAACCGGGATTGCACCGTTTTTCTGGAACTGAACCGGAACCATCCGCCGCTCAAAATCTTTTTCAAGAAAGAAGGAACCATCGGAACGGGCGGAACGGTTTTCCTCACACCGCCGGATTACCGCATCAAAAAAGAAAACGGCTTGTTCACCTTTGAGGTGGATCTGGCAGCGTTTTCCGGATTCCTGCGGAACGGCGTTCCCCTGCGGTTAAACGTTTTCGGCGATGATTTCGCATGGGTGAAGCATGAAAAGCTGCCGTCACGGCTGATGTTCGGCGATACCAACTGGAACTGTGCCGGATGGCTGACAGAGTGATTCTGTTTCAGAATTCCAGCGGAAGGTGCATCTGAACACACGGAACAGGGGCGGCAGGTTTATAAGATTTTTGTTTGTTCTTACGGAAAAGAGCGATCAATTTTTTCAACATGGCTGTATCCTTTCGTCTTTTCAAGGAGATTTCTTCGGAAGTCTCCTTGATTTTTTATTCTGAGAGTAATATATTACACGCAAAGAGACATTATCCGTCCATTCAGAAAATAATTTTGAAAAAAGTGAAGATTTTTTATGCCGTTACAAAAAAATCAGCTGCACCGTCTGATGCGGATCGCAGCACTACTGAAAGAAAACCGTTATCCGAATTCTAAAACATTGATCGAAGAGTTCCGCAGGATCTCGGTGGAAGAAGGTTTGGAAATCGAATGTGTCAAGAAAACAGTTTTGCGGGATATGAAACTGCTGGAAACAGAGTTCGGCTGTCCGCTTGCATTTGACCGAGCCCAGAACGGATATTACCTGACTCACCACGGATGGGATTTCGTTGCACCGGCTCTGCTGGATGAAAATGAGATGATCGCTTCGGTCATCGGCGCGCGGATCGCAGAGGAGATCTTCCCTTCCCCGGTCAAAAACAAAATCAGGAATGCTGTCGACACGCTTCTTCAGCAGAACAATCCCGACTTTCTTGATACAGCGAACCTGCGGAGTCTTTTCATTCTTTCCGGACTTTATACAAACTTGAATCCGGAGATTTTTCTGACGATCTTTACCGGCTGGCAGGATCATAAATGTATCAACTTGAGCTATGAAGATTATGACGGGAAAGTGACAGAACGCGGCTTTGAGCCCCACACTTTGGTGTTCTATCAGAACAACTGGTACAGCAAAGGTTTCTGCCGTTTGAAAAACGCAACGCGGACATTTTCGCTGGCGCGTATCAAAAGGGCTGAGCTGACAAAATTTGTGTTTGAACCGGATAGAGAGATCATCCGCACCGTCAACACCGATGAATTTCTGAGTTTTCAGAAGATCAGGAACGTAAAATTGCAGGTATCGGATCACATCCGGGAAAAACTTCAGGCATCGCCCCTGCACAGTCAGCAGAAATTCCAGAAAAACGGGATCGTTAAAATTCCGGCAGTTGCCAAAGAAATTCTGTTTCCGTTTCTGCTCTCCTCACGGGGAGAAGCCGTTCTTCTGGAACCTGTTGAACTGCGGCAGGAACTGAAAGCAGAATTGAAGAATATGCTCTCAGCCTACAAATAAAAAGGTATTATGAAGCAGTTGCCAAACCTGAAAATTTCCCGCTGTGGATTTTTCAGATTCCTTTGATTTCAGAAATCCGGGTCATCAAAGTATGACTTTCACCGGCTTTGAGGATATAAGCACCGCTCCAGGCGTTGGCTGCCTCAACGCAAACCATTTCGTGATATTCTTCATCGCCGTAATCAGCCATCTTTTTGGACTTTTCGATCCACGGGTTCCAGACAACTGTTGAGTTGGAACCGCCTTTTTCCACCAGGATCGTGCGGTAAAATTCCGGGTCAACGATCTTTGCAGCATTGCCGGTGTGATAAATGCTGTCTGTTTCAGCGGAGAAAGTAATATCGCCCTGCTGAACCTTTTCGGTTTTGTCCAGAGTATCTGTGTAACTGACACCGTCAAGACCGGTAATGGAAACCTGTTCGATTTTTGAGACGGAGAAGTAGGTGTGCAGAGCCTCGCTCATCTTGTAATCTTCTTCGCCGTTGTTGGTGGTTTTCAGTTCAAGAGTCAGGGATTTTCCGACAGTGATCTTCATATTTGCAAGCAGGAACGCAAATTCTTCCGTTGCGGGAACGAACGCAAAATTCAGAACAGTTTCTCCGTTTTCTGTTTCTGTAGAACCGGTCTGGATCCACCGGGAGAGACGCGCCAATCCATGAGCGGGCTGACCTGCGCCGCCAAACCAGGGCCAGCACACAGGAATACCGCCGCGGATCGGTTTACCATCGGCAAAATTGCTCTTTCCGGAAACCCAGAGAACCTCACGGGATCCGCGCGGAGCAAAAGAAACCACATGACAGCCATGGAGTGTCACGACAGCTTCAGAAAATTCATTTTCGACATAAACGGCAGGAAGACCGTTCCAATCAGCAATTCTTGTACTCATTTTATTCTCCAAAATTTTTCAGGGTGTTTGCGCTCTGTTCCTGATAAAGAGTTTCCTGAGATTGGAGAGGCGGGAAAAAACTTTTGAAAAAGTCTTTTTCCCGCTTCCCAAAACCCCATCACCCTTTTCAAAATCTTTTGCGGCATTCATGTTTTTAAGTGGTAAAAACATAAATGCCATGATAAAAAGGGAACAGATTCCGGTTGTCTGAACGTAATATAATTAGCAATTGCAGAAAATGCAACCTCTTTTTCATTTGGCAAACATTTTTTCTGCAAATTTGACGGTTGCCTGATAAAGCAGTTCTGCGGAACGCGGTTTGATTTCCTCAAAAGGCATCTCCACCGGAACAGTCGCAAAATATCCCGCAAACAACTTGCCCGGATCGCCAATGATTTTTCCGGAAAGCAGATAACACGGAACGTTGCGGGCATTACAGAAAATCGCCAGTTCTGAACAGAGTTTTCCGTTTTCAGTCTGATCGTCGGAACAGCCTTCTCCGGTGATGACCATGTCTGCGCCGTTCAATTTTTCTTCCAGACGGGTCAGGGCGATCGCAAGTTTTGCACCGGATTCCGGAACGGCTGAACAGAATGCACGGAGCCCCAATCCCAAACCGCCTGCGGCACCGTCACCGGGAACATCCTCTGTGATCATGTTCTGACGGTACAATACCTCCCGCAAGTTGGCGAGCCCGGCTTCCAACAGGGGCATCATCTCAGGTGTTGCCCCCTTCTGCGGGGCAAATACTGCAACAGAGCCGTTATCGCCAAGCAGAGGATTTGTCACATCGGAGGCGATCCGGATTTTACAGTTTTTCAAAGCCGGATGAACTTTTGAATCGGAAATTTCAGCGATTTCTGAAAGTTTACCGCCGCACAGTCCGGTGATTTTTTCTCCGGAAGCGTTAAAAAACTCATAGCCGAGAGCTTCAGCCATTCCGGTTCCGCCATCGACAGTTGCGCTGCCGCCGATTCCGATAACGATCTCTTTCACCCCGGAATCAAGAGCTTTTCGGATCAGTTCGCCGGTCCCAAACGTGGAAGTTTTCATGGGATTCCGTTCTGCGGCAGAGAGAAGCACCATGCCGGATGCGGTCGCCATTTCAAGGATCGCACAGTCAGGAGTCATACCGAACTCAGCAGACACCGGTCGTCCGAGGGGATCCTGAACCGTAAAGGTTTCGAACGTTCCGCCGAGGGCAGTTGTCAGAGCCTGAACTGTGCCGTCGCCTCCATCAGCAAGAGGAACGCAGATGATCTCAGCATCCGGCAGAACAGAACGGATTGCCTGTTCTTCTATTCCGGTTACTTGAGCTGCTGTAAGAGTCCCTTTGAATTTATCGGGAGCAAGAATGATTTTCATAAGTCAGATCCTTTTCTGCAATATTGCTTTTCTGCAATATAACATCAGGAAGATCTTTTTTCAAACGGATAGAGTTTTTTCTTAAAAAAAGATTTCCAGCGATGAGATTTTGTTTGATTTAGCCTGTTATAAATTTGCAGGAATCAGCAAATTCTCAAAATTTCAGGATTTTTTTTACTTTATAAACAGGAAGAGCGCATGAACCTGCCTTGAAAAATTCCTGTTTTGGAGTTATATTACAAGGTTCGCATATAAACCCAATATAAGGAGTTGCCAAAATGCAATTTACACATGAAGTCGAACAGATGTGCTGTGTCGCCAAGGGTCCGAAACACGGTCCCGCTCCGATCCCGCAGGAAGGGAAATGGACAAAGGCGAAAGAAATCACAGAAATTTCCGGCCTTACCCACGGTGTTGGCTGGTGTGCCCCTCAGCAGGGTGCATGCAAACTCACCCTCAACGTCAAAGATGGTATCATTCAGGAAGCTCTCGTTGAAACGATCGGCTGCTCCGGTATGACCCACTCCGCAGCTATGGCTGCAGAAATCCTTCCCGGAAAGACCATCCTCGAAGCTCTGAACACAGACCTTGTTTGCGATGCGATCAACACCGCAATGCGCGAACTTTTCCTCCAGATCGTCTACGGACGCACCCAGACAGCTTTCTCCGAAGGCGGTCTTCCCATCGGTGCAGGTCTCGAAGACCTCAAACAGCTCCGCTCCATCACCGGTACTATGTACGGTACCTCTGAAAAGGGCGTCCGCTACCTGGAAATGGCAGAAGGCTATGTGACCGGTCTCGCTCTCGACGAAGACAATCAGGTCATCGGTTATGAGTTCGTCAACCTCGGCAAAATGATGGAAGCTGTCAATTCCGGTAAGGAAGAGATCCTCAACATGCCGACAAAAGACCTCATCAAGAAATTCCAGAAGACCTACGGCCGCTTCGCAGATGCCGCAAAGGTCATCAACCCGCGTCAGGCATAAGGAAGGAGTCCGTCACTATGGCACTTTTTGAAAGCTACGAACGTCGTATTGCTCAGATCAACAAGTTTCTGAACGATAACGGGATCGCTTCCATCGAAGAAGCAGAACAGATCACCAAAGGCAAAGGCCTTGATATCTACCAGCGCGTGAAAGATATTCAGCCCATCTGCTTTGAAAACGCATGCTGGGCATACCTCGTCGGTGCGGCTGTCGCTATCAAGCGCGGTCAGACCGTCGCAAGCGAAATCGCAAAGACCCTCGGCGAAGGTCTCCAGAGCTTCTGCATCCCCGGTTCTGTTGCTGATGACCGTAAAGTCGGTATCGGACACGGTAACCTGGCGTCCATGCTTCTCGAAGACCAGACCAAGTGCTTCGCATTCTGCGCAGGTCATGAATCCTTCGCAGCTGCTGAAGGCGCGATCGGTCTCGCACGCAGCGCAAACAAAGCCCGTAAGGAACCCCTCCGCGTTATCCTCAACGGTCTCGGTAAAGATGCTGCTATGATCATCAGCCGTATCAACGGTTTCACCTTCGTCGAAACCGAATTCAACTATGCTACCGGCGAACTCACCATCGTCTCCGAAAAGGCATACTCCAAGGGCGAACGCGCAGCAGTCCGCTGCTATGGCGCAGATGACGTCCGCGAAGGCGTTGCCATCATGTGGAAAGAAGGCGTGGATATCGCTATCACCGGTAACTCCACCAACCCGACACGCTTCCAGCATCCTGTCATGGGTACCTACAAGAAAGAACGCGTTGCCAAGGGCAAACCCTTCTTCTCTGTGGCATCCGGCGGCGGTACAGGCAGAACCCTGCACCCCGATAACATGGCAGCAGGTCCTGCTTCCTACGGTATGACCGACACCATGGGCAGAATGCACTCCGACGCTCAGTTCGCCGGAAGCTCCTCCGTTCCCGCTCACGTGGAAATGATGGGGCTCATCGGTATGGGTAACAACCCCATGGTCGGTGCTTCTGTTGACGTTGCTGTGGCAGTCGCCCAGGCAATGGCATAATTGATCGCTTGATCAGTTGATTCTTTAAGCTCTGTTCTGAAAAGGACAGAGCTTTTTTTTGGCGTTATAAGTGAGGTAATTTCAAAAGTCCGGCAAAATTTGGCTGAAAAAAGATTGTTGATGAGTTGGAAATGGTAGTTTGAGCGTGGCTACCCACAGGGTAACCACCGAAAACGCTCCATTTGCAGATCGCAACAAGAATTTTCTGCCAT
>JAFTJI010000221.1 GCA_017456495.1 Lentisphaeria bacterium | reverse complement strand
TTTGGCTGAAAAAAGATTGTTGATGAGTTGGAAATGGTAGTTTGAGCGTGGCTACCCACAGGGTAACCACCGAAAACGCTCCATTTGCAGATCGCAACAAGAATTTTCTGCCATTTTTGAAGACTTTTGAAATTGCCTCTACGGAAAAGTAATATAACGCAGAAACTCAAAATTTCAATATTTATTTTATCTTTATTTTTTTTCTGATCGGGGTTGACTTTTCGGGGAACTGGCTGTAATATTGCCTCGTTAGAGAAAAGTCGAAAGAAGATCCCGTCCTTATGAAAAAATTCAGGCATATCTATTTTGAATTGACCAATATTTGTGACCGGCGCTGCAGTTTCTGTCCGGAAGTGACCAGAGAACGGATGTTCATGCCGCCGGAAGATGCTTTCCGGTTTCTGGATCAGGCGGCAGAACTGACGGATGCCGTTTACTGGCATTTGCAGGGAGAGCCCCTGCTGCATCCGGAGTTTCAGAAAATCACAGAATATGCCCATGGACTCGGGCTGAAACTGAAGCTGACGACCAATGCTTCGCACTTGAAAAAGCTGGAAGAATATTTGCTATCCGGAATTTTCTGTCAGATCAATTTTTCGCTGCAATCCCTGAATGAAGTTTCTGCGGAAGAACGGGCGCGTGTCCGGCAGGATATTGCAGATTTTTCCAGACTGGCATTGGAAAAATGCCCCGAACTTTATCTGAATTTCCGCTGGTGGCAGGATGAACCGCCGGATCTTGATTTTTTTGCGGAACAGTTCAGGATCCCGAAAGAACAGTGGCTGCCGTCTCCCGGAAGAAGAAACCGCAGAGTCATTGGACGGCTTTATACGAATTTTGACGGTCAGTTTGAGTGGCCCGACCCGGAGAAACCTCAACGGGAAAATGGCGGGCAGGGAAGTTGTTACGGTCTGGTCGACCATTGCGGGATATTGTGCGATGGGCGTGTCGTGCCATGCTGTCTGGATTCTCATGGAACTTTGGCGTTGGGCGATCTTCATGAGAATACTTTGAAAGAGATCCTGGATTCTCCGGCAGCACGGAAAATGGAAGAGGGGTTCCGCCGGAACTGCCGCGTGATGAAGCAGTGTCAAAGCTGCGGATATGCTTCCCGGTTTGATCGCTGAAACCATCTCCTCCGGTTGACAAGTCTGCGGGCGCAAACTTGTTCAGGAGGTTTTTTATGAATGAATTATTTACACTTGCGGCAGAATCCATGCTTCAGGTTTATGGAACCGATGCCGTGCTTGTTCACCCTTGTTCCGATGAAGAAAATATCCGGATTTCCCCTTTGTTCAGCGCAAAATTGCGGCGGGAAAATTCCGGTTCAGGACATCCGGAGTCCGAAGCCAACGTCATTATCAACGGCTGTGCAGCCTCTCCTGTACCCCAATCGGACCGGCTGAAACGGAACGGAACTTTTTGGAACATCCTCTCCGTAAAAGAGATCTGTCCGGGCGTGTTTGAACTGGAATTAAAACGGTGAGGTGCAGCATGGCTTTCAATTTTCAGAACGTAAAACTTTTTCTTTATGACAAATTGGTTGAAGCGGCTCTTTACTACGGAATTTTCCCGGAAGTCGAAGGCGGTCTGCTGCCCCGGGAACCGAAAGATCTCAGGCTGAGATGCGCCTTCCGTAATTTTGAAATGGCTCCGGCAGCCGATTCCGAAAATATCCTCTCCGGGTCCGTGATTGCAGAGGTTCTCTATGAACCGGGAAAGTTCGAGGCGGCGGATTTTCTGATGGATCAGATCATCAAAGTTTTTTCTCCGGGAAACGGCGAGATCAAAAATAAAAACTGCCGGATCCTGACCTCTTCCGCAAAACTGCTTGAGCAGAAACCTGAGGGAAAGTATATCCGCGCCGGAGTCGTGCTTGAAATCACTGTTTGGGGAGCCGATGAGCATTGAGATCTCTCTTCATAAAAAGCAGGCACAGGCTTTTTTGAGCGATGCGACCGAGATTTTATATGGCGGAGCGGCAGGCGGAGGGAAAAGTTATCTGCTCCGGGTGAAAGCAATCTCCTGCGCAATGCAGTACCCCGGAGTGCAGATCTATCTCTTCCGGCGGCTGTTTTCCGAATTGGTGAAGAATCATCTGGATGGCCCCGGCGGTTTCAGGGCGTTGCTGGAACCTTACCTGCGGCGGAAATTCTGCCGGATCGCAACCGCACCCCCGGCGATCCGTTTTTCCAACGGCTCAACGATCCATCTTTGTCATTGCCGGTTCGATAGCGATGTGACCCGTTTTCAGGGAGCTGAGATCCATGTCCTGATGCTGGATGAATTGACTCATTTCAGCGAAACTGTCTACCGGTTTCTGCGCGGCAGGTGCCGTTTGCCGGAAGGTTTGCGCCTGATGACAAAGGAACGTCTGCCCCTGATCCTTTGCGGTGCGAACCCCGGCGGACCCGGGCATAACTGGGTGAAGCGGACCTTTATTGATTTTGCAGAACCTTACAAGATCCGCAGAATGGAAACCAGCGAAGGCGGGATGCTGCGGCAATATATCCCGGCAAAACTGGAAGATAATCCCAGTTTGAACAAAGTTGATTACGAAGCACGGCTTTCCGGGCTGAAATCTCCCTTCCTCGTCCGGGCTATGCTGGACGGATCATGGGATATTGTCGCCGGGGGAATGTGGGATGATGTCTGGGATCCGGAAGTGCATGTCGTTCAGCCCTTTGAGATTCCCCATTCCTGGCGGATCGACCGATCTTTCGACTGGGGAGCCTCCAAGCCGTACAGTGTCGGCTTCTGGGCGGAGAGTGACGGTTCGGATGTGATTTTATCCGACGGCTCAACGCTTCATACTGTGCGTGGAGATCTTTTCCGGATCGGGGAGATCTACGGCTGGAACGGACGTCCCAATGAAGGTTCCGGGGATTCTCCGCGGACGGTTGCATCGCTCATTTTGGAAAAGGAACGGAGCCTCGGCCTGCGCGGCAGAGTCAAGCCGGGACCGGCTGACAACTCGATTTTTGATTCGGCGGGCTGTGCTTCCATTGCTTCTGAGATGGAACGGGCGGGAGTCCGCTGGATGCGGTCGGATAAAACGCCCGGATCACGTCGGCGCGGCTGGGTTCTGCTCCGGCAGCTCCTCTGCAATGCCCGGACAAAAGAAGCTCCGTCTTTGAGAGTTTTCTCCTGCTGTACTCATTTTATCCGGACGATCCCGGTTCTTCAACGGAGCGAGCGCGATGCCGATGATATTGATACCACCGCTGAGGATCATACTGCAGATGAGACCCGTTACCGTATTTTAGCCAACACAAAACGGACGACTTCCGGCGGAATCCCGCTTTGATATCTGTTCCATCATTCTTTTGCCCCCTGCAGTGTCAGATTTTTCATTGAGAAGACTCTTGATATCAGAAGTTTTTTACAACAGAAGTGTCAAAACTGTTTGTAATAAGCGTATGACGGTTGTATATTAGATGATAATATGTACGTTTAAGGAGGAGTGTCTTAAAATGAGACGTGTCGGATTGTTTGTCGGGATCGATAAGTATAAAAACGGGATTTCACAGCTGCAATGTGCTGTCAACGATGCTCAGAAACTGAGTTTTGCATTCTCAAAAGCCGGATATGATGTTGATTTTCTCTCGGATGATAAAGGTGACAGCAACACGATCGCGCAAAAAGTCGTATCCACACTGTCCGGTTTGAAAGCCGGAGATATTTTTATCTTTTATTTCTCCGGACACGGAAGGGAATTTAATGGGGTCCATTATCTGGCTGGAGTCAACAGTTTTGCCAGTAATGAACTCTACAACATTAATGCGCTGCCGATTTCCTCTCTGATCACGCTGACAAATTCTATTCCCGGCTTGAACCGTCTTTTTATTCTTGACTGCTGCAGAAGTAATATTCTTGCAGATCGTGCCGGATCATTCTCTTGTGAAAACTCCCGCGATATTGCATTGAATAAAGCGATTCAGCAGAGTGAAAATGCTTCGATCATTCCCCCGCTGATCTTGAACTCCTGCGGCATCGGAGAACAGGCATTTGAAAATATTCCTGAAAAACATGGATATTTTACCAAAGCACTTCTTGATTCCATCAATAATATTTCTGTGAACTCATTTTCTTCGTTCCGGAACAGTTTGAAAATTACGGGCACACCGAAACCGCAGAACACTTCATGGAACGGCAATATTGCACATTGGGAAAACATTCCGCTGTTCAATCATTGGAGTTCCGCTGCACCTCAGCCTTCTCAAGCATCTCAGCTTCCTCCGTCTGATTATTATGAACTGAAACTCATTGCAAAAAACTGGGAAAAGAAATTTTCACAGGACGGACTTTCTTTTTCTGATGAGATGCAAAGATACAAAGATTTATCAGAAATCGCTGAACAGAACAATGACTTTACCAATGCTGTTAAATATTTAAAATTTTTCAAATCCGAATCCGAAAAAGTGTTTCCGGTAGAATCGGAACGGATTGCAAAAGAAAAACAGAAAATAGCAGAAGAAGCCAGAAAAGCAGAAGAAAAGCAGAAAAAAGCGGAAGAAGCCAGAAAAGCAGAAGAAAAGCAGAAAAAAGCAGAAGAAAAACAGAAAAAAGCAGAAGAAGCCAGAAAAGCAGAAGAAGCCAGAAAAGCAGAAGAAAAACAGAAAAAAGCAGAAGAAGCCAGAAAAGCAGAAGAAAAGCAGAAAATAGCGGATGAAGCCAAAAGAGCAGAAGAAATCCGTATTGCAAAAGAGGTTGGAATTCTTTTTAGTGATGACGGCAAAACGGTGCTTGGTGTAAAGGCCTTCAAGGAAAATACAATAAAAGCTGTTACCATCCCGGATGGCGTGACCAGTATCGGGCATGAAGCGTTTCTGCGGTGCAGATACTTGACCAGCATCACGATCCCGGACAGTGTGACTAGTATCGGGGATAGAGCGTTTTGGGCTTGCTATAGCTTGAAAAGCATCACGATTCCAAACAGTGTGACTAGTATCGGGGAATACGCGTTTCTACAGTGCAAAAGCTTGAAAAATATCACGATCCCAAACAGCGTGACCAGTATCGGAGATGATGCGTTTGAGGAGTGCGAAAGCTTGAAAACCGCCACAATCCCGGTAAGATTCATATGGTCTAAATTGAGAATCGGGCTTTCATTCTTCGGTTGCAAAGTCAAATGGTGCTGGTACTGATCACTGCCCTCAGCGGATCAACAGATCGGCGGATGGGGCTTTTTCCACTCTTTCTGATAAAGTTTTTCTGCGGCGCGGAAAACCGGTTTCCAGAGATTCAAGTCTTCTTTTGTGAATGATCTGTAAACTGCGGCGAACCGGAGCATATCCCGTTTGGAAATTCCGGCATCCATACTGGAGAAAAGGATCCCGGCAAGATCTTTGATCTGAAGTCTGCGGGGGATCTGTTTCCGGATCGCGGCACGGTGAAGGTCGATGACCGTCAAGCGGACTTTATCGTTTGCCAGCGCGGCGTTATCCAGCCAGAAGTGACAGAGATAGCAGTCTCTGTGATTCATTCCGTTGAAGTGCATTTTTGCAATGATTTCCGCAAGTTCCCGGATGATCCTGATCCGCAAGGAGAACTCCGGCGGATTTTCAGCCCAGTCTGCACAGAAATCTTCCAGCGGAACTTTTCCGGTGATCTCTTTTGTCACAAGAAAGGATTCTCTTTTTGCCGGATTGGTTCCGCGGGTTCCGTAAGCAGCGATCTCCATGGTGGAGATTCCCAGTTTTTCCAGCAGCCGGATGGCGTTGTATTCATTTTCCGCACCGAGAACAGGTTTCTTGAACATGAGAAGATTTTTGAGGATCTCGCCCCAGCCTGTTGCACGGTGGATCTTGATGAAGTAAAAAGCACTTTCGACAGAGAAACGCATGGTTTTCCGGTTTTTGATATTCCGGAAGACCTCTCCATCTGTCGCAAGAGCTTGAACGAAAGCATCTTTCTGCGACCACACCCGGGAGAACGGGGGGTAAAGTTCAACGTGTTCCATGAGAATATTCCTCCAAAAGATCAACGACAGCGGAAGCCCTGCCTGTCAAATTGGTATGCTGAGTATAATCCAGGGCTTCCCGGCTCAGATATTTCAGATTATCCCGATCTGCCAGCAGAGATTCCATTGCGGCATTCAGTTCATCCTGCTGGAACTCACCGTAAAGAACGTGTCCGGCACCGGCTTCCTGAACATAAGTGGAAAAACCGCAAAGACCGGTACAGATCACCGGAAGTCCGCAGGAAAGAGCTTCGATCAGAACGCTTCCGGCGGCTTCGCTCCGTGCCGGATGTATCATAAGATCCGCAGCCAGATAATAAGAGAAAACAGAATCCTGCATTCCCTCGAACCGGATCTCCACCGGTACGGTTTTTGCAAGATGTTCCAATTCGCGATCTTTCTTTCCGATAAGAAGAAGAGTGATTTTTTCTTTCAGGATCTTCGGCATTGCGCCGGCCGCACGGATCACCCGGTCAGCCCCTTTCAATTTCAAATTTGCGCCGACACACAGCAAAACCAGACGATCTTCAGAAAGTCCGAGTTTTTCCCGGAATGCCGCCCGCAGTTCTTCTGCATTATCGGGACGTTTGCATTCGGGATTCATTCCGGGCGGGATGATGTACTGCCGTTCATCCGGGGTTCCGTAAAATTCCGTAAACTGCTTTTTCTGCTGTTCAACAAGATGCAGGATCTTTGTTTTTGATTCCGGAGCAAAGATCGCCCGCTCCATTTCTGTGAATGTGCGGATCCGCGGACTGACCCACCGGAACAGAGCAGAGTGTTTTTTCTGCTGATTCAAAGCGAAGCAGTCATCTCCGGAGAAATAGAAATCCAAGCCCGGTCCGCGGCACATTCCCAGCAGAACATCGCAGGGATTTTTTTCCAATTCTTTGTGAAGAGCCTTGTGGAACAAAACAGCTTTCCCGTGATTGGAGAACGCGAACGGGTTCAGGATTTGAACTTTCAGCCAGTTTGGACATTCGCCTTTCCATGCTGTGGTATAAACTGTAACGGAATGCCCTCTGGAGTTCGCTTCTTCCGCGATCCGCATAAAATCACGCTGAAGTCCGCCATGGGGGAAATATTTCAGGATGGAGATCGCTATTTTCATTTACTCAGTCCCTCTTTCAGAATCAAGTTCCAATTGCGGAGGATCCGTTCAGGAGCATACGAAAGTTTGGAGCGGCGCAAACCTTCCAGCCCCAAATCCTGTTCACGGTTCACATATTTGTATTTTTCACTCATGACGATCATGGATTCCTGATTCACCACTTGCGCCCCGCCTTTGAAAGAGGGGTCCGCTTTCTCATAATGTTCATCGCAAGTTTCAGAATCCAAGCGTGTCCAGAAGGAAAACGCCGCAAGTTTTCCGCCGGCATAAAGACAGATCCCTTCTGCGCCCAAAGCTCCGGATTCTTCCAAAGTCCGGCGCAACGCCTTTTCTTCATCCAGTTCGGTGTTGTCGCGTTCATGCGAAGCTGACCATTGCTGCGCCAGAGCGGAACATTGCGGCATCTGATCCGGTGTATATTTTTTCACTTCATAATCAGGATAAAGGCGTTTGAACTGGGAGATCAGATTTTTCTTTTTCGCCAGTTTTCCGCCACGGAGAGCAACCAGTTTTTCCACGCTGTAAAGATATTCCCCATACTCTTCCGCCATCGGTTCCGCCCGGAAAATTTCTTCATACTCCGGGTGCGTTTCCAGGTAGGCAGACGGAACATGGTTGATCAAAACCGGAAAACCGGCTTCATGCTGAGCTGTTACGATCTCTTTGAGCAGGGAAACCGGCGGCATTTTTTCCGGATTTGTCCCACCCGGGAACAAAAGCAGATTCACTTTTTTGAACCAGATCACCGGGAACCCGTTCCAGATGCACCAGCGGGTATCATACGCCTCCTGCCAGGTGTAGATATTCAGAAAATTCATCTCGCAGGAACAGGGGTCCAAAGAGAGCAGCAGACTCTCAAGGATCTCACGATCCCCAAGTCCGACTTTCCTGAAACGTTCCATAAAAGACTCCTTCTCTTCTTAAAAACGGAAAGGGGTAAACCCTTCCATCTCCGCGCCGTTATCGGCATACAATTTCCGGGCACCGGGCACAGAAATACAAACGATCCAGTCGATGCCTTTTTCTTTCAGATACGCATTGAGCCGGCGCAGTATTTCGTGCGCCAGCCCTTTCCGGCGGTGGGATTCCTCCACCACCATATCCAGAAGATAAGCATCACTGACCCCGTCGGAAAGAGCGCGCATCATGCCGATCAAATGCCCGTTTCCATCCCATGCGCCCATGACACAGTAGGCATTGCGCAGGATCGGAATCAGTTCACTTTCCGGAGTCGAATCGCCGATCCACCCCGCCTGACGGTATAAATGAGCTGCATCTGCCGCATATTTTTCCGCTTCGGAGGGGTTCAGAAGTTCGACAATGTACTCCGGCATTTTGTTCACATAGCCTCAATGACTGCCTTGGCAAAACCGGAACAGCTGAGTTCGGTTGCGCCATCCATCAGACGGGCAAAGTCATAGGTGACCTGCTTTTTGCTGATGGCTCCTTCGATGCCTTTGACCACCAGATCAGCGGCTTCGGTCCAGCCGAGGTGGCGCAGCAGCATTTCACCGGAGAGTGCCAGAGAAGACGGGTTGACTTTATCCATTCCGGCATATTTGGGAGCGGTTCCGTGAGTTGCTTCAAAAACAGCGAGTCCGCCGGTGTAGTTGATGTTTGCTCCGGGTGCGATACCGATTCCGCCGACACATGCGGCAAGAGCATCGGAAACATAGTCGCCGTTCAGGTTCAGAGTTGCAATCACATCATACTCTGCGGGACGGGTCAGGATCTGCTGCAGGAATGCGTCGCAGATGCAATCCTTGATGAGGATCTTTCCTTCCGGAACAGGAGCACCGTTGAGATCGGGATAGCAGACGACTTTATCACCGAATTCCCGGCGGGCAAGTTCGTAACCCCATTCCTTGAAAGCACCTTCGGTGAACTTCATGATGTTGCCCTTGTGGACGAGTGTTACGTTGCGGCGGTTGTTGTCGAGAGCATACTGGATCGCAGCACGGACGAGACGTTCAGAACCTTCGCGGGAGACAGGCTTGATCCCGATCCCGGAGGTTTCGGGGAAGCGGATTTTTTTCACGCCCATTTCTTTCTGGAGGAATTCGATCACTTTTTTTGCTTCTGCAGTTTCGCTTGCCCATTCGATACCGGCATAGATATCTTCTGTATTTTCGCGGAACACGACCATGTCAGTCAGATCGGGTTCTTTCACAGGAGAAGGCACGCCTTCGAAGTGACGGACAGGACGGAGGCAGACGTAGAGGTCAAGTTCCTGACGGAGCGCAACGTTCAGAGAACGGATCCCTTTTCCGACGGGTGTCGTCAGAGGTCCTTTGATTGCGATGCGGCACTCCTTGACAGCTTCCAGAGTTTCTGCCGGGAGCCAGACACCTTCGCCGTAAAGTTTGACGGATTTTTCACCGGCATAGACTTCTGTCCATGCGATTTTGCGTTTTCCGCCGTAAGCCTTTTCCACAGCAGCGTTCCAGATCGCCATGGATGCCTTTGTGATATCGGGTCCGATGCCATCCCCTTCGATAAATGCGATGTAGGGGCAATCCGGCACGTTCAGAGAACCGTCTGCATTCGCGGTGATCCTGCTTCCGAAGTCCGGAAATTTGACCTTGTCGTAAGCCATAGTTCTTTTCTCCTTAAATGGTTAAATTTTGACCTGAAATTTTTACATTTGAGTAATATACACTCTTTCCATCATTTCCGCAAGTGAAATAATTTATTCCGGAAACAATTTTTTGATCTTTTTCCAGACGTACCGTACTTTTTGCATCACAACAGTTTTTACCGGAAAAAACTTGACATTTATAAAACATGGTGTATATTATTCTCAAGTGCTACAAAGTGATACAAGCAATAAAAAGCAGTTAAAAATAGGAAACTGAATCATGAAACAACTTTTTGCGGCATTTTTTTGTGTACTCGTGCTGACGGGCTGTAACACTCCCCGCGATTACTCTATGAGAGACCATCGTATTTTCGGAGAGGCAGTACAAAATTACTACCAACCGATATTTGAGGAAAATTTCAGCCGGTATGAGCGCAAAATCAATGCGGCAAAAACCCAAGCCGATGCTTTGTGTTTGGTCAGGGAGGCGCAGGAAAGAGTCAGAAAAGCATGGAAATTTCCGGCAAAAAAATGCCCGCTTTCAGCGCGGGTGCTGAAAACAACGGTTTACCCTGAATTTACAGTTGAAAATGTCATTTTTAAAAGCCGGGAAAACTTCACTGTTACCGCCAATTTTTATCTTCCCCGCAAACGGAACGGAAAAGTTCCGGCTGTCCTGTTTGTTCAGGGACACTCCGATTCAGGCAAACGCGACAGAACATATGTAACGGTTTGTGAAAACCTTTGCCGCAGAGGGATCGCAGTTCTTTCCATTGATCCCATCCAGCAAGGGGAGCGCGATCAATTTTCCCAAACTCTCCGGAGCGGTTGTGTGTATGGTCACAACCGCTTGAACCGTCAGCTGCTGGCGATCGGGGAAACCATGTCCGACTGGAGAACATACGATGGGATCCGCGCTGTGGACTATCTTCTTACCCGTCCCGAGGTTGATGCTTCACGCATTGGCATCAACGGTCAATCCGGCGGAGGAACTATGACCGCTCTGATATTTGCAAATGACAAACGGATTATGGCAGCGGCACCCAGCTGCTATATCACCACATTCTGTTCCAATGTGCAGAACGAACTTGCTGTTGACGGGGAACAGATCCCGGCAGGGTTCCTTGCTGATGGCGGAGAAATGGCGGATCTGCTCCTTGCCCGTGCGCCCCAGCCTTGCCGGATCCTGGCGCAAAAAGGCGATTTCTTCGATGTCCGCGGGGCAAGAAAAACCTATGCAATGCTGAAAAAAATCTATACTCTGCTTGGAAAAGAAGAAAATATTTCCATGACAGAAGCTCCGGGAAAACACTCTTACTCTCCGATGAGCCGTATGGCTGCTTATGAATTTTTCACCTCAGTTTTCGGTTTGAAAAACTTGCCTGCGGAACACCCGCGTTCCATTGCGCCGCTTTCCCTGAACTGTCTCGGCGAAAAGGGTGTGGCTTCATTGAAAAATGAAAAAACAGTGTCTCAGATCGCAGCAGAAAAAGCAAAAAGAATGCGTTTAAAACGCAGCAAAAAACCGCTTTCAAAAGCCCGGATGAAACAGGAAATCGCATCTCTGCTTAAAGTGAAGCCGGTCAAAGGAGTCCCGGCATACCGTATTTTGCGTATGACTGAAATCGACGGCAAACTCTTCCAGCGCATTGGTATCATGCCGGAGAAATCCATTACGGCGACATTGTTCTGCATGGATCCCAACTATGATTTTGAAATCCGCTGCAGTAAGAATGTCACTCTGATGCTGCCGCATATTTCTGCCCGGGAAGAACTTGTCCAATACTTTACTTCTGAAAATATCCGTTCTCTCTTTGCCTTTGATCCCCGGGGAATGGGGGAATCAGAGCCCACAACAGCCGAGCGGCTCCGCCGTCTTTACTGGGATTACGGTTCAGATTATCACTACGCTTCTCTGGGACTGCTGCTGGATCAGCCCTATATCGGACGCCGGGTTTATGATATTCTCTGCGCCATAGAACTGCTCTCTGCACACGGAGCTGAAAAAATCACGTTGAAAGCCTTTGGGCACAGTCGTTATCTGGCTGTTTATGCAGCACTTCTTTCCGACAAAAAAATCACACTGGAGCTGGTTGGCGGACTTCCGGTGACTTACGAAAATGCTTTTTCAGATATGAACGCCCCCATTCCGCAGTCCATGGTTCCTTACGGCATCCTCAAAATTGCGGATATTGACGAACTTTACCGTCTGATCCAATAAATTTGACGGAATATCCTTGACATAAGGAAGAAATGGGTGTATATTACTTAAAAAAGTGATACAGTGTGATACCGACCAAAAAGTGAGAAAACGGCATGAATAAAAAGAACAATGTTGTTGAACATTTACGCGGGATGATTGCCTCGGGAAAACTTCAGCCCGGACAAAAGTTGGCAAGCGGGATCGAGCTTGCCAACAGCTTCGGAGTGGCACACTTGACCATGCGCCGTGCGTTGCGTGAGTTGGAACTTGCAGGTGATATAACGATTATTCACGGCAGAGGTATCTTTGTTTCAGAGCGTCATACCGCTAAGCGTAAATTCCTGATCGTGCGTCCCGGGATAGCGGATAACGCCGTTCCCGTCAACTACCTGCTGCCCTATTTTCTCCAACGCTGTAATGAATTGGGTGTTGAAGTTGACGAAGCGGATTTGATTTTTCTGCGGCACAGTCCGGTATCCGGAACGGTTCGACAGCTGAAAGACAATCAATATACAGGCGTTTTGCTTGCCTGCAGCGGATACAGAGGAGATGAACCTGAACTGCAGATATTCCGCAAATTGAACGTCCCTGTTCTCATTCCCCGTGCAACTGAAACAGATTCCGAAGTCACCGGGTTCGGCGTGTTGAGATCTGATGACCGCAAAGCGTGGGAAGACGGTTTGAAATACCTCAAAGAGTGCGGCTTCAAAAAAGTCGGAGTGATCCTTTCCAGACTCAAAAAGGATTTTTATGTACGGGGATTTAATTTCAAAGAACATTTGTCATTGCTCAAAAAAAATGGCATGAAGAGTGATGAAAGCATGATCGGGCAAGTTGATATTCAGAATGCAGCAACTCTTTTCAGCCAGGTGGAAGCGTCTTTGAAAACGCTGATGTCACAGAAAGAACCGCCCGAAGCGATTTATTGTTTTTCCGACTTTGTTGCCCTTTATGTCTATCTTGCTGCTCAAAAGATGGGGTTGCGGATCCCCGAAGATCTTTCTGTCATGGGATTCTGCGGTTATCCCGGCGGAAAAATGCTCTCCCCGCCGCTTGCTACTGTCGATTGCGATTATCCTGCCGCCGGTATTCTGGCAGCAGAACTGCTCTGTGATCCGGGCAAGTGGTGTTACAGTGAAAAGGAAAACAGAGAATTTATTATTCCACATAAAATCAAAAAACGCGCCAGCGTTGCAGTCAAACAGGAGGTAACACCATGATAAAAAGAATTCTGAACCGGAATTTGATCAAGGCGGTTCCGCAACATGAATCAGAAAGGATTTTTCAATGAAACATCTTTTCCAAAAACAAAGTGGCGTAAAGTTCAGAAACTTTACTCTGATCGAACTGTTTGTTGTAATTGCAATTATCGCGATTACTACCAATAATTGTATCACCGCAAATTAAATTTTTTTTCCAACAAAAGAAGGGCAAAAAATGAGAAATTGTCAATCAAAAAAAAGAGTGTTTACGCTTATCGAACTGTTGGTAGTGATTGCTATCATCGCAATTCTTGCAGGAATGCTCCTGCCCGCTCTGAATCATTCACGGGAGACAGCCAGAGGCAGCAGCTGTTCCAGTAATTTAAAACAGATCGGCATTATGACCACTTCTTACACCGATGATTTCGATGGCTGGGTTCTGCCCCATGACTTGCGTTATGCCCTCAACGGAGGAGTGTACGGTAATGATTCAGATTCTTATGCAGACAAGAACACCTACGGAGCTTATCACCAGAGATTGCGGGTGACGGGATATGTTCAGGAATGGAAGAGCGGAAGTGTTATGAGCAGTGTTTTTATCTGTCCGTCTGACCGGTCTACCCGAAGTGCTTACGAAAAATTGCGCTATCAGAATATTTATGGAATCAGTCTCGGGATCGTTTTTAAAGACAAAGCTACTTTCGGCACTAAGAAAACGGTTAAAATTTCACAGGTAAAAAATCCCTCCCAAAAAGCCTACTGCATGGATTCTGCCAATACTGATTATAAATCCCAGTTTTACATGGTCGGCGCAGGCGTTAATCCTTCAAGCAGCGGCGGTGCCATTGCTTACGGCAGACACAATAATGTCTGCAATATCCTGAACCTCTCCGGAGGTGTCATGAGAGTCACCGCAAGAAATCAACTGCACAGCGTACTCACCAACGGCAACACCAGCATGGCATATGATTCTGACAAGGACCGTCTGACCCGTTATTACTGGGGCATGTGATCGAAAACAAAAAACATAAGGATAGAAACCACAATGAAAAAATTATTATTTCTGACACTTGCGGCAGCAGGTGCGGCTCTTTCAGCAAAACCTGTCGTGGAATGGGATTTTGAAAACAATATCCCTGCTAAAAAAGTAGCTTTCTCAAAGGATAAAAAATACCGTCTTGGCGACGGAAAGATCGTTGCCGGGTTCAAGGGAAACGGGCTGCTCGTCAATAAAACCTGGCCCCGTACCGCATTAAAAGTTGCGGAAAACTGGAAAAGTTTTACAGTTGAATTGAAGTTTAAGCTCAATGAAGAGGTGAATGCACGCACCGGAAACACTCTTTTCTGCTACGCCAAAAACTCCTGGAACCGCGCACAGTTTGCCTTGCTGATCACTCCGAAAAAACAGCTGGAAGCACGGTTTACCCAGGTTGTCCGGAAACAGGAACAGGTTCTGACCTCCAAACCGCTGGACATCAAACCTGGTGTGTTCTATACCGTCCGCATTGCTGCAACAGACGGCGGCATGATGAAAATCTTCCTTGATGGAGAACTCGTTGCCATGCGGGAAAAGGATTCCTGGAGCTTCAACCGTCTTTCCACGCCCAAGATCCCCAACGGCTATCCGCTTCTGGTGCTGGGCGGAAATCTTGCTGCAATGAAAACGGAATACCGTACTCTCAACGGGATCATTGATGATGTCAAGATCTGGGACACGTTCAAAGAAACTGATGCAGCGGCATCCGTTGAAGCAGGCAGTTCCCTGCTGGTCGTTGAAGGGAAAAAAAGTGTGACGGGCAAATTTCTCGTTCTTGACCGTCCGACCCGTTTTCTCGGCGGCTTTGAGCGACCGGAACAAAAATTTTTTGATGCCGCAGCCAATGCTGAAGTGGAGTTGACCCAAAATGATCTCATTGTCCGGGTCATCTCTCCCATCCCTGCCGGAATGAAAGTTGATACAGGAAAGAATCGTACATGGTCAGGAGATGTGGTGGAGTTTTTTTTTCGTCCTGACCTGAACAACGGTGAGTATTTTCAGTATGCCGCCAATGCTTCCGGATGGACAACTGCCCTTGCTGTCAATTTCCGTGACCGTGGCAAGACGTTCAAGAGCAGCAGCAAAACCGAAATTGATATCAAAGCAGACCGCTGGATCGTCACGTTCACCATTCCCCGCAGTGAACTGCGCCTGGGTGGCGATATCAACGGGAAAGTCGTTGCGGCAAATATCACCCGATGCGGCAAGACTGCTGGCGGTCAATCCACCTGGTCCCCCATCGGCAGCAACTTTCATGCAATCGGAAAATTCCGACAGGTGGTTTTCGGTTCCTACAAACAGGCCCTGCTGAAACAGCTTCAGGAAAGCAAGAAGGAATTCAGCTCCATTGACGGCGAAAAAAAACTGAAAGAATCTATTGCAGCCGAACTGGAAAAATTGGAAAATGAAATCAATGTCAACGGTTCCAAGAGCGAATTTTTTGAAGTTCTCTCTGCCCAAATCGCCCGCATGAAACTGCGCTACACCCAGCTCCGTTTTTCCGGAACTCCCAATCTCATCTGGCAAGCCTCTCTGCCCTGGGGAAATGACATTCAGGTTTCTCCCCTGAGCACTCCTCTGAAAAAAATCTCTCTTGTTCTGCCGCAGAACAGTTTTGTCTGCCGGAGTTTTGTTTTCAGCAACCTGACACAGAAACCTTTCCTGGGACAAATTAAAATTTTTCCGGCAAAGCGTCTGCAGGAAAAAAAAGTTTATAACGATTTCAACAGCAAATTCTACGAAACACGCAACGGGATCGTCTGCTATCCGGAAAGCACACTTTACCCCAATGTGCAGTTTTTTGAAGCCTTGCCCCTTGTTTCCGGCGACACCATCCACGATCCGCTTTTGCCGCTGCCCATGGGAACTCTTCTGCGGGCTGGTGCCAATGAATCCAAACAAATCTGGTTCAAATTCAGTTCTGCCAACATGAAACCCGGGAAACAGGATTTTGTCATTGTCCTGAAGCCCTCTTATCCCGGCTTTCAAAATATCGAAATTCCTGTAGAAGTAGATATCCGCCCTGTGGATCTTGGCAAGATAAATGTGGATGCTTTCAACTACACCAATATTTACCGTAACGGAACCCATCCGGCACTGGTCAAGGCTCTGGTGGACAAAGGAAACAATATCATCTATCCCGGCGGTGCTCTGGGACAGGCTTCTATGGATATTTATCCGAAAATAGATGAGCAGGGCAATGTTCTGGAATATTCCGACTATGCTTTGATCGACCGGTTCATCGACCGTTCTGTTCAGGCAGGTATGCCCCTGGAACGCATCAAGCTTATCTGCTGGCTGGAACTGCCCGCTTACGGCATGAATTATCGGGGCAAACGGCAGGCAAAATTCAATTCCCCTGCATGGAACAAGGGCTTCAAAGCCTTCCTGATCCATTTTACTGACCACCTGAAAAAGAAATACAACATCACCCGCGACCGGATCATCTTCTACACCATTGACGAGCCCGAAGGCGATATCAATAAACCGGGAACCAGGATGTATAACGCCTATCTGTCTGCAAAAATCATCAAATCTGTCAGCAAAGATTTTGTCACCATGGTCAATCCGCATCCCAATTACCTGCGGGGAAAAGAGTTCTCTGCCATGACAAAATTGGCAGAAGTTTACGATATTTTTGAATTCTACCGTCCGGGCTTGGGTCCCGAACAGCTCAAAGCAGCAAAAAGTCTTAAAAAAGAAACCTGGACTTACTGTATCTATGGCAAAAATACTGCGCCGGAAGCGTACCGCCGTACCTACTGGGCGAATTTCCGTGACGGCTTTACTGCGGTTTCTGCCTACTGGCACCACGAAGCGCACGCAGGCGGTGACGGTTTCAACTCTGAAGACGGTGTCAGAAACCGTGTCGACTACGGCAGTGTCTATCTGGATATGGAAATGGGAACCTATCTTTCTTCCAGACGTGAAGCAGCCAATATGCTTGGGAAAGAGGATTACAAACTGGCAGAGTATTGCCGTCAGATGCTCAAAAAGAAACCATCCGCTGCTTTGAAAAAAGAGTTGGATGCGATCATTTCTGCCGGTGCCGCAGGAGATATGCAGAGCATGGAAGAAAACCGTCTCAAACTCCTGAAACTTGCCGAAAGACTTTCAAAATAAGCTATGTTCCCCACGAGGGAGTCTGGAACCTCAAATTCAGCAAATCCGGACCATTGATTTTGTCCGGTCTGTTTGGAAATGAGGTTCCGCATTGTATATATTTTCCTGTTTTTCTTCCGCTATTTTTCTGAAATCATTTGATTTTTACAAAAACTCACGATATATTACCTCAACAAACAACCGCAGGGGAGTCCGTATAACGGGCTGAGAGGGAACTGAGAGTTCCGACCCTAAAACCTGATTCGGATCATGCCGACGTAGGGAGCCAGCGCGGAACCGGAAAATATTCTCAGTCGGTTCCCTGTGTCGGTAAAGTCCCCAAAACATCCAAAGAGGTGCTTTATGACACAGATGGAACAAGCCCGCAACGGAGTCATCACTCCGGAAATCAGACATGTCGCAGAAGTGGAACAGCGTTCCCCTGAATTTATTGCAAAAGGTGTGGCAGAAGGACGGATCGTTATTCCTGCCAATATCAACCACAAATCACTTGTCCCCTGCGGCATCGGACGGGAACTGAAAACGAAAATCAATGCAAATCTCGGAAATTCAACTCTTTCCAGCTGTCCGGGTGCAGAACAGAGCAAACTGAATATAGCTTTGCATTATGGAGCCGATACCGTTATGGATCTGAGCACCGGCGGCGACATCAATACCATCCGGAAAGCAATGCTGGAACGCTGTACTGCTCCGCTGGGAACCGTTCCTGTTTATGAGATCGTAGCCCGTTACGGCGGCAGTGATTTTTCCAGAGAAAAGATTCTGGAAGTCATTCAGGAACAGGCGGAACAGGGCGTGGATTATATGACGATCCATGCCGGATTGCTGCGGAAATATGTTCCTCTCGCCTTGAAACGGAAATTGGGGATCGTCAGCCGCGGCGGTGCCTTGCTTGCAGCATGGATGCAGGAACATGAAAAAGAAAATCCCTTCTATGAAGCTTTCGACGAAATCCTTGAGATCTGCCGGAAATATGATGTGACTTTATCTCTGGGCGACGGTTTGAGACCGGGCTGTCTTGCCGATGCTTCCGATGAAGCGCAATTCGCGGAACTTGACACTTTGGGCGAACTTGTTTTCCGCTGCCGTGCCGCCGGAGTTCAGGCAATGGTGGAAGGTCCCGGACACGTTCCGCTGGATCAGATCCAGGAAAACATGGAACGGGAACAGAAAGTCTGCGGAGATGCGCCGTTTTATATTCTGGGACCGGTTGTGATCGACTGTGCGCCGGGATATGATCATTTTGTTGCCGGAATGGGCGGGATGATGGGTGCATATTACGGAGCGGCTATGCTCTGTTATGTCACGCCGAAAGAACACTTGGGCTTGCCCAATGCCGATGATGTCCGCCGGGGTGTTGTTGCATTCAAAATCGCGGCACATGCGGCAGATGTTGCCCTTCACAAACCCGGAGCCCGTGACCGCGACGATGCAATTTCTGATGCAAGAGCGGCTTTTGATTGGGAAAAGCAATTTTCTCTTGCACTTGATCCGGAATGGGCGCGGGAACTCCGTCAGCAGGCTTTGGATGAGAGTTCCGCCCCCAATCAGCACGGTTCAGAATATTGTACCATGTGCGGTCCGGATTTCTGTTCTGTCCGACTGAGTGCAAGACTGAAAAAGACAGCGAAATAACTGGATTTTTCCGGAATCGGGGTTATATTACCGGGAGTACAAGGAGTACTGCGAATACTGGGAAGTCTGGGAGGTCTGGGATGAGTAAAAGTCTGGTTACACCGCGAGGTGATTATAAAAATTTGCTGACATACCAGAAAGCAGAATTGATTTATGATCTGACTTTCTATTTCTGTCATCATTTTCTTAACCTGAAAGATCGGACGATTGATCAGATGATTCAAGCCGCACGGAGCGGAAAACAGAACATTGCAGAAGGCAGTGCTTCCGGTTTGGCATCTAAAGAAACTGAGTTAAAATTGACCTGCGTTGCAAAAGCAAGTTTTCTGGAATTACTTACAGATTATGAAGATTTTCTCAGAGTCAGGAACATGAAACAGTGGGATACCGACTCTCAGGAAGTAAAATTTATGAAAGAGAAAACTGTTGAGAAAGGCATTACCAATCAATGGTTTCTTGAGCTTGCAAAAACACGTTCTGCTGAAACGATTGCGAACATGGCAATATGTTTTCTGCATCAGGAGGACTATCTGTTGCAAAAACAGCTGGAATATCTGGAAAAAAATTTTTTAACGCATGGAGGCTTCAGGGAAAATATGCGCGCAGCACGTCTGAAAGAAAAGAAAAAAACTCCCAGTACTCCCAGTACTCCCAGTACTCCCAGTGCTCCCAGTGCTCCCAGTAAATCAGAAAAAGCAAAAGAACTTTTCCATCAGGGGGCGAATTGTGCTCAGGCAGTTCTGGGCGCATTTGCTCAGGAATGCGGTTTGACGGAAGAGGAAGCGTTCAAAATAGCCTCCGGCTTTGGGGGCGGGATCAGCCGGATGCGGGAAGTCTGCGGAGCCGTCAGCGGTATGGTGCTCGTGGCAAATTTCATCTGCGGACAATCTGATATCACCGACAAAACCGCCAAGGATGCCCATTACGCCAAAGTCAGGGAAATGACGGATGCTTTTCAGGAAGAAGTCGGCTCGGTTGTCTGCCGGGAACTGCTGGGTTTGAAGGGAAAGCAATCTGACGAACCGGTTTCAGAAGCCCGGACGGAGCAATATTACAAAAAACGCCCTTGTGCAGAACTTGTGGCGTTGGCTGCGGAAATTGTTGAAAGAACACTCTTCTTCTGAAAGAAAAAAATTGCAAAAAACTGAATACGAGCCGTGAAATCACCTTGAAAATACCTGAAATCAATGTATATTAAGGTTTTTGTGGCTGAAAAAAAAGAAAAAAGTTAACAGCCGGATGAGTCGGGAGCCGTTACTCCCGGTATTCCGGACGGATAAATCCTTTGCGGCGACGGGATTAGCCCGGCAGCGGAAGTGACATCGAGTCCGGACAACAAAAACACGGAGTGTATTACAATGGGAAGATCTTTAAGGGTCGCAGTGGCAGGCGCAACAGGTGCTGTCGGTCTCGAAATGGTGAAAACTCTTGAAAAGAGAAATTTCCCCATCTCTGAACTCAAACTTCTTGCATCAGCCCGTTCTGCCGGTAAAACTATGAAATTCAAGGGCGAAGATGTTGTTATTCAGGAAATGACAAAAAAATCCTTCGAGGATGTCGATATTGCACTGTTCAGTGCCGGTTCTTCCATCTCAAAGGAATATGCTGAACTCTTCCGCGGAAACAAAAATTCTGTCATGATCGACAACTCCAGCTGCTTCCGTATGGATGACGATGTGCCGCTGGTCGTGCCCGAAGTCAACGCCGAAGACGCCTTCAAACACAACGGTATCATCGCTAACCCCAACTGCACAACCGCTATCATGTGCGTGGCTGTCTATCCTCTTCACAAGGCTAAAGGACTGAAACGCATGGTCGCTTCCACCTATCAGGCAGCAAGCGGCGGCGGTGCAAAAGCTATGCAGGAACTCATTGATCAGACCGCGGATGTCCTTGCCGGAAAACCCGCTCAGGTCAATGTTATGGCTCAGCAAATCGCTTTCAACCTCTTCCCCCACATCGACTCCTTCCTCGATAACGGTTACACCAAGGAAGAAATGAAGATGTTCAACGAAGCTCGCAAGATCATGCACATGCCCGAGCTCATGCTCTCCTGCTCCTGCGTCCGCGTTCCTGTTCTCCGCGCTCACTCCGAGTCCCTGAACATGGAATTTGAACAGGATATCACACCGGAAGAAGCTCGCGAAATCATCAAGAACGCCCCCGGAGTCATCCTCTGCGACGATCCCGCAAACAAGGTTTACCCCATGCCGATCGACGCAACCGACAAGTATGATGTTCTCGTCGGAAGAATCCGTCAGGATGTCTCCCGCAACGACAAAAAAGGACTGGAAATGTTCATTTCCGGCGACCAGCTCCTCAAGGGCGCAGCTCTCAACGCTGTTCAGATCGCTGAAGTCCTCAACAGATAAGCCCCAAGGCGTTTCTGATTATGAAAGCGCACAGGTCCCTGCAAAGACTTGTGCGCTTTTTTCTTTCCATTTTCCTGCCGGAACGCTGTCCGCTCTGCGGCGAAGAACCGCCCATGGATGATTCCCCGGATATGTTCTGCAAAAACTGTCTCATGTCGATGCAGTTCATCCACGGAAAACCCTGTCCGGTCTGCGGCGGCGATATCAACGGGATCTTCGACACCTGTCCGGATTGTCTGGCGGAACCGGCGCGCCCGTGGAAACGCGCTTATGCGATCTTCCGTTATAAAGAAGGCGCAGCTGTGGCTGTCCGCAAGTTCAAATACGGAAAAGAGGTCGCTCTGGCGCGTCCCTTCGGCAGACTCCTTGCCGGAACCATCGAACACCCGGAGCAATATTCTGAGATCGTCCCTGTTCCCCTGCATTGGATCCGGTTCATTCAGCGCGGCTATAACCAAAGCGTTTTGCTTGGCGAAGAGTTGTCCCGGTGGACAGGGATCCCGCTTAAAAGACGGCTCAAGCGGATCCGTAACACGAAACATCAGGCGTTTCTGGAAAAAGAGGAACGGAAAACCAACATCAAAGGTGCGTTTTCCGTAAGAAAACCGGAACAGATCAAAGGGAAACGTGTTCTGCTGATCGACGATGTTATGACAACCGGTTCGACTTTGGCGGAGTGTGCCGAAATCCTCACCAATGCCGGAGCGATCGTTGACATTGCCATCATTGCCAGACGGCAAACCCGGTAATTTTACAATTCTGATCTTCTGTGAGTATTTTGTAAGGGTACAGGTTACGCAGGCGTATTCGGTAACACCAATAATCGTTAACTAAAAGAAAATTAAGGACAAATCCAAAAGGCACAGATTCTGAGAAGAGAATATTGCAAAACAAAGCCATCCAAAGCGATTTGTTCCGAGTTTTTTATGAATATGCAACAGGACATACCCCTTAAAGAAGTATGTATCAGAAAAAACTGTCAGATTTCTTCAAAATTATAAATATGCTTCATATCATTCGGTAACTCGGCTCTGGGCTCGATACTTATAGGACATATTTTCAATGTCGCATCTTCTATACTACATTGAGGATAAGCTCTGAGCATTGCCCGTTTTTTTTCTCTAGCAACATAGCTGCTCTCTGCAGCATTCTTAGACCAGCATAAAATAAACAAATCCGATGAATCTATATAATCAAAAATTTTTTCTTCATACACATCTCCAAGAGCAAGACTGTCTCGATCATAAAAATAATCAATACCTTGTGCTTTGTATGCTAATGCCAAAAATCTTACTTGTTGAGCATCCTTGTGCGCATACGAGATAAAAATTTTGTTAAAACGACGGGAAAGAATCATTGGATTAAGCTTTCTGGGCATTCCAACAATTTTGGTAATAAATCTCATTTCTCCAATCATTGCTCCATTGACAAATATGTTTGCCTCGCAGCTTAATTCGTTGACATCAATATCACCGGGGACAAAATAGTCAAACGAACATTTTGTAAATGGGGGATGCCAGACAATAGATTTTCGTCTGGACATTAAATGAGTCTTTCCATAGACATTAAATTCTATATCAATCTTATCACCTTTTTTAAGTTTTAAAGACAGAGGCAAATATCCACGTCGCTTTGACTTCTTGTCAGATTCATCTGCTAAAGATATTACCGTTTCTGTTTCCTCATACAGATGAAAATATACCTGCACCAGCAAATGTTTTTCCTGAGTTATTTCTGCAGGCGCAAAAATAGATGAATAGACAATTTCAGGTTTATTACACCAAGGAAGCGCAGAAACTAAAGATATGATTTTTTTGATAAAAGATGATTCCTTCTGGTTGTTAAATATAGATCCAGCTTTAGAACTATCACAAGATTCCTCAGTTCTTCTAATGCTGCATTCTGGTTTATACGTAACAGATTCCTCAGCTATTCTATTGCTGTATTCTAGTTTATACCTAAGATTCCTCAGCTCTTCTAATGCTGCATTCTGGTTTATATGTAACAGATTCCTCGGCTCTTCTAATGCTGCATTCTGGTTTATATGTAACCTAAGATTCCTCAGCTCTTCTAATGCTATACGAACAGATTCCTCAGTTCTTATATTGTTATACGTAACAGATTCCCCTAAATCAGATTGTACAACACATTCTTCACCCAAAAAATTGTCAGAAGTTGATGAGAGACCAGGATCTTCTAATTCAAAAAAATCTTCCAATTCAACAGGAGCTTCCAATGCGTTTTTGACATATCGAGCTGCTCGGCAACATTTTGGAACTTCAGATGCGTTTTTGACACATCGAGCTGCTTCGCAACATTCTAGACCTTCAGAATAATTTTCGAGAGACTCGCTCATAAGAGCGTATTCCCAATGCTTAAACAATGGAATCTTATTCCAGCGTGTAATATCTCCGATCCAGCAAACATTTTGTTGTCTCGGAGTGCCCGTAATTTTCAAACTGTTCCGGAATGAGGAAAATGAGTTTACCGAAATATTATTGATGGAATCAAGAAGTGCTTTGGTAAAATATCCATGGTTTTCAGGAACATTTTCAAATGCCTGTTCTCCGATGCTGCAGGAGTTCAGGATCAGCGGGGGAATGATCGAAGTATTTTCACTCTGCTGAACCGCTTTATTCAATGCTATATCACGAGAGTCCTCACAAACAAATACTCCGCTTTCAAATGCAAAAATATTGCTTCTGCAGCAATCCAGAATAAAAAGACGGTTCAAACCGGGTTTATCGGAAACCGCTGTCAATACAGAGATGGAAACAGAACCTCTAACCCGTCCGGGTGAAGCTACCAGGTAATGCACACCATTAATTTCTCTGCCGTGTCCGGAAAAATAAAAAACAAAGAGATCACCCGGTCCCAAATCATTGACAAGATGTTTTACTGTATCAAGAATTGTATTATAGTCTGCCTCTTCATTCAAAAGCAGTTCCACGCTGTCGAATTGTGCTCTGGCAAATGCAACAGCTAACGCATGTGCATCACTCACGGCACATTGCAGCTGTGAAATCCCGTTTTTATACTTATCTATTCCGACAAACAATCCGACACGTCTCATTTTAAGACACTCCTCCTTAAACGTATATATTATCATCTAATATACAACAGTTATACGCTTATTACAAACAGTTTTGACACTTCTGTTGTAAAAAAACTTCTGATATCAAGAGTCTTCTCAATGAAAAATCTGACACCTTGACGGAATTTTCTTACCGCAGGATCAGCATGCAGTCTCCGTAGCTGAAAAAACGCATCCGTTCTTTGATCGCAAGCTGATAGGCTTTCATGATATTGTCGTAACCCGCAAAGGCACTGACCAGCATCAGAAGCGTACTCTGCGGCAAGTGAAAGTTTGTCAGAAGACAATCCGCAGACAATACCTGATACGGGGGGTAGATGAAGATATCCGTTGATCCGGCTTGCGGAACAAAAACGCGCTCTTTCGTGACACAGGATTCCAATACTCGGAGCGTGGTGGTTCCAACGGCAAAGATCCGGTTCTTTTTCTCAACAGTCCGGTTCAGAAGATCCGCTGTCGCATCCGAGAAAATGAAATCTTCGGAGTGCATTTTGTGATCGGTAATATTCTCCACAGAGACCGGTTTGAAGGTTCCGGCTCCCACATGGAGCGTCAGATTGGCAACATTCACACCGCGTCCGGAAATTTGCGATAAGACCTCATCCGTGAAATGCAGTCCGGCTGTCGGTGCAGCAACTGCGCCCGGATTGACGGCATAAACGGTCTGATAGCGTTCAGAATCCGGCGGCAATGCGCTGCGTTTGATGTATGGGGGCAGGGGGATCACACCGCACTCGGCGATGATTTCCGCTGCCGCACCGTCGAAACGGATGGTGAAGACACCTTCTTCGGATTTTGCAATGACCGTTACATGGTGTCCGGAGGGATTTTCTTCTTTGAGCAGCTCCAGAACAGTGCCCTCCGGGGCGCGTTTCCCCGATTTCATGTAACATTCCCAGACATTGGGATCAGCCCCGGGACGGAGCAGCATGATCTCGATCCGTGCGCCGGTTTCTTTTCTGGCAAACATTCTTGCCCGGATCACGCGGGTATCGTTGCGGACGAGAGTATCGCCCGGTTCAAAATAGTTCACGATCTCAGAAAACATTCCGATTTTGCAATCACCTGTACGGGCATCCAGGACGAGCATCCGGGAGTCTCCCCGTTTTTCCGGCGGTGACTGCGCGATCAGCTCTTCGGGGAGCTGATAATCAAAATCACTTGTGCGCATCTTCATACATCTTTCTGTAAAGTTCAGCAGTGTGTTCCCATGAAAAATCTGTCCGCATCCCGTTCTGTTTCATCCGCAAAATATCTTCCGGATGTTTCTTTGCTGTTTCGACTGCCCAGCGGATGGTGTTTGCAAGGGAATCCGGATAGAGATCCCAGAGGACAAAACCGGTTGATTTGGAGCAATCTTTTTCAGAGTAGTTGATGACGGTATCAGCAAGCCCTCCAGTGTGACGGACGATGGGCAATGTTCCGCAAGTCATGGAGTACATCTGATTCAAACCGCAAGGTTCATAGCGTGAGGGCATCAGGAAGAAATCTGCTCCGGCTTCGATGAGATGAGCCGTTTTTTCCGGCGCATAACCGATGAACGCGCTCATCTTATCCGGATAGCGTTCCGCCAGAGAACGGTAGCGGTATTCCAGGTACGGATCCCCGCTTGCGGCAACAACGACTTGAATATCCAGTTCCGGCAGGATCTGTTCCAGCGCATCTGCAAGAACATCCAGCCCTTTCTGGGTCGCCAGACGGGAAATGACAGCAAAAAGCGGAACTTCTTTCCGTTCAGCCAGCTTGAATTGAGCCTGCAGTTCCTTCCGGCAAATAGCTTTTCCGGAAAGATCATCGGCTGTAAAATTGGCAGGGAGCAGCGGGTCGATCGCCGCATTCCAGGATTCGACGTCGATCCCGTTCAGGATCCCGACCAGACGCCCTTCGTAAGCAGCCTGCCGCAAAGGTTCATGCAGACCGAATCCGTACTCCTGAGAGAGGATCTCTTTCGCGTAAGTCGGGCTGACGGTCGAAACCATATCGGCGGTCATGATCCCGCCTTTCAACAGGTTGATCCGGTCATAATATTCCAGACACTGATAGTTGAAATAATCCCATCCAAGTCCGGTCCAGTAGATGTTGGATTTATCAAAATTCCCCTGATAACCGATGTTGTGGATGGTCAGCACACTGCGGCAATCCGGCAGGGCATCACGGTAGAGATGGCTGCGCAGATAAACGCAGCAAAGAGCTGTATGCCAGTCATTTGCGTGAATGATATCCGGCTTCAGTTCCAGATGAAGCGCGATCTCCATCACGGCACGGGAGAGAAAAATAAACCGCTGGGGATTATCGGCGAACTCTGTTCCATTCCAGTCATAAAGAGTCGGACGGTCATAGAAACGGTTGAACTCCACAAAGTAGAACGTGAGGTTTTTCTTGAGTTTGAGTTCCCGGACACTAGCCCACTCTTCCTGATCGCCCAGAGGAACTTTCAGGTTTTCATAGACTTTAGAATATTCCAGGTTGAGTTTGCCCATTTTTTGGGGGTAAAACGGCATAATGACCGATACGGTATGCCCTGCATCAGCAAGCGCGGAAGGCAGAGATGAAGAAACGTCAGCGAGTCCGCCTGTTTTTGCAAACGGGACCGCTTCACTGGATGCCCAAACGATATTCATATAAAAACCTCCTCCGTTGTTTTTTCAGTAATATAGCACAGCTTTCAGAATGTTTCAATGGAGTTTTTCTGCAATCAATGAAATTACTTGTTCTATGGAACAGGGCATGGGGATCCTGACCGCTTCGGGATGCTGTCCGGTGAACCAGGTAATCTGCCGTTTCGCAAACTGACGGGTGGCAATGGAGATTTTTTCACACAGATCGGAGCGTTTCACCTTGCCCAGAAGGTGATCCCGGATAATGGAATAGCCCAATGCCTGCCATGCGGTCGGAGTCTCAAACAAGCCCTGCGACATCAGCCGTTCTGTCTCTTCGATCCAGCCGTTTTCCAGCATTTCGCCGCAGCGCAGAAAGATCCTGCGGTTCAACTCTTCCCGTTCCCAAACGAGCAGAAAAGAAACCGCATCTGTGCGGGGAGGGCGTTCTTTCCATGCTTTCTGCAGAATGGTCATCTCTTTTCCGCAAAGCAGAAAAACTTCTCTTGCACGGATCAGTTTCCGGGGATGATCTTTCCAGCGGGAATAATCGGAAGGACACTCTTTTTCCATGATAAGTTTCAACGCTTCATGACCTTCCGGAGAATCAAACCGTTCATCCAGTTCCTTTCGCAGTTTCTGATCAGCAGGGACATCATCCATTCCATAGAGCAGGGCGCGCAGATAAAGACCGGTTCCACCGGCGACAATGGGAAGTCTGCCCCGTCCTCTTATCTCTTCCACGGCCTGCTCCATCCGGTTGACCATGGAAAAAACATCAGAACGCTCGTTCATATTGAGGATGTTGACAAGATGATGCGGGACTCTGGCGAGTTCTTCCGGCGTTGGTTTTGCAGTTCCTTTATCCAGCTCCCGGTAAAGCTGCATGGAATCAGCGGAGATGATCTCTCCCTGATATTTTCCGGCAAGCTCCAGCGCAAGAGAGGATTTTCCCGATGCTGTCGCTCCCATGATGACCGGGAAACGGATCATTTCTTTTCCTTGGCTTTGGCTGCGTTTTTCTCTTTTTCCTCATCCGGTTCAGGTCTGACGAGAGAGGAAATAATAAAGAGAAAGACACCGACACAGATACAGGTATCTGCGATATTGAAAGAGGGCCAGTAGAATCGTCCGACATGAAATTCCAGGAAGTCGACGACTACATTACGGAACAGGCGGTCAACGCAATTCCCCAGAACGCCGGAGCAGAGCAGAAGCAGCGCGAAAACTCTCTCTTTGAATCCGCAAGTGAGTTTCTGGAAAAAGAAAACGATCCCAGCCACGGCGGCAAACGCGATCAGCAGGAGAAACCATTGTCTTCCGGCAAGCATGTTCCATGCTGCTCCCCATAATTCATCATTTTTTTCACTTTTTTACCTTTTTACTTTTTTACCTTTTTATTATTTTGTAACTTTGCACTCGCAATGATTCCGAAAAAGCTGTCAATACTCAACTA
>JAFTJI010000220.1 GCA_017456495.1 Lentisphaeria bacterium | reverse complement strand
GAGGCAATTTCAAAAGTCTTCAAAAATGTCAGAAAATTCTTGTTGCGATCTGCAAATGGAGCGTTTTCGGTGGTTACCCTTCCTCCTTCGCTGAAGCTACGGAGGACAAGCTGGGTAGCCACGCTCAAACTACCATTTCCAGCTCATCAACAATCTTTTTTCAGCCAAATTTTGCCGGACTTTTGAAATCACCTCTGCTACTTCAGTATATTATCACATTTTTTCAAGATTTCAAATAGGAAAAGGGGGGCATTTGAAAGAAATTTCGCGGTTGACACGAAAAATCAGCGCAGAAAACGGCATGAAGCCGCTTTTTTATCACAGAAAGGAGGAACAATGACGCTTCAGACAGCGTATCCCGAAGAGTCCGGAATTCCGGAACAGTATCGGGAACTCTACAGCAAAGCCGAAGATGGCGTCTGGCGTTTGACCGGGATCGAGGGGATCCGGACAGCCGAAGAGACCAATGCTTTGGAAACCGCATTGATCCATGAGCGGGAAGAGCTTTCTTCCCTGAAAAAACTTGTGGAATCCATCGGGAAAAAGCCGGAAGAACTGGCAGCTTTTGCAGCAGAACATGAACAGCTCGTAAACGGTCTGGCTGAAACCAGAGAAAAGCTGGACACCTGTACAGAACAGATCCGCAGAGAAAAAATCGAAAAATCTCTCCGGAAAGCTGCCGCAGAGAAAGGTGTCCGCACCGAGGCTGTCAATGATGTTCTGGCACGGGCAGCAGCATTTGAACTGAATGATGATGACAGCGTTATCATTCGCAGCAACGGAGAAGATCTTTCTCCGGAACAATGGCTGGAACAGCAGCTCAAACAGGCTCCCCATTGGTTGGCACCATCAAAGTCAGCTGGGGCAAAAGGGTTCGCCGGAACCTTTAAACATCACTATTCCGCACCGGCTTCCATTGCGGAAATCATTTCCGATTCCTGGAACAATAACAAAAGGAGCTAAATTATGCCTACACTTTATGAAATCGTAACCTCTCTCAAAAACAATCAGCAGACAGTCGTCGATGCAATCACTTGCGAAGCCCCCATTCTCCGCGATCTTCCCATGGAAGAATCCAGCCACGGGCTCTGGAACATCTACGAAAGCATGAACGGAGTCACTGGCGGCGATATCGTCGAACAGGATGCAAAACTGCCCACCGTCGGAGTCGAATCCGAGTTGAAACAGACCGATCTTTCCATTATTGGCGGTGAAATGGAAGTCGGGGAAGATACAGCCCGGAAACTTGGCGGTCCTGCTGCTTATTTTGCAAGAAAAGCAACTCCTGTTCTCCGCAAAACCGGTATGTCCGCTGAACATCGTATTCTTTACACCGGATTCCGTGAGTTCGCTTTGCAGAACAACAACGTGATCTCTGCCGGCGGAAGTGCCGGAACAAACTACTCCATCCTCTGCGTGCATTATGTCCCCGGAGAAATCACCGGTGTTTATGATGCGGAAGGTTTCGGCGATGGAAAAACCTTTGATCTTGCACCCATCGCAGGCGGTAATCTTTATAAAAATGCGGAAGGAAAACTGGTTTACGGCATGCGCCTGAAAACCTATTTCGGTCTTCAGCTCGCCAACCCCGATTATGTTTCCGCAATCGTGAACTGCGACATTGCAAACGATAAAGAGTCCGCAAGAACATTCCCCACAGCAATGATGATCGATGATCTTCTTGTGAATGCGAAAGCCGGACAGAATACGTTCATTTTCTGTCATCCCAAGGTGAAATCTTACCTTGGCAGCACTTGCAAACTGGATCGTCTTTCTGTTCAGGGAAATGGCTTCTCCACAGTTATTGATGCCTGGAACGGTGTGCCGATCATCACCAGTTTCAACTTCGATAACGGCACTGAAGAAAACGTCTCACTCTGATTGTGTTTTGGAGAAAGGATCTGACAATGTCGAATCATGAAACGATCATATCCGAACTCCACTCATATCAGGGAGATATTTTCCGGGAACTGACACTTCCCGCGCGGGGAGCCGCAGTCAGCCGTGTGTTTCGCGGTTCCGGTATTCAATCCGGAACCCGGATCGTTGCGGCGGCTTTGACCGATTTCGTTTTGAAAGAAGGGGAACACCTGATGTTTGAACTTCAGGAATCCGATTCCGGGAAAGGACCTTTTTTTAAGCGAAATATTATCGCAACTGTCACCGGACCAAAGAGTTATGTTCCGGGCGATGAGATCATGCGGTTCACTCCGGAAAAGGGAAACAGACGTTTCCTGAGATTGAGAGTTTCGGATAATTCCGATCTTTCGTCTTCTGTGATCACGGCTTATCTTGTCCGGAAAAGCTGAGCCGTTTTTATATAACCCAGCCCGCTCCGGTTCGCCGGAACGGGCTTCTTTCAAGGAGTTTATTTTATGTTGACTTATGCTGAAATCCCGGAAGCCGATTCCTTTTTTGCAGGGCGTTCCGATGCTTTCCACTGGCAAAAATTGAACGATGAGGTCAAACGATCTGCTTTGGAACAGGCAACGCAGATCCTCGACAGTGCATTTGATTGGAAAGGCTCTCCTGCAAAGGAAAATCAGCCGCTGCGCTGGCCGAGAAAAGATGTGACAGATCTTGATTCACTGCCTGTTGATCCTGAAACGGTTCCGGCAAGAATAAAAATCGCTGCGATGGAGCAGGCTCTTTACATGACTGATCCGCTGCGGAAATGTTTCGAAAACGGCATCAAAAACGCATCGGCAGGAGCCATGAGCCTTTCTCTGGATCCAGCACGGAAACAGGAGTTGCTTTCTCCTGCGGCAATCACAGCTGTCCGCGGGTTCGGAACGTTGCGGATCAGCGGAAAATCCGGTGCAAAATGCGGTTCCGTCCTCAGAGGCTAGATGCCGAATCTCCGGCAAGAAAACCTCCGGAAAGTGCCCAGCGGATATGATATCCTCCGCATGGTCCGGATAAATCCAGGATCTCTCCGGCAAAATAAAGACCGGGGACGATCCTGCTTTCCAGTGTTTTCGGGTTCACTTCAGAGAGCTTTACCCCGCCTTTCATTACCATGGCGCAGTTCATCGGACCGACTCCGGAAACTGTCAGAGGGATCCCTTCTCCAAGGAAATTGATCAGCTTGTCTCTGGAATCGCTTTTCAGTTCACAGCAACGGGATTCTTCTGCCCCAGCCATCGCCGCAAAACGGTCTGCCAGTGCATGCGGAAAATATTTCGCCAGCCAGGTGCGGACAAGTTTTGTTTTTCCTTCTGCCCGCATGTGTTCCAAATCGTTCCGCCAGAAGCCAACAGAGTGTTCCGCACAGGGCCGGAACAGAATTTTGAACTCATTTTCCTTTGCCGTTCCCGCTGCGATCTCTCCGGAAAGATCCAGCGCGCAGGGACCCGAAAATCCTTTGTGTGTGAACAGCAATTCCCCGTGTCCGGAACGTTTGTTCCGTCCTTTCCCGAACTCGATAGCCGCATCCGGCAAGGCTAGCCCGGCATGTTCGGAAATCCATGATTCTTTCAACATCACCGGCGCAAGTGCCGGATATGTTTCCGTTACCGTATGCCCAAGCTGTTCCGCCAGTTTCAATCCGCGATCTGTTCCTCCGAGGGAGGAAAAGGCTTTCCCCCCGCAGGCAAGAATAATTTTATCGGCAGAAAGAAGCTCTCCGGATTCCAATTTCACCAGAAAACCTTCCGTAATTTCTGTTACTGCTGCATCCGTCCGGAAAACGGCTCTGTTTCCGGCAGCTTTTCTGCGGAATGCACTGGAAATATCGGCAGCACGTCCCGATACTGGAAAATAATGAAAACCATCATCTGCCGCAACCGGAACGTTATTTTCTTCCAGAAATCTCAATAAATATTCATTCGGAAAACGGTTCAGGGCATCCTGCATGAATCTGCCGTTCCGACCGAATTTTTCCATAAAAGCCAACGGGTCAAGCGTGTTGGAAAAATTGCATCTGCCTCCACCGGATGCCCGCAGTTTGACACTCAATTCCGGCAATCGTTCCAGAACGGTGACATCTGCTCCATTACCGGATGCGGCAACTGCTGCCGCAAGTCCGGCTGGACCTGAACCGATGATAATGATCTTCATTTGACAGCCGGATCTTTCATGCCGAGTTCCCCGAATGCCCGCTGGCGCAGCGCGCAGCTGTCGCACTTCAAACAGGGGGAACCGTCTTCTTTCGGATTGTAGCAGCTGTGAGTGATGGAGTAATCCACGCCCAGTTCCAACCCCTTTCGGATGATCTCTGCTTTTGTCAGATACTGCAGCGGTGCGCGGACGTCAAAAGTCCAGTTTTCGTCGACAGCTTTCGTTCCGAGTGTCGCGGTGAGTTCAAAAGATTTGATGAATGCCGGACGGCAGTCGGGATACCCGGAGTAGTCCAGACTGTTGACTCCGACATAAATGGTTTTTGCCCCGATGGTTTCCGCCAGAGCTGCGGCGAAGGAGAGAAAAATCGTATTTCTTGCCGGAACGTAAGTGACGGGTACTTTTTTATTATCCAGTTCTGCATCCGGGACATCAATATCAGCGGTGAGTGCAGAGCCGCCCCATTCCCGCAAGTCAAAACTGATTTGATGCCTCTGTCCGGCAGGGATACCCGCGCGGTCAATAATATTTTTTGCCGCATCCAGCTCCACCTGATGCCGCTGTCCATACTGGAACGTCAGAGTGTGAACATCAAACCCTTCTGCCTGAGCGATGGCAAGGCATGTAGCGGAATCGAGTCCGCCGCTCAGCAAAACGACTGCTTTTTCTTTTTTCATTGGTGCTGCTCCTTATCGGGGGAATGGAACACGATCAGTTCGCCATTCTGCTTTTTGGCGGCTTCTGTTTTTTCCAGACGTTCCCGGTAAAATTCGTAAAGGACACTCTGTGCCCGTGTCGGTTCAAATATTTCTTTTCCTTTCCAGGTCCGGGAATAGCGGTATGCTGAAAGCAGTCTCCGTCCCTTTCTCTTATCGGAAAGGACTGTGTTCAAAATAAAATCAAGTTCGCTGCGGATCTCTTCTTTTTCCACCGGAACAAGCATTTCGATCCGCCGCCGGAGGTTCCGCTGCATCAAATCGGAGCTGCCGATATAATATTCGGGTGTTCCGTTATTTCCGAACCGGAAGATCCGGGAGTGTTCCAGAAAACGGTCAAGAATACTGACAACCGTAATATTATCCGCGAATTTTTTCGGGAGGACTTCCGGATTCAATCCGCAGATTCCCCGCACGGCAAGTTCGATTCTGACATGTTTTTTTGCTGCATCGTAAAGATGTTTTATGATTTCCGGGTCGATCAATGCATTGATTTTGATCCGGATGGAACCGGGATTCTGCTGTGTGGAAAGCTCTGCTTCCCTGTCGATCATGTAAAGAATCCGTTCCAGCATATTGTAGGGCGCAACCAGCAATTTGTTCCAGACCGGCGGACTGGAAAAGCCTGTGATCACGTTGAAGAGCGAAGAACAATCTGCCGCAATCGCTTTATCATCAGTAAAAAATCCAAGGTCTGTGTACTGCCGTGCTGTCTTGTCGTTGTAATTTCCCGTGCCGATATGAACATAGCGGCGGATCCCGTCTTTTTCCCGGCGGACGACCAGAAGGGTTTTGCAATGAACTTTCAGGTTTGCCACGCCATAGATCACATTCGCCCCGGCACGGTCAAGTTCCAATGCCCAGTTGATATTGTTTTCTTCATCAAAACGCGCCTTAAGTTCCACCAGAACGGTTACTTGCTTTCCATTTCTGGCAGCCCGCATCAATGCTTTTACGATGGGCGAATCCCCGCTGACACGGTAAAGAGTCTGTTTGATTGCAAGCACATCCGGATCGTCTGCAGCTTCGTTCAGGAACCGGATCACCGGAGCAAAAGATTCATAAGGATGATGCAGCAGAAAAGACCCGTTCCGCCGGATCGCCTCAAAGACCGTTTCTGTGGGTTTGACATAAATCGACTGCAGCGGTTCCATGGGGAACGGGAGCAAGTCCGGACGATCCAGTGCTGCAATCTGAAAGCAGGATTTCAAGTTCAATAAGCCATCGATAGAATAGACATTATCCTTGGTGATCCCCAATTTTTCATAAAGCCATTTTCTGCTGGAAACTGTCATTGCAGAAGCTATTTCCAGCCGGATGACCGGGCGTTTTGCATTCCGCTGAAGTGCATCGCGCATTTCAACAAGCAAATCTGCAACGGTCTCTTCATCAATGGAAAAATCCATGTCGCGGGTCACCCGGAATGCAGAACATTCCACGATTTGACACCCGTTGAACAGAAGGTCGATATTCCCGGTGATCAAATCATCCAGCGCAAGGAAAGAACATTTGTTTCCGCTGTTTTCCACTTCAATAAAACGGGCCAGCCCCTGAGGAACTTCCATGACGGCGTAACGTTCCTGTTTGTCATCGGGGCGGCGGAGACGGATCAGCAGTTCCAGTCCCAGATTCGGGAGCAGGGGGAACGGATGACTCCGGTCGATCCCGATCGGTGTCAAAACCGGCAGGATATCTGAGATAAAAAACTTCCGCAGGTTCTCTTTCTGAAGTGACGTGAGGTTTTCCCATTTTTTCAGACGGATCCCTTCCGCTTCCAGTGCAGGGCGGATCTCTGAATGGAACAGCTTATACTGTCTGTTCACAAGGTTTTTTGCCCGTGAACTGATCTGTTGAAGCAGCGCCTGCGGATCTTTTCCGGAATGATCTTCTTTTTTGTATGCAGAACGGTTGATCCCGGCAAATCTGACCATGTAAAATTCATCCAGATTCCCGCTGAAGATGGCAAGAAATTTCAACCGTTCCAACGGCGGCGTCGATTGGTCCGCAGCTTCATCCAGAACTCTTGCATTAAATTCCAGCCAGCTGAGTTCCCTGTTCAGGATCTTTCCGGCGGATTTCTTCATTTCTTCGATCCGTTTGTAGAGAGTGAAACAACCATTTCTTCCTTCATGGGAACTCCGTCTTTATCATAAGTTCTTCCATAGGAACGCTGCGTATCAAGAACCGGAAAAACATCTTCCGTAAACGCAAACCGGAAAATTCCGTCTTCCGGATATTTCGCCGGCAAATGGATCATTTCGATAGAATTTTTTCTGACAGCAGAAAGGTCAACTCCAATCCCGTTTATTCCGATGACCGGACGACTTCCCACGCATGCCACAGCAATACTCAATGTAACCGGGGTCCCCGGTTCGATCTTTTCTTTCAGCTTGAATTGTTTGTGTATCAGCGGAGTGCTGAACGGCATCCAGCCGCCGAGCATACGCGGTCCATTGTCATAAATAAGCCGTCCGCCAGTACGGTTGGGAACGTTGACCCCGTTCGGACGGGCTGCTTTCATAATCATCGGTTCATAGTACTCTCTGTAATAATCATATCCCGGATAAACAATAAACCATGAGATCACAAGTGCGAAAATCCCGATGAAAATTCTTTTCGGACGATCCACCTGCTGACGGAAACATTTGCAGAAAAAGAATACACCGCAACCCGCAAGAACACACATCAGCGGCACACATGGCACGCGGAATCTGGCAAGATTATAAAACGCCGCCATGGCTCCGCAATAAAACAGAACAAACAGAATCGAAATCAGAAGCCGCTCTTTGCCTTTGAAAATCTTCCGCAGACTCAAAAAAATACAGAGCAGCGCAGCAATCATGATGATGCCGGTCGGAATAAAATGAAGCGCATGCAGCAACGGGGCAACTTTCATCGCTTCTGCCGGAGAAATATTGTTCGGGATCTCACGGCTGTCCCAGAAAAGATAAACTTTACGGAACTGCAGTTCCAGGAACGCCAGCGGCTCTTCCTTCGCCCAGTCAAACATCCGCTTCGCAATGGAAACTTCTTTCTCTTTGTCCATCCAGAGCTGATAGGATTCCGGATAGAACAAGCCCCCCGGCGCAGCTTCCGGCGTATTGCCCAGCGCAAGCACATTCCCGCCGGCAGTGGACGGCCCCTGCAAACTTCCGCGTTCTACAGAGTTTACAACAACAAACGGCAGCTGCGGAAGGATCGTTCCGAGAAGAACAACTCCGCAGACAATTACTGTGAATTTCCCCCGTTTCTCTTTTTTTCTTGATGCAAACCAGACCGCAAGAAAGATTGCCGGCAGAAAAATCCAGGCGTTTCCGCGGGAGAGAATGGCAAATGATAAAACGACCCCGGCAGAAAGCCACTGCCACAGCTTGTTTTGACTCCAGGCAAGAAAGACCAGATACAAAAGCAGGATCAGCCAGAAAGACTGCATGATCTCAAGCAGGGCATAAGGGGTGTAAAGAATACAAATTTGAGAGAGTGCCAGAAATCCGGCGGCGATCAAACCCGCTTTTCTTCCGGCGATCCGGGCGGCAAGCAATCCGGCAAGATACACCGCAACCGCACCGCATAAACTTTGCGCAATGATCACAGGCGTCATGGAATCCCGGCAGAAAAACCGGACGACCGGGAGAAATACGCTGTAATAAAACGGCTGATAATAAAATTCCCGCGGGATCTCCCCGGAAAGGATCTCCCGCGATAAATGCAGATAGGTCCACATATCCGTGACTTTCGGCGGGGTCCCGACTCTTCCATCACCATGGAGAAGCTGAAACCCGGCAATCAAACGGATCAACAGTCCCGCCAATGCGATGAGACCGTTGAAGATCAGAAATTTTCGATCCTTTGTGACCTTTTTCACAACTCTTTCCTCCGGTGATCAGAAGGAGAGGAGTTCTTTTTCTTTTTCTGCTGCCAGTTTGTCAACATTGGCAATATAGCTGTCAGTCATCTTCTGAATGTCTTCCAGCAGTGACTTCAATTCGTCTTCTGTCAGTTCAGAGTTTTTCTGAGCTTTCTTTGCAGCATCGTTTGCATCGCGGCGGATGTTACGCATGGAAACACGGGCATCTTCAGCGCGGGACTTGACCTGCTTGGTCAGAGCAACGCGGCGTTCCTGTGTCAGCGGGGGAATGGGAAGACGGATCACGCGTCCATCGCTGACAGGAGAGATCCCGATATTGGATTCGGTGATCGCCTTTTCGATGGATTTGACTGCGCTCTGATCCCAGGGCTGAATGGTGATCAGACGGGCTTCCGGGGTGTTGATCCCGGCAATGTCTTTGATACGGGTCTTGGAACCGTAATAGTCAACCAGAATGTTTTCAACGAGTGCAGGGGATGCTTTACCGGTGCGGATAGCGGAAAAATCCACTTTCATCGCATCTTCGGATTTCATCATGCTTTCTTCCATGTTGTCGAGCAATTCGCTTGTGTCCATTTTTGAACCTCCATATTTTATTTTCAGTTGTTTCAGGAAACGACGGTTCCGACGCTGTTGTCGCCGGAAAGTATTTTCATCAGAGCATTGGGCTCATCAAAGTTGAAAATCACAATGTGCAGATTGTTATCGCTGCAAAGTGAGAACGCTGTGGAATCCATGACTCCCAGCTTCCGGGAAAGAACTTCTGCAAAAGAGATTGTCTCAAACCGGGTTGCAGTGGGATCTTTCTTCGGGTCCGCGGTATAAACACCGTTGACCTTTGTCGCTTTCAGAAGAGCCTGACAGTTCACTTCCAGCGCACGCAAAGCACTTGCGGTGTCTGTGGTGAAGTGGGATAATCCGGTTCCGCAGGCAAAAATCACAAGTTTCCCTTCAGAAAGCTGCTTCATGGCAAGATCACGATTGAACCGCTGAATGAAAGGTTCCATACCGATAGCAGAGTGAACTTCCACATCGACTCCAGCTGCCAGAAACGCATTTTTCAGACAAAGGGAGTTCATTGCAGTTGCAAGCATTCCCATCTGATCTGCGGACACCCGATCCATTCCGCTTTTTGCGCCTTTCAAGCCGCGCCAGATATTTCCTGCTCCGACGACCAGCGCGATTTCCACACCGAGAGTCATTGCTTCTTTGACCCGTTCCACAACACTGGAAACAGCTTCTGGATCATAGCCGAAACCCTGTTTCCCCTGAAGAGATTCTCCGCTGATTTTCAGCAGAACTCTTTTATAAACTGATTTTTCCATATTTCACTCCATAGGATTTTCAGGAAATATAATCCATGTTCCCCGATAATTCAATCTGTATAATACTGATTTTTACGGAAAAAATCAAGTTTTATTCCGAAACTTTCAGAAAAAACCTCATTTTCCCGCTATTGAAAAGCAATTCTATGGTGTTATATTATAACCGGGAACGCTAACAGGACAGGAGTAAAAATGTATCCTTCAAAAGTGCCGGGAATCACAGCGGAGATCGAGCGCCGGATCAGACGGAGTGTCTATTCTGATAAATTACCGCCTGTTTCCGTTCTTCAAACGCAGTTTTCCGTGGCAAAACAGACCATAACGGAATCTGTCAGACTTCTTGTAGAACGCGGGATCGTGAAAAGCGGGGCAAAACGGTGCGGGGTGCAGATCTGCCGGGAAAATCTGCAGCCTGGAAAAATCGTGATCATTTACCGCGGAGAAAGCCGTTCTCTGCTGTCAAAATTGGCAAATGAGATCCGGCTGGATGGCTTGACTCCACATCCGGTTGCTTTGAACAAAATTCAGCCTGTCTCCCAGATCACTCAGAATGATGTCCGCGGCGTTATTTTTATTCACAGTACTTTGACGGTGGAGTTGGCAGAAACTCTGATGAAAGCCGGAATTCCGTTTGTCTCCTGCAATCAGCTTTTTTCCTCCCCGAAAGTCGATACCATTGATTTTGATTTGGAACATGACCTGAACTGGATGGTACAGTCTCTTGTTTCACGGGGGTACCGCAGGATCGGGCTTTTCTACTCCGGTTCGCTGGAGGGGTTCAACGATTATTTCTGGAAACGGTTCCGCCAGATCAAACGCCGTTACGGTCTGCCCTGCGAATCCTATGATGATATCGCTGTGAACTGGGATGACACTCATTACAACCGGCTGAAACATACCTTTTCCGAGATTCATCGGAGAGGGTGTTGTCCGGAAGCGTTGATCTCATTTTTTGATCTCAGGTCAGTCGTTGCTGATGCCATTGCAGAAAGCGGGATCCGGCTGCCGGAAAAATTTCTCTTTTTTGTGTTCCGCTCTTTCTCCGTTCCGAACCCGGTTCCGGAAAACGGGATCTATACTTTTTATATGAAACCGATCATTTCAAATCTCTGGATCACCGGTTACAACAGACTGCGGGAGCTGATGTTCTCGCCTGTTCCTTTGTCTCCGAAAAATCAGTTGATCCACAGGGATTTGTATATGGATCACGAATTGCCGCTGCTTTGAGGTTTTATCCTAGCTTGAGGCGTTTTTTGGCTCTTGAAAAACTTGAAAATGCCTGACCTCTCTATTATATTGTTTCCAGAACATTAAACACAGAACAATATTATGAGGTTACAGGATGAAATCTGATGCTGCTCAATTGGAGAAACAGTTAAGAACTTTGACACAGGATCTCTTTTCCAGTAAAGATCTGGATCCATGGGTCAGGGAATGCCGGGATATCTACTCCCCCGGTCACAGAGATGCTTTCATCGGAAACGGTTTGATCGGTTTGAGAGTTCCCCCCGAAGGAGAACCCTCCGTTTACCCCGTGTTCCATGCCGTGAAAATGGCTCCCGGCGGAACTCAGATGCACGGCTTGTGGGATGATAAAGGAATGGTCCCGACGTTCAACTTCCTCGGTTTGAAGATCCAGCACGGAAGAATGGTTTTCCGCCGCGACAGCGGAGCGATCCTCAATTATGTTCAGAAACTGGATTGGAAGACTGCAACCGTCACAACCGAATGTGACTGGCACCACTGGGGATGCGTCTTCCACATCGAAACGAAAATCTGGCTCTCCCGTTCCAATCAGAATCTCGGCTGTGTTGAAACAACCATCACCAGCGACAGAGATACCGGCTTTTCCGTTATGGATATCGTCGACGGCAGTTTTATCCCCGGCAGCACGCCCATGGAATACAAGTTTGGAACGTTCTACATGCTTCCGAAAGTCGTTTCTTCCCGGTTTGGCGGACATCAAGTCGCTGTTGCAACAACACTTACCATCGACGGTAATGAGGCTCCCGGTCATGTGGAGTGTACCCCCGGCGGTTATATCCGGCAGAATGTGATCATGATAAAGAAAGATACTCCCTGCAGGATCGTGAAGTATGCTGCCATGGTTTCCGATGCGGCAAGTGAAGATCCCATTAATACCGCCGCGACACTTGCCGGTTATGCCATTGAAAATCATGAAACGATGCGCACCGAACATGAAAAAGCATGGGCGAAACTCTGGGAACACAACATTGAAACCGACCATCCCGGTGTTCAGATGCTGGTCAATGACGGCTTGTATCACCTTTATTGCAATCTGGATGAACACGGCAAAGGCGGCGTTCCCGGTCCCTGCGGACTCAGCGGAAATGCCTGGGCAAATCGCATTTTCTGGGATGCGGAGACATGGAGTTTTCCGCCTGCCGCACTGATGAACCCGGGCATGGCATCCAACTACATCAAATACCGTGTTGATTCTCTGCCCGGAGCCCGGCGGAACGCTGCGGCACTCGGTCTGCCCGGAGCCTTGTTCCCGTGGGAAGGCGGAAAGAGCGGCGATGAACTGATCCCCGGTCTGATCTACTCCAAACAGCACCATATCAACGCCGATGTTATTCTGGCAATCTGGAAATATTATCTTATAACAGGAGATGAGACTTATCTGAAAGAACAGGCGGCAGAATTGATTTTTGCCTGCGCTGATTTCTGGGCGGAGAGAGCTGTCTATAATGAAGAAAAGGACCGCTATGAGATCCTGAAAGTCTGCTGTCCGGATGAAGGCGCACGGATCCAGAACAACAATGCTTTCACCAACTACGGTGCAAAATTCTCCCTGGAACTGGCTGAAAAAGTTGCCGGAAAACTGAATCTTGAAGTCAAGCCGGAGTGGGGAAAAGTTGCCGGAAAACTCTGGATCCCCGTTGAGGAAGAAAAGCAGTACATCATTGAGTTTGAAGGTTATTGCGGACAGGAAGTCAAGCAGGGTGATGCCATTCTTCTGATCTATCCCATGGAAATGCCCATGACAAAGGAAATGGCAAAGAATACTTGCGATTATTACCGTGACAAATACCCGGCACAGAAGATCATGATGAGTTCTGCTATTCACGGAATCATTGATGCCCAGCTGGGCGATGCAGAATCCAGCTGGAAGATGTTCCAGGATCTTCTTCCCCATTTCCGGGGCGATTATATGCTGGTTTCCGAAGCCCCCTACAATGAAACGATCTCTCTTCTGACCGGTATCTGCGGTATGCTTCAGCTGGTTATGATGGGGTGGGGCGGTCTGCGGATCCATGATGACGGACTGAAAGCTGCTCCCAACTTGCCGGATGCTGTCAATTACTTGAAGATCAAAGGGCTTCACTATATGGGTGAGGTCTACGATCTCTCTGTCGATAAAGCAGGTTTTGAACTGAAAAAAAGATAACATAACGGAAGGAGTTTTACAATGAAGAGTTTCAGAAGAACTAATTTGCGGTACTTCACCCTTATCGAATTGCTTGTTGTGATTGCGATTATTGCGATCCTCGCAGGTATGCTGCTGCCTGCGTTGAACAATGCAAGATCATCCGCACGGATGACCAACTGCAAAAACAACATCAAGCAGATTTCAACGACCCTTATTCAGTACACTGATGATTTCCGGGGAAGTTTGCCGACTGTTTCCAGTGACGGCAGTCACAGCTGCTGGGCGGTCACTTATCTGAAATATGTCGGAGTTCCTGACCCCAGACCGATTTACAACATCCGTTATACCGGGGCGGCTCAGTGGAGAAAAGAGTTCCGCTGCGACTTCGTTTCCAAGAGTGATATCACCTCCCGCCGTGCAATGAACTGTAACCTTTCAAACTGCTATCCTTTGAGTTCCGCACTTGCACCGTCAAACCGCGATGACGGCGGTGTGATGTACACTGGAAGTGCATCCCCGAAACCGATTTCCAGTTATAAAAATTCCAGCAGTATTTATATGGTTCTTGAAGGGACTGCATGGTGCTATTTCCAGCTGGGCGGCGTTCAGTTGAATCAGTTAATTCCCAATCATCAGGAAAAAATGAATATTGCATTCCTTGATGGTCATGTCGGAACCGAAAAATATACAACCGTCTGGTCTAAAACGACGGGCGGCGGTGCTGCCAATACCAACTATAAATATCTTCCCTGGCGGGATGAAATCGAGCCATGATATAATGAGAGGAGAAATATAAAATATGAAATTTTTTACTGCACTTTTTACGGGAGTTTTGTCTCTGACATTGTCAGCACAAATCTCCATTGCATTGCCGGATAACCCGACAGCCTCTGAAAAAATGGCGGCTCAGGAACTGGCGGAACATTTCAAACTTGCCACCGGAAAAGATACTCCCATCGTAATCGGGAAGCCTTCCGGAAAAGTCATTTACATCGGAACTCACCCGGAAGCTGTCAAAATCGCCGGAGCCCGGAAATATAAGAAAGAAGAGTGGCAGCTGACTGCAAGAGATGCCGATACTCTTGCCGTTACAGGCGGAGAACCCCGCGGGGTCATCTATGCCGCTTATGAGTTTCTGGAAACAGATCTCGGCGTGATCTGGCTGGATGAATGGAGCGTTCATGTTCCGAAACGAAAAGAGATCAAGTGGGCTGCAAACCTGAAACGGAAAGGGGAACCATCTTTCCCGTACCGCAGTGTTCACACTTATTTCGGTGCGCCCAGAGACCTTTATTTCAAACATATGGCGCGCAACAGAATGAACCATTTCCATGACCGCATGATCTTTTCCGGTCCGGCATTCGATCGCGGCGTGAACTCCGCTACCGGATATCCCCGTGCATGTCATACTTACTACAATTATACAGCGGATTGGGGCAAGGCTGAAGAAGAGTGCTTCTCATGGTCTGCATCCGCCAGAAAAAGAATCAGGGCAAAAAATGCTTCCGGTCCCGGACAGGTTTGTTACAGCAACCCGAAAACCGTTGAACTTTTTACCGCAAAACTGAAAGAGTTCATTGCCCGCGATGCAAAAACTCATCCGGTCGGACGCCGTCCGGAAATCTACTGCATTATGTCAAACGACAACAATGCAGACTGCCAGTGTGCCGGATGCCTTGCGCTGGTCAAAAAGTATAACGGTTATGCTGGTGCTTTGATTTATTTCATCAACGGGATCGCCCGGAATATCCGGAAAGATTATCCGGAGATCAAGATCATGACCACCGGACATTTGAACACAAAAAATCCCCCGGTCGGCATCAAACCGGAATCCAATGTGATGGTTGAGATCGCGCTTCTCGGCGGTGAATATGCCGGAGAAAAACGCCAGACTCACCGTTCTTACAATCACCCCTGCAACAGGGAACAGAGAGAGCTTCTGGAAGGCTGGAGCAAGATCACAACGCTCGGGATCTGGGATTACTGGATCCTTTACGCCGAACGCTGGAAATATCCTGCAACCAATGCGCTCAATATTGCAGAAAACTTGCGTTTCTACAAAAAAATCGGTGTGAAGTTTATCTTCGCAGAAAGTGAAGAGCCGGAATATACCAGCTTGCACCAGCTGCGTGTCTGGCTGGGATTGCGCCTGATGAACAATCTCGATCTTGACGAACAGAAAGAGATCGACCGTTTTCTGGCAGCATATTTCGGAAAAGCCGCTCCTTTTATGCGGAAATATCATGATTTGCTGCAGGCTGGAAACTCTGCGCTGAACGGTTCTCTCTGCGATCTTCCGCTGAATCGCAGAACAGATTTGAATGATGAGTTCTTCCGGAAAGTCCTGAAGTGGTTCGATGAAGCAGAAAAGGCAGTCGCCGGTGATCCCATCATTCTTGAACGCATCGGTCGGGAACGGATTTCTATTGATATGGCATTGCTGGATAAACGTGCAATGCTCGCAAAAGACCTTGTGCCGGATCCCGTCAAAGTCATGAACCGTCTGCACAAAAACTTCAAGATGGCAGTAAAACGTTATACTGTCGCATCCAAGCAAAAACGCCGTCTGGATGAGATGGCTGTTTACTGTCAGAGCATTTCCGCAAATGTTCCTGCGCTGAAAGGATTTGAAAACAAAAAAGTGATTGCTGATTGTGCCTGGCCGGTTCTTACGGATGACAAGATGATCACCGTCATTGATGACCCTGAAGCATTCGGCGGAAAAGCGGTTGGTTTTATTGAAGGCGTTCTCCCGAAACGGACTGATGCCAAAGAACTGGCTGCGCGTTTGCGCAATGACCGCGGCATCAGCATGGGCGTTTACGATTACCGTAACCGCAGATATCAGGCAAAAGCAAATCTGCCGCCTCAGATGATGCCGAAGGATGAAAAATATCACTGGTATTATCTCGGCAGAGTAAAACTTGTCGAAACCTGCTTCCTGTGGCTTCATTGGAGCTGGCGCAGTCAGCTTCAGCTCAGAGCGTTCTACGATACCTCCGACCTGAACAACGATGTGGAGATTTATGCTCATATCAAAGTCCAGGGACCGAACTTTGTCAAAGGTTCCAAAAAGAAAAACATGTACGCTACTGACCGTGTCGTGATCTGTCTTGCCGGAGTTGGCGGACCCGGTCCAGTCAGTACTCCGCTGCCCAAAGAGTTGAGCGGACGGAAGGTCTTCTCCGATCTTTCCGGTCTCTCTCTTCCTGTCTGGCGGTTTGATACGGTCTACGATCCGGATTCCCTCTATGGAACAGCTCTGAAACTCGGCAGCAAGAGCACCCACAAAGGCAGAGCATTGGCGATCGGAATGTATGATGAAATCGGACGGAAGATGGTGAAACGGATCCAGCCGAAAGTGATTCCCCGGGATGAAAAATATCATCTGTACTCTCTGGGCGTCCGGAAAGTTCCGCAGAAAGGATATATTTTTGCTCACAGTTCCGGTCTGCTCCGTGTGGAAACCGGACGTCTCTGCGACCTCCGGGATCCGGAAAAGATGTATGAAGTCGTTGTATCTGTCAAGGTTCAGGGTCCCGCTTATGTGAAAGGTTCAAAGAATGAGGATGCTGTCTTTATCGACCGTGTTCTTCTGCTGGAACCGAAAGCAAAAAAATAAAAAGGAAAAGAATATGGAATACAGCTTTCAAACAGAATGTGATGTTGCAGTGATCGGCGGCGGGATCGCCGGAGTCGCTGCCGCAGTTGCCGCCGCAGAATCCGGAGCAAAAACGGTTCTCGTGGAAAAAACTGCATGGTTCGGCGGGTTGGCAACCACAGGATTGATCTACTTCTATCTCCCGATTTGCGACGGCTATGGTCATCAGGTTTGTTTCGGCTTAAGTGAACGTCTGTTGAAAGCTTCCATCAAATACGGTCCGGACTCCCTGAATCCCCATTGGCAGGAACCGGATTCTGCCGGGGAGGGGATCTATGACCGTTACAGAACAACATTTTCTCCTGCATCTTTCATTTTTGCAATGGATGAAATGCTGGAAGCGGCTGGTGTGGAAATCTGGCTCGATACCGTCCTGACAGGATACCGTGAGAACGGCGGAAAAAAGGAAGTTCAGGTTCGCAACAAAGGCGGAAACGGGATCATCCGTGCTTCTGTTGTTGTGGATGCCACCGGTGACGGCGAAGTTGTCCGGGAAGCGGGCGGCGAAACCCGTTCCGGAGAAAATATGCTCTGCTACTGGAGTCTGGAACATTGCAATCCAAATACCGATAGCGGTTGGAAGACTCTGGATGGAACACTGCGCGGGAAAGTCAACGGAATCATTGATAAATCTGATTTTCCATTCCATGAAACCGATCCGCGCGGCGCAACAGAGTTTCTGCTTCAAGGCAGAAAATGGGCTCGTGAAGAGTATGCCGCAGCCGGAAACCGTTCCAAACATTTCCCGGTTCTGATCCCCGCTATGGCTCAATTCCGGACAGCCGCCGCGATCAAAGGACTTTACACGATCCCGGAAGATACGCACAATACCCCCATGAAACATTCCATCGGCATGTCTTCCGATTGGAGCAGTGTCAATACGATTCAGGAGATCCCGTACGAAGCGTTGATTCCGGCGGGAACTTCCGGGATCCTTGCCGCCGGACGCTGTATTTCCGCAGAAGGTTATGCCTGGGAATTGATCCGTTCCATTCCCGCCTGTGCAGTCAGCGGAGAAGCCGCCGGAGTTGCGGCTGCGCTCTGTGCAAAACAGCGTGTTGAACCGTCAGATATTTCCGTTCCGGAACTGCAGGAGATTTTGCGGTCACGCGGCTGCAAACTTACCATGCATGAAGCGGGTTTGCTTTACCGGGATGAACCCGGAGCCAAACCTTCTTCTTTGAAACGAACCATGCACTGAGAGCGTTACGATGAAAAAACAGCCGCAGATTTCTTTTGACTGGAACAAACTGGAACATACTCACGATCTTTCCCTGCCGGAATGGGGACCCTATTCTGCCCGGACTTTCGGGATTTCCCATATTCACAATCAGGAGTTCGGAACCATTCTGGATATGATCCTCATGCCCGGATTCTACCGCCGTCCGCTGGCGATCCCTGATGCCCGCAGACCCAGCGGCGGGATCCCGTGGCGATGTTCTTCCGATTTGCGGCAATACTCTTACCGTCAGCAGCTTGAGTGGAAAGATAAGATCTATGCCGATCTTGAGTTTGTGGAATGTACCCCCAATATTCACCGCCTCAGATGTCATTTTGTCAACAATACCAACCGGAATCAGGATCTGGCGGTTCAGCTCCTGACCCGTCTGATCCCCTTGCGTCCTGAACAGTGTATTTGTCCCGATGCTTTGGAAATCATTTCGCCGGAACTACCGGGTTGCGGTTTGAACAGCGATGTCATGAATCCCGGAGAGATGGTTTCCGCAACTCCTGTTCTGAAAGATACCTGCTATCCGGTAAAAGCCGGAACAGTAATGAAATTCCGTGCAGAAAATGCTCTGTCCCGAAAAGATCTTTATCTTGTCAAACAAATCGATGGTGCCCTGAAAACGGTTGCTCTGCCCGGACAGAAAGGAAAATCTTTTGAATATACTGCGCCGGCAGACGAAACGGTAAACCGTCTTATTGTCATGCCGAAAGGTGTGAAGCCGCAACTGAAATATCTTCCGCAGAACAGTGAAGTCTTCTGGGAACAGACAGGGCAGGGGAAATATCTTTTGCACTTCGGCGACGGCTTGGATTGCTACGGGATCATTTCTGTTACAACTCCTTCTTTTCACCGGAATTATATGGGAAAAGATCTGTTGAAAAACTTCACTTATTGCGATTATGTTCTTCAGAAACATCCCGGTGATACGATCAAAGAACCGGGCGGAACCGAGGGAGGGTTTTCGATTGCTGTTCAACCTGTGACGATTGCAGCTGGAGCTGAACAGCATATTGATTTCCGGGTTTGCAGCGGCAGCCGGGAACAGGTTTTGAAGTTCTTGAACGCCAAAACACTTCCGGCTTTACCTGCACCCTCAATTCTGAATCTCCCGGGCAGTCCTTATCTTTTCAGCATGGAACGGATGGCATCAGTCATCATGACAAACGTTGTTTACCCCATCAGATGCAATGGTTCTTTTGTGAGAAACCACACGCCCGGACGCCTCTGGAACTGTCTTTACACCTGGGATTCCGGCTTCATCGGACTTGCTTTGCTTGACTTGGATTACCGCCGTGCTGTGGAGAATCTCAACGCATATCTTACCGCAAAAGACGACCAGAAAAATGCCTTTGTTCTTCACGGAACCCCGCTTCCTATGCAGATTTTCCTCTTCTACGAACTGTGGAACCGTTCCTGTGATAAAGAGATGCTCCGTCATTTCTATCCCCGCGTGAAGAGGATGTATGATTATCTTGCCGGACATACTGCCGGATCAACAACAAGGTCTCACTGTAATGCACCAATGATCTGCACCTGGGATTATTCCTACAACTCCGGCGGTTGGGATGATTATCCACCGCAATGGGAACGGATGCTGCATGAGGATAAATACAGAGTGATCCCGGTGATTTCCACTTCCTGCATTATCCGCTGTGCCAAGCTGCTCCGGTCTCTTGCCGGGATCATTGGGGAACCCGTTGAAGTGTATGATAAAGATATCAAAGAGCTTTCTGAATCCCTGCAGAAATATTCCTGGGATGAAGAAACCGGATATTTCAGCTATGTCAATGTTGATAAAAACGGTAACCCGGATGGTTTTTTCCGTTACAAAGACGGTTCCAACTACAACATGGGACTTGATGGAGCTTCTCCTTTGATCGCCGATGCTGTAACAGAAGAACAGCGCGCCGGATTGTGGGAAAAAGTTCAATCTGCACAGCATCTCTGGACAAAATCCGGGATTTCAGCTGTGGATCAATCTGCAACTTATTTTACACCTGACGGTTATTGGAACGGAAGTGTCTGGATGCCGCATCAGTGGCTTTTGTGGAAAGCTGCTTTGAATGACGGTTTGAGCCGTTTTGCAGAGAAGATCGCCCATACAGCCTTGCGGTCGTGGGAACGGGAAACTTTCAGACATTATGCCTGTTTTGAACAGTTCAGTATTGCTTCCGGTTCCGGAATGGGATGGCACCACTTTTCCGGGTTGGCATCTCCTGTGATCTGCTGGCATCGGGCATATTTTGAAGATGATGCCCTGACTGCCGGATATGATGTTTTGATCACAGAGACCCGGAAAAGAAAATGGACCTTGCAGATTTCCGGAACGCCCGGAGAGAAAACCTCTCTGATCCTCGGCGGTGCGCCCGGTTCTATTCTTTACAATGGAAGGATCGTGCCGTTCCGTAAGAGTTTTGGCAATTCTGTGATTTTCAAGCTGCCCAAAGGAACATCCGGAGTTCTGGAAGTTGTTTCTCTTTGAGAATCAAAAGGCATGTCCGTAAATTGTCCGGATATGCACTCATGGTTCCGGACTATTTTCAGGATCGTCAGCCGGAAAAATGGGAACAATGCTGCTATCTTCCGACATTCGGCGGATTCCGGAACATCAATCGGTTCGGCACACTGATACTGTCAAAATAATTAAGTCGAAATATCATCAAGCACAAAGGCGCAGAGCAAAATAAAAAAAATATTTCAATCCTTGATAAAAGGGAAGTTTGCGCCCGTGTCAGACATACTGACTCAAGCGATCCATGTTCTCTTTTCCGTAAATTCATGATGTTCCGGCGATTGACTTTTCTGATTTTTGCGCTACATTTCCAGTAACTTGTTTAAAATGTCGTTATCTAACGGAAAGGTTGATTTTATGACTAGATTTGTGTTCTTGCTGTTGTTCCTTGCAGTTCATGTGCTGGCAGAGAATTATAAACTTTCAATAAAGTGTGACCGCAATTGGAAGTTGAAAATCAATGAGCCTGTGCAATTTTCTGTCTATCTTGTGCAGGGTAATTCCCAACACGGGATCAAAGGGAAGAAAATCAGCTATATCATAAACGTTGACGGTTTGAAGAAAGATTCCGGGACTCTGTTTTCCGGTGATTCTGTCAAATATTCGCTGCCGCATCCGGGCTGGATCAATGTTCAATTCACCCTTCTTGATGACACCGGAAACGTTTTTGAGTATAAGGATAAATCCGGGAAAAAGAAAACTGTAAGTGCCGGAATTGGGGTTTTGGTCGAGCCGGAAAAACTTCGTCCCGGTATGGAGAAACCGGATGATTTTGATGCGTTCTGGGATCAGCAGCGGAAAATTCTGGATAAAGTTCCCCTGAAAGCAAAATTGACAGAAGTCGAACCATCCCCCCAACAGAAAGGACGTTTCCGGTGCTATGATGTCCAGGTGGATTGTGCCGGAGGCATGCCGGTTTCCGGATATCTCTGTGTGCCGCGTAATGCCAAAAATAAATCTCTACCGGCAGTTGTTTCCTTTCATGGGGCTGGTGTCCGTTCATCCATCAAAAGCATTGCACTTCCGCCTGCATTATATCTTGATGTAAATTCCCACGGGATCCCGAATGGAAAAACACCGCAATATTACAGCTCTCTGGCAAAAAAAGAGCTGCGTTCCTATTGGAATCGCGGGGCAGGGGATCGGGAGACTTTTTATTTCCGCGGAATGTTTTTCCGTGTGATGCGGGCATTGGATTATATCAAAAGCAGACCCGAATGGAACGGAAAAGTGTTGATCGTGCAGGGAATGAGTATGGGCGGCGCACAGGCATTGGCTGCGGCTGGATTGGATCCGCAGGTAACGCTGTGCGTGGTTTCCGTTCCGGCATTGATGGATCATGGCGGATCTCTTGCCAAGCCACCGCGGAAACCGGGTTGGCCAACTCTCTTCGATGCCCGCAGACGGAAACCGGACCCCCGCCGGATGAAAACAGCTCCCTATTATGATAATGTCTTTTTTGCAGACAGAATCAGGGCAGATGTTTATCTGAGTGCCGGGCTGAATGATTTTATCTGCTGTCCTACCAGCATCTATGTTCTTTACAACCGTCTGAAAACAAAAAAATCCATTGAGATTTATCCTGCCGGGAACCATTATACATCTTTTTCCAAGTTGTGGAAGGATCGTTATAATAAATTACTGAATCCGTGACAGCAAACTGTAAAAAACAATGATTTTGCAGTTGTAATATAAAAAAAGAATTGTATATTACATCTCAACATTAATTATTGAGGTCTCCTGTCATGAGCGAAGATAAAAAATACAAGATGGACATGTGTCATGGATCACTGTTCCGGCAAATTTTCCAATTTTCACTCCCTTTGATCGCAACAAATATTATGATCCTGATGTTCCACGCGGCAGATTTGATCGTGCTGGGACAATTTGCTCCGGCAGAAGTCAGGACATCTGCAACTGCTGCCGTCGGGGCAACAGCGGCATTGAGTATTCTGCTGCTGGTTTTCTTTTTCGGATTCGGTGCCGGAGTCAATTCTATTACAGCCCGGTATATCGGCGCAAAGGATTACAAAAAAGTATCCCGGACAGTTCATACATCGGTTGCGTTGGGGATCATATCCGGGATCATTGTTGCTGTGCTGGGTGTGTTATGTTCCCGGCCAGTTCTGGTGTGGATGGATACGCCGGAAGATGTGTTGGATAAAGCGACTCTTTATCTTCAGATTTGCAGTATCGGACTTCCTTTTACAGTGCTTTATACCATTGGCTCTTCTGTTTTGCGGGCTGTCGGAGATACGAAACGACCATTGATTTATATTGCAGTTGCCGGGAGTGTCAATGTGCTGCTCAATCTGTTTTTTGTGCTTGTCTGTAAAATGGATGCCGCCGGGGTGGCTCTTGCAACGAAAATTTCCAATATCCTTTCTGCGTATCTTGTTTTGCTCGCTCTGTATAAATCCAGCGGTTCCATCCGTCTGATTATCAGACATATTCGTTTCCATTGGGCTGAATTGAAAGAAGTCCTGTGGATCGGGATTCCCGCCGGGGTCCAGGGGGCTCTTTACTGCATTTCCAACGTTTTTATCCAGTCAGCCGTCAACACCCTCGGCAGTCAGGCAATGGCTGGAAATGCCGCATGTCAGAGTCTGGAAGGAGTGGCAACGGTTGCAAACGGAGCCTATTATCAAAGTTCCATGAGCTTTACCGGACAGAATCTCGGCGGAAAAAAATACAAACGCGTGATCCGCAGTATTTTCATCTGTCTGCTCTATACAACGGTATTTTCTCTGGTCTCCTGCGGTATTTTTCTGATGTTTGGAAAACCTCTTCTGGGATTTTATAATCCGGATCCGAAAGTGATCGAATGGGGCATGCAGCGTTTCGGAATCATGATGTGCACCTACTTCCTGGGCGCGATCATGGATGCAATTTCCGGTTCACTCCGCGGGCTTGGGCACTCTGTTAAACCAACGATCACCACGGTGTTCGGAACATGTGTGTTCCGTATTTTCTGGGTGGTGGCAGTCTTTCCGAAACCTGAAACTTTGACTCAGCTTATGGTTTCCTATCCGATTTCATGGATCATGATCTCAGTGATCAACGGAATCATTCTCTTCTGGGTTCGCAGGAAGATGCTCAAGCAAGCCCGTGATGAAGGAATGCTTTATCTTCAGACTCACGGTCATGCTGCCTGATTGATTTTTTCAGCAAAAAAAACGCCCCGGATTTTTTTGAAGTGCACCCCAAAAGTTGGACACAACCTTTGAGGTGCATTTTTTATGAAGAAAGAACACAGAACAAACCGTCGGTATAGTGCAAAATTCAAAATCCGTGTTATATTAGACATGAGGAACAATCATCTTGGATACAAAG
>JAFTJI010000219.1 GCA_017456495.1 Lentisphaeria bacterium | reverse complement strand
TGCACCTGTTGTGATTGCCATTATGATATATTCTGCCGGGCTTTATGCTTCCGGTTTCTGGTGGGGATTGGTTCTTCCGTTTCTGCTTGGACTCGGGATGGCATTTCCCTGGCCTCTGCTTGCTGCCGGAATCAGTTTCCTGCCGAAACCGGGCGGATGGATGGTTCATGTCAAACATCTTTTCGGCTTACTGATCATGCTGATAGGGATCTATTACGGAATCCAGGCTTGGAAGATCAAGTTTCCGGAAAAGACTGAAAAACCGGCAAATCTTCATGAAATACTGATCCGGTCTAAAGAGTCCGGAAAACCTGTCTTCGTTGATTTTTATGCTGACTGGTGCAAAAACTGTATTGCCATGGAAAAGACTGTTTTTCAGGATCCCGATGTCAAGGCAAAACTGGAAGAGTTCGAGTTTATCAAGGTCGATGCAACCAATGCTGATGATCCGGAAATCAGAAAACTTCTGAACCTTTATGATATTAAAGGTCTGCCTGCATATTTGATCCTGAAAGCGGAATAACTGCCGGAAAAAAAGAAAACCGCCGTTATTTTCCGGCGGTTTATTCTTGCAGCTTGAAATCTGATTATTTCTTTTTCTCCGGTTTCTTTCCGGGAAACGGTTTAACAACCGGATTGGTTGAACCGCAAAGGTCATGATGCTTGCTGTCTCCCTCATAGGCTGAGATGTAGTACATATAAGCACCTCCCGGAATCTTTGCTGTGATGGTATTCCCATTGATTACAGCAGGAACAGTTCCCCATTTGCGCAGGTGATACTTGATTTGTTTATCATCTGCAGTGTAACAGAGAACTGCTTTCGTAATACCTTTTCCCGGGGAGAGGATCGTGCAGGTCGCGGTGTCTCCATGAACCTTCATATTGCTGAGTTTCGGAAGAGCCGGGACAGCCTTTGTTGTATAGTGTTCCGCCATTCTGAAACAGGAATCAAACTCAAATCCGATGTGAGAATGGGGCAGTTCGATCACGATGGATTTCGTGTCGATTGTCGGACAGGTCTTGAACGAATCTTTCAGAGTTCTCAGGTTAACGTTCTGGTCATGGGTACTGACGACCCAGTAGAGGGGGATCTTAGCCGCATGAACGAATCTGCCGTTGAAAATCTTTTTGTGGTATTTTCTGTCGCCGCAGTAAATCAGGATACCTCCATTGAAACGGTTATCCAGAGAAGCGAGCATCGTGCCGTACCAGCTGCCCCATGAGAGCCCCACAAATGCTGTTTTCTCAGGGTTCACCTCTTTCAAGGATCGCAGCAATGAGTGTGCGACAGCCATGTTTGCGACGTTGGAAATGTGGTCCTGTCGTTTTCCTCCGGGCAGGGGGATGCGTTCGGAAATGCTGTTTGTCGGAATATGTTTGTGCTTCGGTACCGGCATTGTGTTGTACCAGTCAATAGAAATGACAATAAAGCCTTTGTCGACCCACATTTTTGTCCAGCCGGGGAATGCGGTTCCGCCTCCGCCGTGGATCATGACGATCCCGGGATATCCGCCTTTCGGCATGGGTGTTGAAGGGATTCCTATGTATGCAAAAAATTCTGCTTTCGTCTTATCTTTCAGCGGCTTCGGAAATGCTGTTCCGAAATCTTTATCATCAGCTTTCGGTCCAAAACCTTCGACCAGAACGGCACGGAGACCTTTGACCTGATGTTTTGCCGGAGCATCACGGAACGCCGGAACCTTATTTACCAGAGAAAAATCCCAATATTTTTCCGGAAATTCTTTGAACGGATCCGGTTTCTGAGCAGAAAAAGAGACAGCAGCCAAACCTGCTGCAATAACAGATACAGTTTTTTTCATTGGAAAACTCCTTGAGGGTAATTATAAATCGTTGCGTTTGACCCAGTTTGCCAAACGTTCCAGATGACCGGGAATATCAAGATGCTGCGGACAGACAGCTGTACAGCATTCGCATTTTACGCAATCAGCCGGCGTATGCTTTTCAGTCAGCCAGCGGTAAGTGTGGGCGATCCCTTTTACTTTTCCGAAAAGCTGAGCATTGTTCAGAACCGAGATAAAGCCCGGGATCGGCAATTCAAGCGGGCAGGCAGGGACACAATATTTGCATCCGGTGCACTCCACCAGCGGGATCCGGGTCATGTATGCCCGAAGTTTTCCCAATGCTTTCAATTCGTCATCGGAAAGCGGTTGGAAATCTTTCATCAGAGCGGTGTTGTCGATCATCTGTTCCATGGTATTGATCCCGCTGAGAACGGTATCGACACCTTCCAGCCCGGCTGCGAAACGGATTGCCCAGGAAGCGATGCTCCGTTCCGGCGCAGCTGCTTTCAGAATTTCTGCACCCTCTGCCGGAAGATTGGCAAGCATCCCGCCCTTGACGGGTTCCATAATAAGGATCTTTTTTCCGTGTTTCCGTGCAATTTCATAGCATTGACGGGAACGGATCGAGGGACTGTCCCAGTCGATATAGTTGATCTGAAGCTGAACAAAATCGACTTCGGGGTATTGAGTCAGAACTTTGTCCAGCAGTTCCGGTGTGCCGTGGAAAGAAAAACCGGCTTCGCGGACGAGACCTTCTGCTTTCTTCCGGAAGATGAAATCAAAATATCGTTTTTCTTCCGCGACTTCATATATCTTATCTTCCACAGAGTGAAGAAGATAACGGTCAAAGTATTCAGCCTGAGTGACTTGCAGCTGTCTTTGGAAAAATTCTTCTGCGGTCATTTCCTCCGGGATCCTCCAGGATGTCAGCTTGTCTGCAATCTCAATAGAATCCCGTTTATGCCGTTTTACAACACAGTCGCGGACAGCTGCTTCGGATTGGGCATCATGATAAAGTTCTGCTGTATCGAATCTGCGGAAACCCTGTTCCAGAAAGAAATCGACCAGACGGTTTGTTTCGTTGTAATCAATCTTTCCGCTTCCATCGACCGGAAGCCGCATCATTCCGAGAGCCAGTTCTTTTTTCATGAGCCAGAAACTCCTTCAGCAATGTGATCAATATTCTCTGTCGTCGCCGTAACCGTAATGTTCAACGACATAATCAACATCCTTGTCGCCTCTGCCGGAGCAGGTTGCAAGGATCGATCCATAGGGATGTTCTTTTGCCCACTTGATGGCGTATGCGATCGCGTGAGAGCTTTCCAGCGCGGGGATGATTCCTTCATAGCGTGAGAGCATGAAGAACGCATTGACAGCTTCTTCGTCAGAGGCAGTGACATATTTGACCCTGCCGAGATCATGCCAGAAAGCATGTTCCGGACCGACAGCCTGATAGTCCAGACCGCTGGCGATGGAGTAAACGGGATCCGCTTCCCCTTTTTCGTCTGCGAGAACATAGGAGTGGAAACCGTGAAGATCCCCGGGTTTTCCGTAGTTGATGGATGCCGCATGATCGCCTTTCATGGCTCCGCGTCCGAGGGGTTCAACTCCATAGATATCAACGGGGTCGTTCAGGTATGCGCAGAAAGATCCGGCAGCATTGGAACCGCCGCCGACGCATGCACAAACAGCATCGGGCAGGTGTCCGGTCATATCAAGGAACTGCTGGCGGGATTCATCACCGATACAAGCCTGAAAATCGCGAACCATCAGCGGGAACGGATGCGGACCGGCTGCAGTACCGATACAGTAGATGGAGTCCTTATAATTTCTTGCATAGGATTCAAAAGCGGAATCCACAGCTTCTTTCAATGCTTTTTGTCCGTGTGTGACAGGGATGACCTTTGCGCCGAGAATCTTCATGCGGGTTACGTTGGGAGCCTGCTTCGCAATATCGACTTCACCCATGTGGATTTCGCATTCCAGACCGAAGTAAGCTGCAGCAGTTGCCAGTGCAACACCATGCTGTCCGGCTCCGGTTTCTGCAATGATCCGCTTCTTGCCCATATATTTCGCAAGAAGTCCTTCCCCCATACAGTGATTGAGCTTGTGAGCTCCGGTATGGTTCAAATCCTCGCGTTTCAGGTAGATCTGACAGTTGCCGAGTTTACGGGAAAGTCTGTCGCAATGATAGACCGGTGTGGGGCGTCCCTGAAACTCCCGGCGGATGCGGCGCAGTTCATTGATAAAATGTGCAGACTGACAAATCGCCTGGTATGCCTTGTTGATTTCGTCAAACGCTTCTTTCAATTCTGGCGCAAGCTGAGCTCCGCCATAAGGACCGTAAAAGCCATCCGGTGTGGGATAATCGCGGAAATAACGGGAAAAATCCATGGTAAAACCTCCAAATGTTATTGATTTTCCGCGTAATATACCATGAACCTTTTTTATTTGCAAGTAAAAAACAGGCTTTTATACAGGAAATATGAGTTTTTTTTTGCAGTTGCAATCTGTTCCGCAAACTGAAGTACAGTGCAGAATTTATTTTTTCTTATCCGGTTTTGCAGCCGGTTGTTCTGCTGAAACAGCCGGTTCCGGTTTCTTTTCGTTCTTCTTAAAGTAGCGATGCAGAAAATGAATCATCTGCGGCGGATCCAGAACGACATTCGTGGATTGGGTCGTGAATGAGATAATGATATCATCTCCGGAAAAAGAGATTTCAATATCATTCCGGATCTTTTTTCCTGAGAAAATTGCCGGTTTTTCGATTCCAAGAAGTTTCAGCGCAGATTCTTCCCGGATCATGTAACCGGACAGACTCTGTTTCGCATTGGGAAAATAGGCTTTGACAGCTTCTGCTCCTTTAGCACTTTTTCCAATGTAAACAGGAAAGTATATCGGTGTCAATGAATCTTTCCGGAACAGAAATCCATGCGTATAACCAACCTGAAGGTCTTTGAGAATTTTATTCAGCTCAGGATCCTGAAACGTTACTTTTTCCCATGAATATCTTGCAGCAGGTGTCGTTCTTCCTTTTTGATCATCCTTAGAGGACATCCAAAGTCCTGCGACTGCAACAAGGAGGAATATAATACCGAGACTGATTCCGATAACGTCTTTTTTATTCATAACAAAACCGCTCCATTCCGTTGAAAGTTTTCCGTAACATATCACGTTTTTGTAATTTTGCAAGTGCTGCAGACGAAGTTTATAAGAGTGTGAAACTCTGTCAGTTTAAAAAGAAGATAACTGAAGAGTTTATCGGTTTGATTTTCCGTGATTTTTTTACAATTTTCTTGACAAAATAATTCCAGAATGCTATATTCTTCCATGAACTGATGTTCACTGTTCCTGCAGAAAAGTTGTCGGGACTGTAACATTATAAAAAAGGAACTTATTATGATTTCTTATGCTGTTTCAGATTCTGTCGCTTCCAGTCCTTATGTTACGCCTGCTTTGGCGGAGGCTCTCCGAAAGAGCAAGTTCCGCAATCTTGAGGTGAGTTTTCTTGCCTGCGTTGAAGAAAATGCAGAAGCAAGACAGGCATGTTCTCTGATGCGAAGTTTGTTGAAAGAGGAAAAAATCCGGTCAGCAAGTGTCCATCTTCCGTTTTTCGGCGGCGGGAAAATCTGGGATCCTTCCGTTTTGGATGAAGAACAGCGGAAAGAGATCATGGGACGATTTGTGAAACTTATCCGCGATAATGCGGATATGATGGCTCCCCAGGTCACTCTTCATGCGAGCCATGAACCGCCGATGGAAGAACACCCGAAGCGGATCGATCAGGTTTGCCGTTCTATCGAAGAACTGATCCCCGTCGCAGAAGAAATGAATTTTTCCATCAATGTGGAATATCTTCCCCGAACCTGCATCGGAAACAGTGTGAAAGAACTCCAAACAATAACCTCCCGGTTTGATGCTGAACACGTCGGGATCTGCTTTGATGTGAATCATACCATGGACCGTTACAAAGAAATTCCTGATATGATCACAGAACTTGCTCCGCGGATCAGAACATTTCATATCAGTGATTATGACGGAATAGATGAATTACACTGGATGCCGGGGCAGGGGATCAATGACTGGCAGGCGATCATGCAGCGGATTAAGGCAATCAAGCACGATGTTCTGCTGATTCTTGAAACAACGTTCCAGCTTGCCGGACGGCCCCATCGGAAAGCTGATCCGTTTTTCGCTGTGCGCCAGAATGAAAATGTTTGCTGGTTCCTGGAAAACTGCGATACCGTTATTCCTCAACAGGAAGCCTTTCTAATTCCCGGAAATTAAGAAAAAAGATCTTATTTCAGCTTGATTTTTTTTTGCGGAAGATTATATTAGCTCAGAATTTTTCAGTTGCTCCTTATATGAAATAGAGGAACGACTCCGGATAAAGCAAAAATCAACAAAAGGAGAAAAAATGAAAGCTGCATTTATCGGCTGTGGATCATTGCGTTTGCTGCCAATCTTCAGAGGAATTTTTCATGAATGTCCGGAAATCTTCCGGAACGGAGAGATCCGTCTGATCGACTTGAAACTGGATCGTGCTGAGGCAGTTGCAAGACTTATCGCCGCATGTCCCGAATATCAGAATGTCCAGTGCAAAGTCGTTGCAACAACAAACATGGATGAAGGTTTGACCGGTATTGACGTGCTGTATCTGACAATGGCGGCTCAGAGAGAACCGACTGAAACTCTTGCAAAATTCCTTGCTTACGAATATGGCTATTTCTCTTCGGACCAGCTGTCAGTCAACGGCGCATTTCTCTCTTTGAGATTGGGCGGGCTTATTCTTGATATTGCGAAAAAACTGGAAAAACTCAGTCCGAAAGCTCTTATGCTTATTTTTCCGAACCCTGTTGCTGTTTACAGCTGCATGGTCAACCGTTTCACCAAAATCAAAGCTCTCGGAATCTGCGGCGGATTCGGAAATCACCGCTGGGATTTGGGGCGTCTCTGCTTCGGAAAAGACGGCTTTGACCCCAACTGGAATGTCGTTGCAGCCGGTGTGAACCATCTTTCTTTCATCCTGCGCGGAGAATACAAAGGCGAAGATCTTTACAGCTCTCTGCTGCCCAGAACATTGACTGATTCCTGGAAACCAATGGAATTCAACAATACAGGAATTGCCAAAGAAATGATGGAAATGGCAATCAGCGACCTTTACAATATGTACCGGAAATATAATACACTGGTCTTCTCAACAGAATATGACGGTCTGGCGCATATTTCCATTGGTAACTCTGAAAAGATCCTGAAGAAGTATGACGGCAGCCGAGATGCTTTTGATGTCAAAAATGCCCGTGCAAATGAGCTTGCCAGAATCGAAAAACGGTTTGCCGAATTTATTGATCTTTCCAAGAATCCGGAAAAAGTTCAGTGGGATCTTCCCAGACGCGAAAATCCCTACTGCGGCAGAGATATCACCGATATTTCCATCCCGATCCTCAAAGCTGTTGCCGGAATCGAAAAAATGCGGATTGTTGCCAGCCATCCCAACTATGGCGTTGTCGAAGGCTTGCCGGAAGGTGCTGCTGCGGAATATACCATGGATATCTTCAAAGATACCATTACACCGGTCGAAAACCAGTACATTCCGTCACCGTTCCGCGGTTTGATCGCTTCTCTTTCCGAGTTCCAGACTCTGATTGCAGAAGCTCTGGCAAACCGTGATCCCCGGATCTTTGCAGCTGCATTGGATGCTTATCCGGTACACCGGTTTGAAACAAAACGGAAAGAGTTCTTCCGGAAGATGTTCGACCTCTATACAGATGTCGATCCGCTCTGGAGCAAAGCAATGGATTATTTATATTGAGGTGAATGATGAACAAGTTCAGAATTGGTCTTTATGGCTGTGGAAACAGAACACAGCAAATCCTTGAAAAAGCTCTTGAATCGGGAATGGCATGTGTGACACTCTGTCATGATATCAATTCTGAACGGGCAGAGTCTTTGGCTCAGAAATATGGAGCCAAAGCTGTAACCCTGGAGGAACTTCTCTGTTCTGATCAGGTTGATATGCTGCTGATTTCTCTCTTCCCGGCAGCTCATCCGGATGCTCTGCTGCAGGCTGTAAAATCCGGAAAGCCCATTTATATCGAAAAACCTGTGGCTGTCTTCCCGAAAGATATCCGCAGACTGATGCCCCTTTGCGGTAAACATTATATCCATGTGGGGCTTTCCTACCGCTACATTCCAGTCTTCCGTCAGCTTACCGAGATGGTGCAAGCCGGAAAGATCGGCAAACTGTTCGGAATCAACTTCAACTGGGTTTGCTGCGATAATATCCCGGTTTATAAACCCGGCGAAGTCAAAGACTGGCGGCATGTCCCCGAAACCGGCGGCGAACTGACTCAGCATTACTGTCACTGTTTTGAATGGATGCGGACTCTCGGCGGTGATTTTTCAAGCATTTCAGCAATGAGCTTGAGACTTCCGGGGAATGATACCTGTGTGGAAGATACCTGGGATCTTATGATCAAACAGAAAAGCGGTTGTCAGATCTCCTTCCACTCCTCTGAACGGAATCCCCATTTCACCGTCAAAGGGTATCTGGAAGGAACCGGCGGCTCTCTGGAATGGGAGTGGAATGTGGAATCTTCTATTATATTCCACGAAATGTCTGCAAAGCGAAAACCGGGTGTTGTGATTCCGGTCAATGAAAATATTCCGGATGCTCTGGAAGAATTTATCGAACGTTACCGTGCAGGAAAACCGCCCATGGTTTCCCTGGAAGATGGACTTTGGTCCGTACTGCCGCCGATTTTTGCAAGAAAGAGTGCCGCAGCCGGAAAAGTGATGGAGTTTCCGGAATCTCCGGCAGAATTACAGGAGGATTGAGATGTCTGAATTTGATGTGAAAATTGTTGATTGCGAACTTTGGTTTTTACCTCTGGTGATGCGTGTGCCTCTGAAATTCGGTAGCGAAGTCAGTACAGGTTATGATTCAACAAGAGTCCGCATCACAGTTGAAGATAAAAATGGAAACCGGGCTGCAGGCTGGGGAGAATCTCCCCTCAGTCCTGCATGGGCATGGCCCTCTTCCGATACCTTTGCCAGCCGTTTGGAAAAAATGCGCGTGATGTGCCGGAAACTTGCTGCAAAGTGGAAAAATTTCGCTGCCTCCGGACACCCGATGGAGATCGGTTACGAGTTTCTGGAAACGCAGCTCCCGGGGGAATATCCCCAGCTGGTTGAACTCACTTGCAATGCTCCGTTTGATATGGCTCTTCATGATGCCTATGGAAATCTGCATGGCGTTCCGGTTTATGAAACTTACAATGCAAAGTACATGAACAAAGATCTTGCCGCTTACTTTGAAGATGAACAATTCAAGGGGCTTTATCCGGAGAATTTCTTTGTCAAACCGGGAAAAACGCTTCCCGTCTGGCATCTCGTCGGCGGAAAAGACTTGCTCTATCCCGAAGAAGCCAACGGAACCGAACCCGATGACGGTTATCCGGTTCTGCTGGATGACTGGATCAAGACAGATGGTTTGAACTGTCTCAAGATCAAACTCCGGGGCAATGATGAAGATTGGGACTATGACCGCATGATCCATGTCGGCAGAATTGCTTTGGAACATGGCGTGGATCATCTCTCCACTGACTTCAACTGTATGGTCAGCGATCCGGATTACGTGAACCGCATCCTTGATAAACTTCTTGCAAATCACCCGAAGATCTTTAATATGATCCTCTATGTCGAACAGCCGTTCCCCTATGATCTGGAAAAGAATCTGATCGATGTTCACTCCTGTTCAGCACGGAAACCGCTCTTCATGGATGAAAGTGCCCATGACTGGCGTTTTGTGAAACTCGGCAGATCACTCGGTTGGACCGGTGTTGCGCTGAAGACCTGCAAGACTCAAACCGGAGCCTTGCTCAGTGCCTGCTGGGCAAAAAAGAACGGCATGACTCTCATGGTTCAGGATCTGACCAACCCAAGACTTGCAATGATCCCCCATGTCCAGCTTGCGGCACATGTCGGAACGATCATGGGCGTGGAGTGCAATGCAATGCAGTTCTATCCCGATGCTTCTGCAGCTGAAGCGAAGGTTCACCCGGGACTATACCGCAGACGCGGCGGCATGCTGGATCTTTCCACTCTCTCCGGCAGCGGGTTCGGAATGAGAGTCGATGAAATGAATCTGGAACTCCCCGAAAAGGAGATGATCTGAGAAACAGAGCAGGGGTTCCTGTCTGAAAAAATCTCGTTGTCATAAAACTGTAAACAACTTCTGTCATCCTTGCGGCGGCAGAAGTTGTTTTATTCATAGAGGCAATTTCAAAAGTCCGGCAAAATTTGGCTGAAAAAAGATTGTTGATGAGTTGGAAATGGTAGTTTGAGCGTGGCTACCAACAGGGTAACCACCGAAAACGCTCCATTTGCAGATCGCAACAAGAATTTTCTGCCATTTTTG
>JAFTJI010000218.1 GCA_017456495.1 Lentisphaeria bacterium | reverse complement strand
GCATGTGCAGTGATGGCTCTGGAACGGATCCCGGCAGATATCCGTGCGGCGGGCGGCGTTTCCAGAATGAGTGATCCCGGAATGATCCGCGGGATCCAGGAAGCTGTTTCGATTCCTGTTATGGCAAAGTGCCGGATCGGTCATATCGCGGAAGCAAGGATCCTTGAAGCGATCGAGATCGACTATATCGACGAGAGCGAAGTTCTCAGTCCGGCTGATGATATTTATCATGTTGACAAGCGGGCTTTCAAGGTTCCGTTCGTCTGTGGTGCCCGTGATCTCGGAGAGGCTCTGCGCCGTATCAATGAAGGAGCTGCAATGATCCGTACCAAAGGGGAACCGGGAACCGGCGATGTTGTTCAGGCTGTCCGTCACATGCGGAAAATGACTCAGGAAATCCGCCGGGTCGCAAACATGGCAGAAGATGAGCTTTACGAAGCTGCAAAGTGCTTGCAAGTTCCCTTTGATCTATTGCAGTTTGTCCATAAGAACGGAAAACTTCCGGTGGTGAATTTTGCAGCGGGCGGCGTTGCAACTCCTGCTGATGCTGCATTGATGATGCTCCTCGGGGCGGAAGGCGTCTTTGTCGGTTCCGGGATCTTCAAATCCGGCGATCCTGCGAAACGCGCGGCGGCGATCGTAAAAGCCGTGACCAACTTTCAGGATTACAAGATGCTTGCGGAACTTTCCAGCGGTCTGGGGGAAGCAATGGTCGGAATCAACCCGTCAGAGATCAAAACAATCATGGAAGAACGGGGGATCTGATGATCATTGCAGTTTTGGCTGTGCAGGGAGATTTTGCAGAACACGAAAATATTTTTCGTCTGCTGGGATATCAAACGGTGCAGCTGCGGCAGAAAAGTGACCTTTTTCAGCAGTTTGATGCATTGGTTCTTCCGGGCGGGGAAAGTACTGTCCAGGGAAAATTGCTCCGGGATTTGGATATGTTCGAAGAACTCCGTTCGCGGATCGGATCCGGATTGCCTGTAATGGCAACCTGTGCCGGAACGATCCTGCTCGCCAAACAGCTTTTAGATGATCCGACCATTCATTTCGGAACAATGAACATTGCTGTCAGGCGGAATGCTTATGGCAGACAGCTGAGCAGTTTTCATATTGACGGTGAGTTTGGTGATCTGAATGATGTTCCCATGAGTTTTATCCGGGCTCCGCAAATAGAGTTCTGTTCTCCCGATACAGAAGTTCTCTCAGAATATCAAGGCAGAATCACCGCTGTCCGGCAGAAAAATCAGCTCGCCATGACTTTTCACCCGGAACTTGGAACAGATGTCAGGATCGCAGAATATTTTATCCGTGATATTGTAGTTCCGGCGATGTCACAGACGGAAAAACGGTAGAAACGGCTTTTTATAAGGGCTTGCTGCACAGCAGTTTTTAAACAACTTTTGTTTGCAGCAGCCCTTTTTTCCGGAGCCAAAACAACGTTTTATTTCCAGCGGAACAATCTCAAGGCATTACAGACAACTGTGACGGAGCTGAATGCCATTGCCGCTGCGCCTGCAACGGGGCTGAGCTGCCAATGGAACCAATGGTAAAATACACCGGCAGCCAGTGGAATGCAGATGATATTGTAAATAAACGCCCAGAAGAGATTCTGCCGGATCGTCCTCATGGTTGCCCGGCTCAAACCGATCGCCTGCGTGATTTCTTTCAAATCGGAACGCATCAGCACGATCTGAGCTGATTCCATCGCAATATTGGTTCCGGATGCCAGACTGATCCCGAGATCCGCAGCAGCAAGAGACGGCGCATCATTGATTCCGTCTCCGATCATGGCAACAGATTTTCCTTTCTGCCGGAACTCCTTGATCGTGTTCAGTTTTTCCTGCGGGAGAAGTCCGGCAAAGAAGAGATCCACTCCGATCTTATCAGCAACAGCCCGGACAGATGAGGGATTATCTCCGCTCAAGATGATTGGACGGATATTCATCTCTGCCAGGTCCCGGATCAGTTTCTCAGCTTCCGGACGGATGGGATCGGCGAAAAGAAATGCACAGCAGAGTGTTCCGTCAACAGCACCGTAGACAAACGGTTTTCCCTCCGGAACCGCAAGCTTTTCTGTTTTTATCTGGTGTCTTTCAAGCAATGCGGCATTCCCAAGAAGAACTTTATGATTCTGAACTTCTGCAGAAATTCCGAGTCCCGGTATTTCAGAAAACTTTTCAGCGCGGAACAACGGCAGATTATTTTCTGTTAAATATTTTCCTGCGGCACTGGAGAGTGGGTGGACAGAGTTTTTTGCCGCACTGCCCAGCAGGGATATCAGCAGATTTTTAGAGAAATTGCAATTTCCCGCAGTAAGAACTGTTTCCACCGTTGGAGTGCCCAGCGTAAGCGTTCCGGTTTTGTCGAACATGACGGTGTCGATTTTTTCAGCTGTCTCCAATGCTTCTCCGCTCCGGATGAGGATGCCCAGTCTTGCGCCCCGTCCGATGCCTGCGATGACAGCTGTCGGAGTGGCAAGTCCCAGGGCACAGGGACATGCAATGACCAGAACCGCAAGCGTAAAACCGAGAGCTTTTTCAAATCCTGCATCAGTTGCAAAGAACCAGATGCAGAACGTCAGAACTGCGATCAGGAGAACTCCCCAGACAAAATATCCGGAAACGGTATCTGCCAATCTTGCTATTTTGGGTTTTGAAGATTGTGCAGTCCGCACCATTTCGATGATATTGGAAAGCGTGGTTTCTTTTCCGGTCCGTTCCGCTTTGAATTGGAATGAACCGTTGTTGACAAGTGAGCCGCCGGTCACTCTGCTGCCGGCCTTTTTTTCTATCGGCATGGATTCTCCGGTCAGCATGGATTCGTCAACACTTCCCGCACCTTCTGTGATTACTCCGTCAACAGGGATTTTTGTTCCGGGAGACATCCGTATCACGTCGCCCGGTTTCAGATCTTCGGCTTTCACTGTTATAACAGTGCCGTCTTTTTGAATGACCTCGGCGGTTTCAGGAGTTAATTTCATCAGTTCCCGGATCGCACCGGAGGCACTCCCTTTGGAACGCGCCTCCAGCAGTTTTCCAAGCATGATGAGAAATATGATCATGCCAGCGGTATCGAAATAAAGATGAGTGAACTCTTTCCGGAAGAGCATAATGATACTGTACAGGATAGCTCCGCTGGTGCTGAGCGCAATCAAGGTGTCCATATTCGGACTGAACCGGACGAGGGCGGGGAACCCTTTTTTGTAAAAGCCGCATCCGGCATAAAGAATAGGAATCAGCAGGACGATCTGAATGACTGCGTTCCAAGCCTCTGAGACCGGCAGCCAGGGGAGCCCCAGCATTTTATGCATTGCCGCCCAGGAAAGAAGAACAGAGAAAATTCCGGCAATCAGAAAACGGAAAAAGTAACCGGAAGTTTCTTCATCTGCTTTGACCACGGTATTGGACGGTTCCCGGATCAATTCTGCTTGAAAACCTGCTTTTTTTACTGCGGCAATAATCGCCTTTTCTGTAATTTTTTCCGGATCATATTCCACTGACATGGAGTTTGTCGCAATGTTGACAGCACAATTTGACATTCCATCCAGTGCTGAGATCTTGCGCTGTAAATTAGCAGAACATCCGGCACAGCGCATT
>JAFTJI010000217.1 GCA_017456495.1 Lentisphaeria bacterium | reverse complement strand
GCTGATTGAGTGAAGATGTGAAGGTGTGAAGAGTTTGCCTGCGGCAAACGTGAAGTGCGCCCTGACGGGCGTAAGGATGTGCAGTTTTTATGAATTTTTTTGAGGCAATACAACGGTAAAACACCTATTTGACAAGTAACATTCACCAGCAATTCGATCAGTGTAAACTGCTTCATCCTGCCTTTCCATTCTGTTTTTTTCATTTTTTGTTCTCCTTGGTTGATTATATTTGATTGTCTTTCCATGCACTTTCGCCATCATAGATAAAATGTTTGAAGTCAAAAATTTTCTTTTCCGGAAGTTCTCCGGAAAGAAGCTGTTCTGCCAGATCATGGCTGCATTCCAGGAAACCGGAACGGGAATAATAGAGATTTTTCCGGGAATCAGTATTTCCGCCCAGCAGGTCTCTGCCTCTGACATAAATCGGCAAATCTTCCGGAAGATTGCAGAGTTTCCGCAAGTTGACTGCCTGTCCAAGCTCCGATGCTGAATCAAAGATCAAAGCATCAAAGGGTTCTTTCTCAAAGATCTCCCAAACTTTGGCACACTGTTCCACAAAAGAAGTCTGTTCTTCACAAGCATGAAACTGTAATTTTCCCGGGGAAAAAGATTTTCTGATTTCCTCCAGATGATCTGTCAGATTCCATTCCGGATGGGGGAACAGCATAGAGAAATTTTTTCTGGTAAAAAGCAGAGGGTTCCGGCAGCCTTTTTCTTTCAAGTCAGACAGAACTTCCGGAAGGTAGTTGGCAAGCATCGGGCGTTTGAAAATCAGATAATCTTCTCCATCTTGAAGAAGATCTTCTAAATTTTCCTCCATCTGCGGCAGGATCGCCCCGACCCGGCAGCCACGTTCGATCAGAACAGGCAGCAGTTTCTTATACCAGTCCCCGGCAAACAGAACAATGTTATCCCGCTTCAGAAGGGAAAGCTGATTCCAGTCGATCTTTTCCTGTTCGTTCGTTTGGGAAACCGGGATCGTGATCACCTGTGATCCGTAACGGACAGCCGCTTTCATAGCACCGCGAATACACTCTGTTGTAACAAGATAAGAGAAATATCCGGAAGAGACAGAGTAATCCGGGCAGGGTAGAAGAATGTGGATATTTTTATTTTTCTGCGGGGCAGAGGGGAGTTCGCCTGATTCCGGATCAAGAATAAAAGTCCCAGCCCGCTTGCGGATGATCCGGTGTTCCCGGACCAAACGGTCAAGCGGTTCCCGTAACGTCATGCGGGCAACGCCGAATTGCTGCGCAAGGATCCGTTCAGGAGGCAATTTGCTCCCTGCCGGATAACGCTGCAGCTCTTCCAGCAGCTGCTCATACAACTTTTTCTGTTTCGAGGGAAACGGCATAAAAATATTCCTTTCTACAGAGGCAATTTCAAAATTCTCCAAAAATGTCTGATTTTGTTGGACCTTTGAAATTGCCTCTACAGAATATTTTATATGTGGTCTAGCTTCCTGTCAATACTTTATTTTGAAAAATATTTTTATTTTGTTTGAAAACAGTTTATTTTAAATCAAGAAGAGCCTGTTTGAACCCGGCAAAACTCTCCGGAGCAAAAAAAGGATTCACTTTCTTCTGGTGTCCGATGGTGTCGATCGGAACATGTCCGTAATGATGTCCGGAACAGATCATCATATCATCCGGCAGCTGCCGCAGACGTTCCAGAGAATGGAACATCTTGTACGCATTGCAGAACCCGATGTAATCCACAAAAAGAGTGTCTCCGGTAAAAATTGCGGAATCATCCGGCAGTTTCCAGCAGATGGAATCATCCGCATGTCCGGGAGTTTCCATAGCTGTTATCCCGCCGCCGTAAAATGGCAGAACTGTTCCGTCCTGAACAGTAATGTCAGAGTTCAGGGAAGATTTTTCAGAAGTACAGACTTTTGCCGGAAAAAATGGAAGAACATCTTCCAGAGCGGAAAAATGATCCCCGTGAGCATGGGTGAGAAGAATATAAACAGGCTTGATCCCTTCATGAGCCGCAATTGCTTTCCGGATCACTTCCGGATCAATAGAGGGATCCACCAGAAAAGCCGTTTTATCCTGAGCGGTGACAAGATATGTAAAATTTCCATCGAACCCGCCGGGACCGAGCTGTTCTATCTGAAATTCTGACATGGCAGTACCTCAGAAGAATTTTTTCTTTTTGAGAAAACACATCTCATTACATCTTGGACAACGGGTGATATTTCCGGTATCGTCCTTTGCAAGAAAAGAATAATGGCACTTGGAACAGGCATAAAGCTGCTCTTTTGTAGTGGTCCAATCCAAAGATTGTTTCTTGTATTCGTGTCTGATCCATAACCAGGCGATCAAAGCAGCCCAGAAAAATGTCACTACAATGAAAATATGCGATGGATAGATCTGAATCATTTTACTTCCTTACTCTGCTGCCATTCGATCCGGACAATTCCTTTCACATGATCTTTGACAGCTGCCGGGAATAAAAGTGCCCTCATGGCAGCTTTATCCAGCTGTTCATCCCCGCAGGACTGAACTACAGTAATAACAGGCGGCTCAGTTTTGGATTTCTTTTCAACCTTGAGTATCGTTTCCGTCAGCCGTTCCGCTTTGGAGACAGGAACCTGAAAATCTGCGATTGGAAGGATCACTCCGCCTTCCAGAATAAAAGCCGGTTTTTTCACAAAAAGATAGTTGTATTTCTGAGATATTTCGATCAGAGGGAACCGTGCCTGCATAAGAAGTTCTTCCGGGGAACGCGCTCCCTGAAGTTCGATCATACCGGGCGCAAAAAATCCGGGCAGAGCAGGAAGATTATCAATACCGGTCAGTGCAGGCTTCAAATGTTTCATCTCCGGATTGAGAAAAGCAGAATATCCAAACTTGGAATCAGGTTTTGCAAAAAGCTGAGGATTCCCCGTCTTTTCCCAATAATTAAGATCATGCTGATCATTTTCTGCCCGGGGAGTATTGGTCATAAACGTAAACCGTTTCTGATTCTTTGCAGAGACCTCTTTATCCGCAACCGGACGGAAGATCAGGAAAGGCAATGCCAGAAGAACAATTACACCAAGAATCAGACAGATGATTTTTTTTCCGATTTTTTTATTTTCTTTCTTCTCGTCCATAATCAGTTTCCCCGTATTATTCTTCTTTTGTAAAGACAGGCGCAGGAAGAGCTTCTTTTGCTGTTGGAAGAATGACATTTACATTCAATTCTTCAGCGACAGCCATGATTTCTGCAACGATTCCGTAACTTGCTTTTGAATCAGCCCGGAGAAGCAGCGTCCCCTGTTCCCGGGATTTCATGGAAGCAAGACGGTTCTTGAACTCATTGACGCTGTCAAGCTCCGCATCATCAAAATAGATCTTATTATCAGCCGTAACCGTAACGACCATTTTTTTAACGTCATACATCTTCGTGTTCCCCGGCGGGAGATCCACAGCAATACCGGAAATCTGAATAAAAGAACTGCTCAGCATAAAGAAAAAGACCAGCAGGAAAAAAACACTGATAAACGGCGTGAAATCCGTCAGCGAATTTCTCGGCTGTAAATTTGTCCTGATCCGGATGGGAGAAGAATCAATCATTTATTCAGCTCCTGCTTGCGGTGAGCAAAAAAGTAAAGAATCTCAGAAGATGCCTTTTCCATATCCGCACAAAGACTTTGTACCTGAGTCAGAAGGTAGTTGTAAGCAAGATGAGCCGGAATCGCAACACAGAGACCGGCAGCTGTTGTGATCAGAGCTTCTTTCACCCCGCCGGACAATGCGGCAAGACTCATCCCGTTGGAAGCAGAAATCCCGCTGAAAGTGTCATACATCCCCACAACCGTTCCGAGAAGACCCAGCAGCGGAGCTATATTGGCTATGGTGGAAAGAATATTCAAACGGCTTTCCAGACGGTTCAATTCCGTTTTTGCAGTATCTTCTATCGCCGGCTTGATGTCATCATCATTCTGATATGCCTGAATCGCAGCATTCAAAAGCTTTGCAACCGGACCGGGCGTGGTATCACAAAGTGTGATCGCTTCGATCATTGCATCACGTTTCAGCACATTCACCAATCCCGTGACCAACTCTCTTACATTCACCTGATTGCGCCGAAGCTGAAAAAACTTTTCCAGAAAAACATAAATTCCGATCACTCCGAAAAATACAATCAGCCAAAGCATGGGTCCGCCAGCCCGCAAAAATTCCAACATTACACGTTCCTCCCAATTTGTTCCAGAGAACAATTTTTTTCTTTCTTTTCCTTATACCTGTAAATTTACATCATTTTTACACTTTTTCCAGTCCGGAAAAGAAAAAAAGAGCATCTTTCAGCAGTTGACACTGAAATTCTTTGCAAAAAAAGGAGTTTTTTTATGAAAACTGTGATCTATTACAACGTTACCACCGGAGAATCTTTCGATCAGGACGGTTCTCTCAGATCTTCCAACAATCCCTTCTCCGCATCTTACGGCGAACGGAGAACTTTCGAATGGCACCTTATTACCTCCACAACTTCCGATCCGGATATCAGCCAGTGGCCGAAATGGAAAGATTGGGATATCACTCCGCACTCAGCCGTCATTGCAGCTGATGATAACTATCTTGCCGCACATCCGGGTCATCTCAAAAATTCCGTATCAGGAAGTACAAATGCCATTTCTGTTACGGTGAAATCTTCTCCCGAAATGATCGCGCCCGCCGGAAACCTCCGTATCTTTAATCCGGATCAGTCTTTTCTTATCATACCTTATACCGCTGTCAATACGATCTCTGACGGTTTTGTATTTTCTGCGGAACTTGCTGATACAGAATTGACAGCAGGAACAAGAATCGATATTATGGAACAGCCTCTTGTTTCTGCTGTTATGAATGCAAATTCTTCTATTGAACAGGGTATTTTCTCTTTTGATCTTACACTCAGCGGGGCACGTTTGACTGAAAAAATGGAGTATTCCGATATAGAACTTCTGACCGCAAAAGGTTTGGAACTTTGTGTTTCCGGCATTGATCCTGATACATCAGAACAGACAGTCATCCTGCGTTGTCAAGTTCCGTTTGTGATAAAAAATGTTCTCACTCCGCTTGATTTATTCAAATAAGCCTGATTTTTCTTTCCCGAATACTTGATTTTCAATATTCTGTCATATCACTGTATCGCCAGTATTTGAATTTGGAAATACTGGCAATATTTTTTTGGATTCTGTTCCTCAAGCAGAGATCAATCTTTAAAATACCCAATACCGGCTGGTACTTTTTATTGAATTTCTATTTTTTTGCAAAATATATTATTTAATTAAAAAAGACTTTGTATATCTAATCAAACCAAAACTATCTAATATTTATCCTGTTATTCATATTTATCAAAGAAAATTAAAAATATTTCAAAATATCACTTGACTTTTTATCAAAACGGTGTATATTAATCCCCATAAGACAGGATTGGAGCCTATCGGGGGGTAAGACTTCAGTTCTGTCTTATTTTTTTATGCAAAAATTATATCCGTTTTTCAAAAGATTTTACTTATATATCACCTCTACGAGATAAGCTCACGATCAAATATAAGCCTTACTGATCCATGACGGATCGGCGGGGCTTTGTGTTTTTAAACTTAAACCAAGGAGGTAATTTATGAAAGTCGAAAAGAGAGTTTTGAACGAAGCACTCAGGGTGCTGGTACGACAAAATGGGGAACCCGTCAATATCTCGCTTGTAAAATGGAATCTTGGTGATATAGTAGAGGTAATTTCAAAAGTCTTCAAAAATGTCAGAAAATTCTTGTTGCGATCTGTAAAATGGGGCGTTTTCGGTGGTTACTCTGTGAGTAGCCACGCTCAACCTACCATTTTCAGCTCATCAACAATCCTT
>JAFTJI010000216.1 GCA_017456495.1 Lentisphaeria bacterium | reverse complement strand
ACTCTATCCCGTAAAGCGTCCGCCTGTGGCAGATAAACTGCTGCCGAAGACCATGAAAAAACTGCGGAACGGCGAACCTGTTCTGATCCTTGCCTGGGGCGACAGTATTACGAATATCGGCTATGAGATCCCCAACTGGAAAAAAGCCCGATGGCAGGTGCAGTTTGTGAACGGTTTGAAAAAGCGTTTCCCCAAGGCAAAAATCAAACTGGTCACAGAAGCCTGGGGCGGACACAACAGCAATCATTATCTTGATCCGAAGCAGAATCCCGGACCGGGAATGCCACACAACTATCAGGAACGGATTTTGAACCGGAAACCGGATCTGATCGTTTCCGAATGGTTCAATGACGGTTGGATGAGCTACTCTCTTCTGACCGGAAGCAAGAGCAACTACAAGAAGATGCTTTATGATTTCCGGAAAATCGGTGCGGAATGGATCATCATCACCCCGCAATACGGTTCTCCTTACGGACCGTTCGATGCGGGATCTCAGAAAAACATCGTGCATCGTTCACAATATCTCTCCTTCCTGCGTCAGTTTGCCCCTGCAAACCGGATCCCGCTGGCAGATGTTTCAGCCCGTTACGTCCGGCTTTCCAAACAGGGCATCCCTATACTTGCACTGGGAACCTACGGGGTGCATCCCGGGCAGGCAGGACTGAAAGTGTTTGCAGATGCACTGTTGGATCTTTTCCCTGAAAAATAAGGACTACTCATGGTTAAGAAAGTAAGAAAAATATCATTACCCGGTTCCGTGCAGCTGCACGGAATCATGGGCAAAGCTTTGACAAAAACCGTCGAAAACAGACTGAAAAAAATAGATTACCGGGAATTGGTCGATGTGTTCCGGAACCGCACCGAAAACGATGGAAAATGGCGCGGTGAATTCTGGGGAAAAATCGTCCGTTCCACGATTCTGGCATGGAAGGATACCAACGATCCGGAACTGCTGAAAATCATTGAAACAACGGTTGACGATCTGCTTTCCACGCAGACGGCAGACGGTTGTATCAGCACCTATCCGGAAGAAAAACAGCTTCAGGGCTGGGATCTCTGGGGGAGAAAATATGTCCTTGCCGCATTGCTCAGGTACTATGAAATGGTCAAACAGGATGACCGCATTCTTCATGCGTGCTGCCGTATGGCGGATCATCTGAAAGAACAGCTGGGGAATACTCCGATCACAGATTACGGGCTTCATTGCGCCCTGCCCTCATCAAGTATCCTGACTCATCTGGTAAAACTTTACCGTTACACCGGAAATGAATCTGCAAAAGCCCTGATCGACTGCATTCTGAAGAACGGAACCTCCTATCTCCATAATATTTATATAGCGGCTGCGCAAGGTGTTCCGCCATCGGAAATCGCAACTTCCAAAGCATACGAAATGACCGGATGTTTTGAGGGGCTTTGTGAATATCTGAAAGATCAGCCGGATGAACTGTATCGGAAAAGCGTGCTGCGCTATTACGAAATGGTACGGGATCACGAGATTTTTGTTACCGGAACCGGAGGTTTGAAAGATAACAATGGAGAGTTCTGGTATCGCGGTGCGGAACGGCAGACCTGGCAGGAAGGCATCGGAAGTCTGGGTGAAACCTGCGTGACCGTTGCATGGCTGCATTACTGTGCCTCCATTCTTGAGCTGACCGGAGATTCCCGGGTGGCAGATGAGATGGAAAAGAGTTTCTACAATGCCCTTCTTGGTGCAATGCACCCCGCTGGAAACGGCTGGATGCACAGAAATCCGACTCCGCTTTCCGGAGCAGCGGCAAGAGCAACCGTCGGAGAACAGATCCCCGGATTCGGCGGACACGACTGCTGTCTTGCTCAAGGACCGGAAGGAATTGCAATGATGCCTGAATTCAGTTTCAAGAGCTGTGATTCCGGTCTTGTGGTCAATGGTTATGAACCGGCTGATTGTTCTTTCATCACGCCCGGAAGTAACAAGGCAAAGCTGAATGTAACTGGTTCCTACCCCTGTTCCGGAAAAGTGAAATTGCAGCTTCAGTTGGAACAGACAGAACGGTTCGCGTTGAAACTCCGGATCCCGGCTTGGTCAAAGAATACAGAGATCAGTGTTGGGGCTGATATGCTGACTCCCGAGAGCGGGGCGTACTTCATCCTTGAGCGGGAATGGAACAATGGTGATGAAGTTTTCGTCAGCTTTGACATGTCGATCCGCGCAGTAAAAGATCCCGGCGGCAGTGACCTGCTTGCATATTGCAGCGGTCCGCTTGTGCTTGCGGAAGATTCCAGACTTGCAGCAGGCTCCGGAGCAGGAACATTCCATATCTGCAAAGAAATCAATGGAACAATGCTCTGTGATTATGCCTCAGCCGGCAACGCGTTTTCTCCGGGAAACACTTTGAAAGTCTGGCTGAAAAGCGAATAAACCACCTTGAACAACGGGAAACAGACGGAGAAATGTGAATTTTTCCGTCTTGAACTCCCGGAAGATGCGAACTCCTTATTCTGCAGGAGCCATACACTTCCGTACTCCAAGCCAGATCCGGGAACCCCATTTGCCCCACTGTGGAAGCGAACTGATCAAACACCAGATGATAAGACGCAGTAAACTTTTATAACGAACGTTATTCATTTCAAAATTCTTTCTGCAAACGAGGTGTTATTTTATCCCGGCTGATGTAAATGTCTGAATAAATGCGGCATTCCGGACAGTGTAAATAAAACTGTTCTTCGCCATAAAGCAAAGATCAGCGAGAATGAGAATACTCTTTCAAGAAGAGCGTTATCTCCGCTTTGAGCATTTTGCCGCTTGCCACTTTTAAGACCATCTCGGTAAAAAGTTCCTCCGGAGCATCAAAATCAATACTATTGATATCCAGAAAAACCAATGCTGCCATTGCGCCGACACGCTTATTGCCATCTACAAACGGGTGATTCTCGACAAGATGATACAAATAAGCTGCCGCCATTTCATAAATTGTCGGATGCAGAAAAGCACCACCAAACGTACTTTCCGGCATACCGATGGCGGATTTCAGCAGCTCAATGTCCCGCAGTCCACTTGCGCCACCGAAATTTTTTATCTGGTATTCGTGGATTTCCACAATGTCAGCAAAAGTCAGAAACTGAATTTCATTCATTTTGCAAGTTCCTCAAAAGATTTCGCATAGCGTTTGCCGACCCGCTCCATGGATTTGCGGACTTTTACCGAATGAACAGTATCTTTCACCGGAGTGAGAATCAGGGCGTGACCATCAGTTACAACTTCAAAAGCAGTTTCGGAAGTTGCACCGAGCTGTTCCAGAATAGAACGCTCAATGACCAGTGCCGCACGGTTTCCGTGTTTTATCAGTGTTTTAATCATAGGAACCTCTTTCATGTTGCAATATTACCATTACTAGAATACACCATCAAGCAGAAAAAGTCAAGGGGGAAATATCTATTTCTGAAAAATATTGTCCCTCTGCAATAAATGCAGTGTTTTTTAACCACTGTTTGTATAAGCATCTGAATAAATGCGGCAAGTCGGACAGTAAAAATAGAGTTGCTCTTCGCCGCTGCAGCCGATAGAAACGTACTTTTTCAACATCCGTTTTCCGCACTTCTTACAACGTGGGCGTATCATTGTTTTAGCAAAAATATATACTGCCGCACATAACAGAAAAACGATAAATTCTATCAGAAAAATAATGGCTGATAAATAAATTTTACCGAAAAGGAGTGGAATTGCAAAAGCAGTCACACTGAATATCAGAGCCAATTTCCAATAACGCAATATACACTTCTGACGTTTCCTGATGCGAAAGTCCAATTCGTGATCATATTGGTATTGAGAGAAAAAGTCATCTTTTTTCATTGATATTTATTAAATTTGTGCTTCACAGTAAAAACTCTCTTTTTTACTCGATCTTTTTTGATGTTATTACTTCGTTATCGGACATAAGGCGGTATTTGAAATTGCCGCGATGATTTTCCATTTTATCTTCTAAAAGTACAAAAACAGGATCAGTGACTTTTTTGCCTTTTCCAAAGTAAATATAATCAGAAGAACCTTCTTTTTGCTTTGCTGCCGGACAATAAAAGATCTCTCTGTCTCCTCCGAAATAAGAACTTATCATTTCCAGATTATCCGGATAAAAATCATTATTGTCGTGAGCATACATTGCAAGCCCGGTGGACAGTTGTTTTATATGCGAGCGGCAACCCATGCGGTGATGATATTCCCTGCGGAATTTATCCGGTCGGTGCGGCAGTAAATTTATAATGAAACACATTATGATTGGGAAAAGAAAAAATCCGATTGCGCAGCACCAGCGGTCAGCCAACTCTTTTTTGCGCCGTAAAAAGAAAATCAGAAACATCCAGATGAAGGACAAAACAAGAGAGAGTAAAAATATTACTCCGGGCAGTTCATCCCGTCCCATCCACGAATCCTGAAAATCATAAAGCAGTTTTTTGTTTTTGGCAAAAGTTAAAGAAAACTCTGTCAACAGAAGAACGATTTTCACCAAAAAAGCAATACCGAAAACCCAGAATGGAAGAAAATGCAAGATTTTGTCAAGCAAATTTCGAGTTTTCATCGCTCACCTTCCTGTCCCGATTTATCGTTTTAGTAATCAAATACCGTCAGCGCAATATAGCATCTGCACGATGAATTTCAATTTGCATTTTTTTACTCGCGGAAATTTTTCAATGATTTTTATGTTTTCAGATTGACAAATAAAAACATTACAGTATATTATAAAATGATGAAAGGTCAAACTTATGGCAAATGATGCAACAAAAAATCTGGCTTCTCTTGCGGAAGTCTTCAAGGCTTTGGGACATCCTACACGCCTGTGGATCGTCCGCAATCTGGCGAAGAAAGAGATGTGTGTTTGCGATTTTGTGGAAGGGACTGGCGAAGAATTTTCGGCAGTCAGTCAGCATTTGAATGTTCTGAAAAAGGCTCATGTGGTGGAATCGGAAAAACGCGGCAAGCATGTTTTTTACAAACTTGTTTATAACTGCATTCCCTGGCTCATAGACTGCATGGAAGTTCGCAATGAGGTTTTGAGTTTGTCTCGGGAAGAACAGCTTGTTCTTGCAAAACAGCAGCGGCAGAGTCTGATCGACCATTTGAAATCATTACCTCTGGAATAATTTTTTTAACAAACATTTCAGTATTTTATAAAATATTAATATAACAAGGAGCATTACCATGAAATTTCAGCAAATCAGAAGCGCGACTGCAATTATTGCTTATGGCGGAGTGCGTTTTTTAATCGACCCGTGGCTGGGCGAAAAAGGAAGTATTCCTCCCCTGCCAGGTTCCACAAATCCCGGCTTGAGTTGTCCTGGTATTGAATCTCGATAAAGCCTATCCGGAATCTGCCGGGGTCAGAAAGTTCACCAGAAAAATTGACTTTTCCAGCAACAAAGTGATGCTTGAAGACAAGTTCTCTCTTGCTGCGCCGAAAAATGCGAGAATCAAATTTTTCTCTCCTTGCAAAGCAGAAAAAATTTCAGATACAAGCCTCAAAATCGGCAATACAGTTCTTGAACTGAACGGTATCAAACTGGTCTCTATCAAGGTGTTACCGAAGATGAACGGCGGTTGGAACCGAAGTCTTACGGAAATCATCCTTGAAAGTACGTCAAATAATTACCGTTTGACGTTCAAACCGGCAAAGTGAACCGGATCAATTCAATAAATAACTGCGGATCCGGGAATTTTTCCTGAGTTCCCGGATCAGGAACGCAGAAAACCGCCAAACACCCAATTCATCCGGATGGATGCCGTCAATGGTTCCCTCAAAATCATTTCCCATAGCATTTTTCATGTCAATGAGAAACAGAAGCGGGAACTCCTGCTGCAGCTGCTTGACGATCCGCGCGGCAGTTTCCCGTTTTTTCTTGTGAGCCTGTAAATTTTTCCGGTAAAGCCACGCGTTCCGGCGGTCAGCATCTGTCAGCAAAATAACAGGAATATCTTTTCTGGCAGAGTAAAGTTTCCGGAGAAAGATTTCCAGCCGTTCTTCCAACAGGGATGCATCTGCATTGGGCAGAGGATCGATCAGATAACAGCATGGCTTTAATTCTGTAAGAAGTTCAGCCATACCCTCTTCCAATTTGGCGGAACCGGAAAAACCGAGATTGATGACAGGACGGTTGAACGCACGTCCAAGAATTTGTGTAATTCCGTTCCCTGCCCGGGAACCGTACGAACCGTGGATGATACTGCTGCCGTAATAAACAACAGGCTGGATATCACCCGGCAGGTTCCAGGCAAAAGACGCTCCGGGATCCGTTCCGACTTCTATATTCCGGAGACAATTACGGAATGGAAGGTAAAGGCGCACGTTCCGTTTTTTCTTTGTGAGCTGCACCAGAGCGGGGATCTCATTGACTTTTCCGGAGGCGGTCAAAGCGAGCGCAAAACGCCATTTTTTCCCGACAAAAACATATAAGTCTATCCCGCTTTCGGCGCAGATATTGAAGTTCGGTTCTCCCCGGACATCATCTTCCACTTCCCAGCGGAGAGTTACATTTTTGGAATCGGTTATAAATTCAACAAACATTCCGGAAGAGTTCCTGCGCATTTTCCAGACTTTTTCCGGCAGCATTTTCTCCGCATGAGCGGGCAATCGCCCGAATTCCGGTTCTGTCTGAGCCCAGCCCCGCCCGAAAACAAGCTCCGGTGTGATTTTATGCCAATCCATTTTCTCTCCTGTCAATCTGATACAACTTTCAACCCGGCGGGGATATCCGTTTTTACCTTGCCGGAACGATCGGCTTCCACAGATATCAAGCCGTATTGGGACGGGACAGTTCCGCGGACGAACTCCAAATCGCCGAGATCAGGCTTGATACTGATACAGCCGGGAGCGACAAAGCGCACGCCGAGCACCCGTTCGGAAAGGAACGGAGCCGGACCGCTGCTCCAGCCGTGACTCAGGCTGTGGCGCAGTCCTTTATAGCAGTAATTGCCGTAATCGCCGTGGATATCTTTCTTTCCCGGCACCGGCATGGAGTCGATCCCGTACGCATTTTCGGTCCAATCCAGATTAAAATCTTCCCAGAAACTGGTCGCGCCGAAATCCAGCATACCGCCCCAGTATTTCCGGATGAGTTCCAATGCCGGAACCGTCGGTTTTGCCTGCAGCATGTAATAACCGTAGAACGTGCTGACATTGCGGAACGGTTCATGAGCCAGCACATCCCGGCGGTCGGCAAGTCCGGTAATGGTCAGCAGAGCAGCAGGAGCTTTCCGTCCGGCAGGATCGGGAACGTGACTGCGGAGCAGCTGTTGAGCCTTGACTTCTTCAGAAGCATCTTCGCCGACATGGCGCAGCAGTTTTTCGCCGGACTGCATCATCCAAAGCATCAGAGCCTGGATCCCGGCATGTTTTGCCTCAGGGGAATCCTCATTGGGCCAGTCAAGGAAACGTCTCGCCGGAACATCTTCCATGCCGTCTTCCCGGATGTAAGAACGGTGCATTGCAAGAATGGACTTGATGAACGCCAGATTTTCCCGGATGAAATCAGCATCGCCGGTCACACAGAGGTAATCCCACAAGCTGATGATAAACCAGCAGGAATAAGTATAGATCATATTGATCGGCTCATTTGGGGGAGTCTGCCGGATCAGGAAATCAATAGAATCCCGGATGATCGACGGATCTTCAAAAGCACAGAGGATCGTCTTGATTTCAGGGTGCATGTCGCCCATCCAGACAACGCGATCCCTCTTGGCACCGTCATAAATATAATCCTGCATACAGAGATGCACTGTACGGACTGCGGTTTTCCAGATTTGATTCAGCCGTTCATCGGAAGATTCAAACGAGCCGCTGACTTCCAGATCCCGCTCCAGAACAACTCCGATGAGGCTCTGGATCCACACATCTTTTTCGGATTCATTGCTGATCCGGACAAAACGGAAAACGGTATTTCCATATTCAAACTGACCGTAGTTCGGCAAATCCACGAGGGCATCTTTCCGGGAACAATCCTGATCCGATGCTCCCAGAGTTTCGCTGACGGATTCCCCGAATTTCAGGCGGAGCGAAGCGTTTGCTGTATAAGGATTGATACGGATCCCACCGTGGAACGCACTCCCGAAATCAAGGATCACACTTCCCCCCGGATGCAGAACGACCGGGTCGGGAAGATAATGGATCACATTCTGAAAAACGGTGCTGTCCACCAGAATTTCTGCGCGTTCCACCTTTTCGGAATAGATGATCCGGCGGACCGGACGATAGAATCTCGTCCGGGGATCCCGTATGTAAGAACTGTTAAAATTCATGCAACAAAACCTTTATTTCTCCGGAAGCTGTCTGATTACAAAATCATCAAAGAAAATCGTTCCGGTCTTGCTCCAGCAGGAACCGATCCGGACTTTCAGATAAGCCGGAAGCAGATACGGAGTTGTGAAGTTGAATGCCAATGTTTTCCAATCACCGGACTGATCTCTTCCGAGAAGGTCGCTGTAGAAAACGGAATTCAAGGATTTTCCATCTTTATCACACCAGTCGGAAGAGAGCAGTGCAACATAAGGCTTTTCGACTCCGACACTGCGGTATTTCACTTCGATGCGGTAGGTTCCCTTGCGGGTGATCGGGAAGATTTTTTCGATCACAGTACCGTTCATCGTCGGCAGGAAACGGAGTTCCAGAGCATCGGATCCGTCATATCCGGCTTTCGGTGCAATGAGAACACTTCCGGTATGCTTGATATTGGGCGGCTGTATCCACTGTCCGAGACCTTTATTGAAATTATCCTGAAAGAAAACCTTTGTAAAGGACTCAGGACTGATCATCCGGGCATAACGGTTCTGGAGCCAGAATTGACATCTGTTGCGGCGTTCCCGGAAACCGAACCGGATATATTCTGCGCGGACTTTGCAATCCCCTGCGGGAGCAAGTTTGCAGACCATATCAAGATCCTTTTCGCACTCTTCAAAGAAGTTTTTATCAAGATCCAGCAGATAATCATGCCAAGTCGGGATAAGATAAGTTCTGGCACAGCGTTTGAACCAGTCGCCTTTGGGCATATCCTTTGTCCAGAACTTTTCAAACCGTTCGTAATAACGCTTCAAATAGGGTGCAGCTTCCGGTCCGACAGCTGTCCGGCACCAGTCATCAATGATCTTGTTTTCATCCTGGAACGGATTCCAGAGCAGCTTGTAAGTCATGTATGCCAAAGGACCTTCTGCCCAGGTCTGTTCATGAATGCCAAGGGGCGTATGCTGAATGAATGCGTGACGGACCCGCAGTTTGTAGCCCTCACGCAGCTGATTTGCAATATGATGCAGCGTGATGCGGGGAAGCGCATAGCCGTTGCTTGCATAATAATCCCACCAGCAGACTTCTGCGGCAATATCGGACCAGCTTTTCTGCCGTTTCATATCCATCGCTTTCCGTTCCGGATCGACCCAGTTCAGACGGTCGTAGGTAATGACCGGAACCAGTGACGGATGGAGTTTGAATCCTTTCGGTGCGATGGAGGTGTGGTTGTAGGCAAAAACAGAGAATTTTGCTTCCGGATATTTCTTTGTGACCCCTTCCGCGATCTTGTTGCAGAACTGAAGATACAGCAGAGAACGGTCCTTGGAACCGAAGATATGCGGCACATCATTGGCAGGATAGAACTTTTTGCAGTTCTCACATTCACAATAGCCGTTGCCATCGGTCTGACCGAGACTCCATGTCCGCAGTTCCGGATCTTTTGCAAAGGCGTCGCAAATCATCCGGACGGCTTCTTTCACTACTGCCGGATTGGTCATACAGGGCTGCCAGTGAACAGTCAGCTTCGGAGGGGCGGGAATAAACCGTTTGCCATCAATAATGGGATAGAAATCCGGATTGGTTTTACCATACTTTGCAGCCGGAAACATTTTGTAAAGATTGTGTCCGATGGCGAGACGGTAGGGTGCGCGTCCACGGAGGAACGGATACCAATCCTGATACCGTTTCCGGGACCAGTGACGGTTTCCGCTGTCCAGGATACGGGTGATATAAACCGGAGCATCGGAAAATTCTTTCATGGGAATATTGAGATTTTTCAGTTTCGGAACATGTTCTCCGGCGGGTCCGGGGTACAGGAAACGGACACCCAGGAACCGTTCACAGAATTCGAGGGCCCCGAACATAACGCCATTCGGACCGCCGCCGGTGATCACCATCTTGTTGGCAGAGGGGAAAGAAATCCGGAACCCTTCCAGATCAAGTTTTCCTTTTTCAATGGTAAAACAGATCTGCGGCGCACCGGCTGGTGCTTCGCTGTATTTTCCGGTGCTTTTGTAGAGGTACTTCTCCACGAGCATGGAGGCTTCCAGACAAGCCTGATTTTCATCCGGGACAAGCGCAACAACGCTCTTTCCATCTTTGATAATGGGGAAAGTCTTTCCCGCTGCCTCTGCTGCAAATATCAGAGAAAACAGGGTTATTGCAAAAAGAACTTTTTTGAAAGGAATCATTCTGTCACCTCAATACAGGGTTTTCTCATTTCGATCACAGGGATCTGTTCACCGGGTTTGATCCCGCCTGTTCCGGAAACAACAACGACCTGAAAATATTTCATGCCGGGATCCATCATTCTGAACTTCATGTTGCTGAGAACCTGTCCGCCTGTACCGTTTCCGACAAAACGGAATCTTCCGCCCTGATAGTGCTGACGGACACCGGTTCCCGCCGGGATCGCAACGCCGATGGGTTTGGCAAAGGTGATTTTCCATCCTTCAGCAGTCTGTTCGATGGTTTTTGGAACCTGTCTGATGATATTTTTATTCGGAAGATCAGAACGATCCGGTTTGGTGTTGTATGCAATAAGATTTCGCTTGTTCCATTTCTTTCCGTTTTTGACAATGATAAAATTGTCTGTTGCAGCGGCATCTTTTGCAAGAACCGTTTCCGTTGTAATATTCGGATGGGAGGTGTAATATTCGATCACCTTTTTATCCTTATCCAGCGGCAGGAAACCGACGCGGAAAATATTGCTGTCGCTGCCGGGAAGCTGACGGTACAACCCCTTGAATGTGTAAGTCTTCTTTGCATCATAGGGATAGATTTTTGCAGAGAAAAGGGAAACTCTTCCAGTGGCGCGGAGGATTCCGTTTCCATGTACTTTAAGGGGTGATCTTTTTCCCCAGTCTTCAACGCGGCTGAGGTCATAAACTTCTGCAGCGGAACAGAGAGCTGCTCCCATTACCAGAAATGCGGCTGCGATTTTTTTGAAATTCATTTTTCTTTCTCCTTACTATTTGATTTTTGTTTTACTTTTTCGGGGCTTCCAGAATGATTACATCATCGTACTGTACTTTTCCTTTTGTACTGCCGGAATTGCAGAGTCTGATCCTCAGATAACCGGGCAGCTGATACGGTGTCGTAAAGTTGAATGCAGCAGTTGCCCAATCTTCGGAATAAACGCCGTGGATATCGCTGTAAAAGACGGAATGAAGGATCTCATTTTTGTCATCACACCATTCAGCGGAAATATAGGGGATCACTTTCTCCGTTGTTCCGACACAGCGGTACCTTACTTCTATACGGAAATTCATCGGGCGGGTTATGTGAAACGTCTTTTCAATTCCGCCGGTATGGCCTTTTCTGCACAGAAGTTCTGCCGCACCGGTGTTTTGATATCCATCTTTTGCTGTATGGAAAACAAACTTTCCGGGGTATTTCCGGTGTTCATAGATTCCCCATCCGTTAAGACCTCTGTTGAAATCTTCTTTGAAAAAGAGTTTTGTAAAGGCATCTGCACTGTGAAGACGGACATTCTGGTTCTGAAGCCAATATTCGCAGCGGTTCCGGCGATTCAGGAATGCAAACCGGAAATATTCTGCACGCTTTTTGCAATCTCCTTCCGGCGCAAGTTCGCAAACTTTGTCCAGATCTTTTGCACATTCTTCAAAAAAATCTTTGTCAATGACATTCAGATAATCATGCCAGGTCGGCACAAGATAGGTTCTTGCACAGCGTTTGAACCATGCGCTTTTCGGCATTTTCTTCAACCAGAACTCTTCAATGCGGTCAAAATAACGCTTCAAATAAGGTGCGGCTTTCGGTCCGACAGCTGTCTCATACCAGTCATTCAAAACTTTGTCCTCATCCTGGAACGGATTCCAGAGCATTTTGAGAACCAGATACGCCAAAGGACCTTCTGCCCAGATCTGCTCATTGCCGCCGAAACCGGAGATCCCCAACGGAAGATGTTCGATATAGATGTGACGGACACGCAATTGATAGCCTTCCCGAAGCTGGCGGGCAACATGATGGCTTGTCACCCGGGGAAGAACATACTGATTGCTGTAAAAATAATCATACCAGCAAACATTTTTTGCGATTGCCGACCAGCTGCTCTGGCGGATCATATCTTTTGCTTTCCGTTCCGGATCGACCCAGTTCAGACGGTCATAGGTAATGACAGGGATCAGTGACGGATGAAGTTTGAAGTTTTTCGGTGCAATGGATGTATGGTTATACGCAAACACCGTAAAGGTTGCTTCGGGATATTTCTTTGTAACGCCTTCGGCGATCTTGTTGCAAAACTGAAGATAAAGCACGGAACGATCTTTGGAACCGAACCGGTGCGGCACATCATTGACGGGATAAAACTTTTTGCAGTTCACACATTCACAGTAACCGTCGCCGTCATTCTGCCCCAAACTCCATGTCCGCAGATCGGGATTTTTCGCAAATGCATCACAGAGTTGTCAGAAGATGATACGTTATTTCTGTTTTCTTGACATGCAGAATACACAGGAAGTTGTAATGTGCCTGCAAGGTCTTTCAAACCAGAGGTAATGTATCCTAACATTTGCCATTCTT
>JAFTJI010000215.1 GCA_017456495.1 Lentisphaeria bacterium | reverse complement strand
TTTTCAAATCAAAATCTGAAAAATTGGAAAAATTTTTGATGGTTCCGCCCAAATTATAAAATTTGTGCAGACGCAATTTCCTATCGCACGCGATAGGCTCTCTTTTTTGGGGATAAACAGCCTGTCAGACAGGCGTTTATGGCATTTTAAATTTGAATTATGCAACAATTACGCTTATATTATAATTAAATTACGCAAATAATACGCAAATGCGGCTATAAAAACAAGGATTTGACAAATGACGGAAGAACAAAAAAAACGAATGCATCCGGGGGCATACAAAAGCTGCCTCATTCCGTATGCAGAAGCAATCTTCACCTGGTGGTACGATGAACAACTCCCTGCGACGGAAATTCAAAGACGGCTGAAAAATGCCGGGATGACGGTCAGTTTATCCACGATCACCCGTTTTATAAAGGTAAGGGAACGCTTGGCAGCAAGACGGCAGAAGCCTGAAAATTTGCCAGTTGCGCCAGGGCAAATTTTGATCGTAAAAACCGCCACGACCGGAGATATGAAACAAACAGCAAAGAACACTTTGGAGGTAGAGAAAACACTTGACAGCGTTGCAACATATAAAAACTCTGAAAAAGAAATAATGGAAGAACCGGAAAAAAGAGATGTGGCAGAGGCAGAAGCAATGATACAAAAACTGTTGAACTCCACTCCGCAGCAGCTCGGATTGGAGGAAGAAGAGGCAAGGAAGCGTATGAAACAAAAACAAAAATGACATCGGCGGAACTTTACTGAATTACATTTTCAGCAATCTTCGTTTTCCTGTTCCGGCAAACCTGCGATCTTTTGAATTGTATTGCTCCTTTTGTGGTTGCCGGATAAAAGCCTTTGAACCGGTTACGGATTACTCCCCTGGCATGATGCTATTCAGAAAGGATGGAATTATGAAGGACCTGTTCATAGCCTTAAATGAAGGAATCCGTAATCTGATCATCACTGAAACTGAAAAAAGGAGCATTCCCACCCACAAAACACTCCGGCAATTCGAACGGACTCTTGCAAAAATCGAAAAGCGTCTGGCTTTTCTGGAGCAGGAGTTTCTGACAAATCTTCCGAATCAACAAACTACACCAACTCCCCGCAAATTCCGGATCAAAGGACCGGACATCGTTGCGATCCGTCAGCGATTCAATCTCAGTCAGTCAGACTTTGCCCGCCTGATCGAAATTGACCGGGCAACTCTGAACCGTTGGGAACACGGCAAAGTCCGTCCGAACCAAAATTCAATGGCAAAAATCGCTGAGTTCCGCACTATGGGCAAAAAAGAGTTTGCCCGCCGTATGGCTCAAGCCGAAGAAGCAATCTGGAAATAAATCAATAATCAATCATCATGCTGGGGAGCTTTGATGAGAGAACATATGAATATAATATTCAGATTTATTTTAACGCACTACTTTCCCATAACTTTTCAAAATTTTATTCCACAATCGTAAAATAAGCGTTCCGTAATCAGGGGCTTTGAGAGATGCAGTTCTGGCTCAAATTGGATTTCCCTTCTCACTGTGAAGAATCCGGAGAATGGAGAAAATAAACAGTATTCCGCGATCGCATAGGAATCTTCCAATTTCACCTTTGGGGCAATATCCCAAGACAGCAACCTCGTTTTTTCATAGTCAGTCAGTCTGTCTGCTTTGAAATAACAATCATCATAAGTTCCGCAATACCATCCTTCAAAAAATTCTTTCATATTACAGATGATTCGGCGTAAGTTGTAATTGGCATGCCAAACGAGATTGAATTGCGTTCCAAGTTCTATAAGCAGAATCAGTTCCCACACACCTTCCTGCGTAAATTCCGGTGAAACAATGGAAAGATCGTTCAAAAGATTTGGTGCAGGATTGTCACTATCCCGTTCACCATTTCCTGAAAAACTTTGTTCATTTTCTTTTCTGACATACAAGACCGGTTCCGAACCTAATCCCAACGGATCTCCGACTTGATAACAGTCAAGGATACTTCCTTCCGGAAAATGAAGATGCGGGAGAACCTTCATCATGGGAAACAATGGATTGGCACACCGGAGAGTTGATGTGCCATGCTTTAAATCCTGAATGACTTTCCAAAACTCTTTCAATTTCCATATAAAATATTCAGATGTATCAGATTGACGCACTGACATTCTCCGCCGATACTGATTTCTTAATATATTCACCGTTTTTTCATCCGGCTGACCGTCATAAAACTTGTCAAGAACAGTATAGAATAATTGATTTCCCGGGGCAGCCGCTGCGAAAAGAGTCATAGATGATTTCAATTTTACTGCATCAATATCTCCGAAAACAGTTGTCGGATCATTGGTTTTTAATTGCAGTAATATTTCCAGAAGTTTCTGCATTTTTTCCCCGCAAGGAGAAGCCAGAAAAAATTTAGCCTCGTCAATATTTTGTATTGCATAATATTTTGCCAAATCACTGCTGCCAAGCCCTGTGATCTGGGGAAAAATAAACCACATCCAGTGACTTCTTTTTCTGCCGGATCGAAGTTCACCGGCAGCCTGTTCATAATATTCGTCATACTTTTCAACAAAACGGTTGATCGAGTTTTTCAACATCTTTGGACCTCCGGGATTTTTTATTATTTTCCGAGCTCTTTCTGAAGACTTAACCATCTTTCGGGATACAAAGAGAGAGGTCCGGCTTCGCTTTTAGAAGCTTGAGTGCACCAGGAACAATTATCCGGCAAACCTGCGCCACGCCAGCTGTACCAGATTTCAGACGCATCGCTTTTCAGCACAAACGCTTTATATTCCGGGAAAAAGATCTCATCAAACCGCTTCACAAACTCTGCACGGGTATAAATGTGTTCACCACCGAATTCCATCGGGAATGTAATCATTTTGGCAATAGTCATTTTATCATTTTTCCGAAGTGATTTTTGCAAAAGTTTCCACATTTCTTCTGCAGTCATTTCCCAGACAAAAGGGTCGCATTTTTCAGCATATTTCAGGAGAGAATCAAGTTCAATGTCTTGAGCAACCCCAGTATCTTCAGTCGGTTCAGATCCGGTCATATAAGAAATCGCAACAAATCCTCTGCCGATTTTTCCT
>JAFTJI010000214.1 GCA_017456495.1 Lentisphaeria bacterium | reverse complement strand
TTCCAGTTGGGGATCTCATAGCCGATATTCGTAATACTGTCGCCCCAGGCAAGGATCAGAACAGGTTCGCCGTTCCGCAGTTTTTTCATGGTCTTCGGCAGCAGTTTATCTGCCACAGGCGGACGCTTTACGGGATAGAGTTGTTCGCTGATGGGATAGCAGTTCCCATCGGTCAGTTTTGTTGTGTCGGGGGAAAGATAGACATTTGCAACGCGGACTTCTCTGGGATTCAGGGCAGGGGCTGCGGGAATGATCATGACCTCTTTGCCTGTCCGGTATGAGAGTTTTCCGTCTTTCAAAATCACGGAGTCGATTCTGTGCCAGCGGTAACTGTAATGGAAATAAACCGGGAACTTCATTGCAGACGTTTTGACTTTGCTCACCCGGGACATTTTAGCATTGACGGTGAAATCTTTGCCTTTCTGATAGGTGATTTTCATATCAGTACAAGTAATTCTCACAGATTCCGCAATCAATCCGCCGTAACAGGAATTCAGCTTATTCGGCATTTTTCCGTGAACAGAAAGATTTCCACAATACTCTTTGGATGCTTTCCGGATCGTCAGCATGGGAACAGTGAACTCCTGTCGAATGGTCTTGCCGTTTGCCAGAACTGCTGTGATAAGGAGTTTATTCCCCGGCTTGACGGTCATCGTTACCGGCTTTTTCAATTCTTTGATGGCAGCTGCCGCCAGCTCTTCTGCTGTGGGCTGAGGTGCTTCAACCAGACCCGGTTCCACGGAAGAAACGGAATTTGCCACCAGATTCGCCAAATCCTTCTCTGCCAGTTCCGTATGGGTGATTTCCAAATCGCGAACCAGCGCAGTTCCGTTTGCACTCAAAACCAATCGACCGCTTTTTACTCCGGATTTTACCCAGAATTCAAAGGAGAGTTCCTGAAAATCTCCTTTTTTCTTGCCGGCTTTTACTGCAACTGGAGTCTGAACTTTTCCGGCAGCAGTCTTAAATTCTGCTTTCACATTGATTGCAGAGGCACTTCCCAGTTTATAGCGGCAGACGATTTTCATTTTGAGATCGCCCCAATCAGCGGCATCCGGCAGATTCAAACTGACTGTTTTTCCCGCAGAAAGACGGATCATGGAATCCTTCACCGGAACACCGGGATTCGCTTCCGGTACAAACTTGTAATATACCACATCATCGTTCGCGAACAGAGAGAACGAAAGACATGCAAGAACAGAATACAGTAACTTTTTCATCGTTTCTCCTTACTTTTTAACATGAACTTTGATGTCTGTCACCAGATAATCTTCTCCGCGGTTGGAGAACATGATCATCGCTTCTTCCATCTGCGCAGGGAACTTGATGGTGCAGCTGCCGTTTTTCCATTCGTCGCTGACCGCAAGTTTCACAGATTTTCCGTAGGGTCCATCACAATATACATCGCCTTTTGCATAACGCAAGCAGACAGATGCTTTTTTTGACAAAGCACCCTTCTTTGCCGCTTTGTAGCGGAATGTGACAATGATCTCTTTTCCCAGACACTCTTCCAAAGTCAGATCCAGCCAGGAGGAATCATTCTTTTTTACAACGATCGCATTTTTCTTTGCCCCGATTTTTTTCAGAATCACATTCTGGCGGGGATCGATATCCGCCAGATTATCCGGGGTGAGTTCTACCGTATAAATGTATTTCTGTGCAAACAGCGGGAAAACTGCGCTGAACAGAACGAGAAGAAAAAGTTTTTTCATAATTTATTTCCCCTTATATTTCGGAAGTTCTTTGTTGTAAAGCTGTTCCACTTCTTCCGGAGTTAACGCTCTGTCAAATATCCGGACTCCGCCCAGCTGACCGTTGAAAACAGCTGCCAAATTTTCCCGTCCGCCGATATAAACATCTTTTACCGCGCTGAACGGCTTTTTAGATATGGTCTGCGCAGCTTTTTTGCCGTTGATATAAAACGTGATCTCTCCGGTCGCCGGGTTCGCTGTCCCAACGAGAAAATACCATTTTTCCGGGTAGCTGTAACCTTTGTATTTTCCGCAATCACGGTATTTTCCATCTTTGCTGTAACAGACAAAGTTGAACTTGATCGCTTTTTCGGAATAGCCCAGGAAATTATAGTGGGCATCCATGCTGATCATCGGTCCGTTGGAGCAGCCCTTGACAGGTTTTGCCCAGAGGACAAAACTGTAGGCTTCCGGCAATCTGTCCAGACTCTTCTTGATCATCTGAGACTTTGCGGTAAACGTAACCGGCTTATCTGCAAACAGATGGAACAGTTCACCGGACTTCATTCGGGCAATCTCCTCAGATTCCCCATCGGTGACAAGATAAAGTCTGTAATAACGGTATTTGATATCTGTCTTGATCTGCTGACCTTTGCCGAGCAATTTTTTCGTTTCCGCATCATACATGAACGGATTTTTGAAGTTCAACTTTTTCAGGTCGAACGTGATTTCTCCGCCGTGTCCGAAATCTCCAGCCATGATCATGGCTTTGCTGCCGCGTTTCAGAACCGTGAACCGGACTTTGTCAGAAGAGACCGTCACGGGCTGATTTCCGTCATAGAACGGGTAGACCTGACAATCCTTTTCTCCGTAGCCGAAGTTGCGGACAGTGTCGATTGCCCCGCCGACAGTCGGAGTCGTCGGACTTGCATTGATGGAGAAGAAATCAATCAGATCGTAAGCAAAGAACAGTGCCAAAGCGGTACGGAGCTGGTGTTCCCGGGCTTCTTTCGTTCCGCTGGTATGGAGCAGAGAAATCGGTGAAAGCCCCGTCTGGGTTCCCAGTGATTCTGCAAGAATGAAATCATGGGGGAACCGTTCCTGATAATCTTTTCCGTTGTAGTTCATTTCCCAGTCAAGAGCATGGGATGCAAAACTCATGACAGGAACCATATTGCAGTTCGTCATGTGCATAACGATCAACGGATAACCGTCAATGGTCTTGCCTTCCTGATGCAGCATGACCGCTGTCCGTTTGACAAGCTGGCGCATTCCGAGGAATGAGTACTGCGGAGAATATTTTCCAAGCGCATATTCCCGGACAGGTCCCATGACACTGTCATAGTTCTGGGTTTCGTTGGTATTGTCAAAGTAAATGCCGCTCAAACCTCCGTCACGGACAGCCGCCCTGAGATGGTAGAGCATGAAATCCTGAAAACTTCTGAACGGAACTGCGCCATATTCATTGTAACGGAAATTCCGGAACGCATCCATGTTCCACTCATCGCCGTACATTTTGATTTCCTGCCAATTCGTATTGAAATAGCGCGGATTGGTGTACGGAACAAACAGTTTCGCATTCTTGGCAAGGTTGTTTGCAGAGTGTCCGAGATGACTCCGGGAGCGGCGTTCATTTTTGCCCAGCACATTATAATGCTTTTTGATAAACTGGTTCACAAACGCATTCCGTTCCTGTTTCGTCATCTTCCCGGCTTTCTGAAGGAATCTGGTGTAACTGAAATCTCCGTTGACAGGACGGACACCGTCAGAAGATCCCCAGAACAGAAGCCCCATCAGCTGAGCGATAGGAATGGAGTTCGCTGCAGTATAACCGGTTTCTGTGATACTGGAATATTTTCTGCGGCTGGGCAGTTGCGGCTTCACAGGTGTCGCCTGGATCCCCATCACGATCTTGAATGGCTTTTCCCAGACACAGGGCGCATTGACAACGTGGATCCTGATAATAACGCTATCCCCGCTGCGGACGAGTTCCATGTGGGACTTGTTGGAATCCAGAGAGTAGTGAAGATCGCTTTCGCCGAACCAGCAGACCCCTTTCCGGACTCCGCCGATCCACATGTAAGAACGGAAGTTCCCCGGCGCGCCATACTGCGGGGCAAAACGGCTGCTCCAGACAACTCCGTTTCCTTTGGGGATATACCCCGCCGGATTCCGCCGCAGCCACTGGGTGGTATGGAACAGTTCCGCAATCTCTTTCTTAACAGGAATATCAAGATGGAACGAATCGACTTTTGTCTTTCCGGAGGGAATGACTTCCATGGTCGTAAGGATCATCCCGTCATAATCGACTTCATGACCGAACCGGAATTTCACTCCTTGCGCGGATGTTTCATCTGTCAGGCGGATCCTGTCAGCAGCAACTTCCTGATAGCTGATTTTGCCCGCAGAAAGAGGCTTTTTGTTCAGATAGAAGTTGATTTCCCCGTTGAGAATATTCTCACCCTGGCTGAACACACTTGCAAAGCGTCCTTTTCTGCCGAACTCATATCCGGTGAGCAACGCTTTGACAGTATTCTTTTTCTGATCTGCGACCAGCGCTTTGAATGGCGGAACAATGATCCGGTCATCCCCGATTTTGTTGCCTGCCCAGGGATATTTCTTCCATTCAAAAGAAGAGCGGTGTTTCCAGACGACCTGTCCGTTTTTCCAGCATTCCACACCGATGAAATATTGTCCTTCTTTCAGCTTCGGAAGTTTCCAGGTGAGTTCATTCCCGAACTTTGTGAATTTCCCAACGACACGCTGGATCTCTTTTCCCTGTGCATCACGGATGACAAATTCCACTTTGTCATATTTTGTGATCAGCTTCATATCATCGCTGTACAAACGCCCTTTGGCAAGTCCATAGGTCGGATAAACCGCAAATCCTGTGCCGGTATCGGCATACTTCTTTTTCCAGTTGATCCCCTGCGCCGGATCCCATGAAAATTTATGTTTCATCAGGATTTTTCCGCCGCTGGTGAGAGCATAATCCATTGTACGGTGGAGATTGTCGGCACTGGTCAGCGGCAAATCAAAAATGATTTTCCCTTTCTTATCCGGTGTTTTTCCGGAATTGATGATCTCCGGATTTCCCAGAGACTCAATTTCCGCCTTGCAGTGAACGTTTCCGGTTTTTCCTGCCGGGTAAGTTACGACCCAGCGGCAAATCTGGTAAAATTGTCCGGTCGGATC
>JAFTJI010000213.1 GCA_017456495.1 Lentisphaeria bacterium | reverse complement strand
TTATGACCTGCAATCCAGTCCTTTATGGCTGGATTTTTTTGTGTCTTGATTTTACCCAATGAATGACAGGTACTTATAGAGTAAACTCTCCCAAACAGAGAACAAATAGAGAACGGCAAATTCTCTCTAAATCGGTGTGTTTTGAATAAAGTTGCAGCAAATTCTCTGTTTGGTAAGGTCGGCGGTCGTTTATGAAAGAATTATTTGTTAAGCGTTAGAGATAAATATGTTACAGAAACACACAGCCAAATAACAGAGAATTCTCTATTCTTCCCAATTCTCTAAAAACCGACCTTAACTTTTTAGACCAAAAGTCCTTTCAATTTTTCATCTCTAAAAAAGTCATTACTCATTGATGATAAACATATTCATTCAGGACTTTTCTTCCGAAACAAATATAACTACCACACCATAATATGCCCTTCGGAAAATTCACTAAAATGGTTCTGATTTTCGCATTGAACGGAAATCGACAATCAAAACTCTAATGCGATAAACTCCGCTAAGGCTTCTTTCCAATGCGGCATCGGCGGCAATCCGGAAAGACGCAACATCATTTTGTCAAGTCTGGAATTCGCCGGACGGGGTGCGGGTCGGGGAAATTCTGCCGTCGTACACGGGACAATTTTCTGATCAATGTCTTTCAAACGGAAAATCTCAGCAGCAAAATCTGCCCAGCTAGCTTCGCCTTCGCAGGTCAAATGGAACGTTCCGACAAGCTCTTTCCGGTTCAAAATGTTCCGCAGTTGACGGGCAACCGCTAAGGTACTCGTGGGATTGCCAATCTGATCGGCAACAACTTTCAATTCCGGTCTGGTTCCATCAGCCAGGTTGATCATGGCATGAACAAAACTCGGTCCACCTGCCCCGTAAAGCCAGGAAATACGGCAGATCACATGGTTCGGACAATGGCGGCAGATCGCTTCTTCTCCGGCAAATTTGCTTTTCCCGTAAATGGTATTTCCACCATTCGGGGTATCAAATTCATTGTACGGACGGTCGGAATTTCCTTCAAAAACATAGTCAGTGGAAATTGCGATCAACCGGATTCCGTTCCGGTGACATGCGGATGCAACATTCGCTGTTCCGAACGCATTCAGTTTGTAGGCGAAATCGATTTCCGTTTCGCATTTATCCACGGCTGTCATGGCAGCACAATGAATCACAGCATCGGGCTTGATTTGCTTGAGAAGCGCATCGAATCCGGCAGCATCAGTGATATCAGCTTCCGGAAGATCTGTCGGAATGACTTCAAAATCAGTCAGTTCTGCACAAAGAGTTCTGCCGAGCATCCCTTTTCCGCCGGTGAGTAAAACCTTCATTTCAGATAATCCTTTGTATTGTAATCAAAAAGTTCTGCATCTTTCAGCAGCGGATTTTTGGTATCTTTTTCGGAAAGCAGGAACTCTTTGAGGTCGACTTTCCAATCAATCCCAAGTGCCGGATCATTAAACGCCAGACCGCGTTCATGGGTCGGCGCATACAAATTATCGCATTTGTAAGCAAAAATCACATCCTCGGAAAGCACCACGAAACCGTGAGCGAATCCACGGGGAACAAAGAGCTGACGCTTGTTATCTTCGGTCAGTTCCACAGCAACATGTTTGCCAAATGTGGGAGAACCTTTTCTGATATCAACAGCCACATCCAGCACTGCGCCTTTGATGACACGGACAAGTTTCGCCTGTGTGTAAGGTGCTGCCTGATAGTGCAATCCACGCAAAACGCCGTAGCGGGAACGGGACTCATTATCCTGCAGCCAATTGCAGTCGATCCCGGATTCTTTATAGCGTTTATCGCTCCAGGATTCAAAGAAATAGCCCCGGGAATCTCCGAACACTTTCGGTTCGATGATCTTGACTTCCGGTATCTCTGTATCAATCACATTCATTGTTCGATCATCCTCATTAAATATTGTCCGTATTCTGTCTTCAGCATATCCTTGCAGCTTTCCCGGACATCCTCTTTGGTCATCCAGCCGTTTTCGTATGCAATTTCCTGCAAGCAAGCGATTTGCAATCCCTGCCGGGTAATGATGGTGCGGATGAAGTTTGCCGCATCCAGCATACTGTCATGAGTTCCGGTGTCGAGCCACGCATAACCGCGTTTGAAGACTTCTACATTAAGTTTTCCGGCTTTCAAATATTCATTGTTCACGGCTGTGATTTCCAATTCACCACGGGCAGACGGCTTGATATTTTCTGCAATTCTGACAACATCATTATCATAGAAATAAAGTCCGGTCACGGCGTAATTGGACTTCGGAGCTTTCGGTTTTTCTTCGATGGAAACGGCTTTTCCGTCAGCATCAAACTCCACAACGCCGAACCGTTCCGGGTCGCAGACATAGTAACCGAAAACCGTCGCTCCGCTCTCCCGTTCCACTGCTTTTTTCAACAGCTTTTTCAGGTTTGCACCGTAGAAAATATTATCGCCGAGAACCAATGCAACGGAATCATTTCCGATGAACTCTTTTCCGATAATGAACGCCTGAGCCAGCCCTTCCGGTTTCGGCTGGACCGCATAGGTGAACTTCACGCCGAAGCGGGAACCATCTTCCAGAAGACGCTGGAAACTGGGCTGATCTTCGGGAGTCGTAATGATAAGAATATCACGGATCCCGGCGAGCATCAGAACGCTGATGGGATAGTAGATCATCGGTTTGTCATAGACCCCGAGAAGCTGTTTGGAAACGCCACGGGTGATAGGATGAAGCCGCGTTCCGGCTCCGCCTGCAAGTACAATACCTTTCATAATATTATTCTCCTGTTCCAAGACGTTCCATTTTATATGCGCCGCTCAAAACATGAGCGCACCAGTCGTCCTTGTGTTCCAAGTACCATTCAACCGTTTTCCGGATTCCGCTTTCAAAGGTTTCCTGCGGTTTCCAGCCCAATTCACGGGCAATTTTGGAGGGATCAATGGCATAACGCAAATCGTGTCCCGGACGATCCTTGACATGAACGATCTGCTCTTCATACTTTTTGCCGTCCTGACGGGGGCGCATTTCATCAAGCAGAGAACAAATCTTTTTCACGACTTCGATATTTTTCTTTTCATTGTGACCGCCGATGTTGTAAGTTTCCCCGGGAACGCCGATGGTTGCGACAAGATAAAGAGCGCGTGCGTGATCTTCCACATAAAGCCAATCACGAACCTGCAAACCTTCGCCGTAAACCGGAAGATCTTTGCCGTCGAGAGCGTGGAGAATGATCAGCGGGATCAGCTTTTCAGGGAAGTGGTACGGACCGTAATTATTGGAGCAGTTCGTCACCAGAGTCGGCAAACCGAAAGTGCGTTTCCAGGCACGAACGAGGTGGTCACTGGAGGCTTTGCTTGCGGAATACGGCGAACTGGGCGCATAAGGCGTGGTTTCACGGAAGAAATCTTCCGGACCTTCCAAGTCGCCGTAAACTTCATCGGTGGAAATATGATGGAACTTGAAAGTTTTTTTCGCTTCATCATCCAGAGTGTTATAATATTTCCGTGCGGCTTCAAGCAGCGTGTAAGTGCCAACGATATTTGTCTGAATGAACTCACCCGGGCCATCAATGGAACGGTCGACATGACTTTCTGCAGCGAGGTGCATCACATGAGTCGGCTTGAACTCTGCGAACACTCGATCAAGTTCGGTTTTGTCGCAGATATCGACTTTTTCAAAATTGAATCTGGGATCATTTGCGATAGGTGCAAGATTTTCCAGATTTCCGGCATAGGTCAATTTGTCCACGACACAAACCGCATCCGGAGTATCAAGGATAATGTGCCGTGCGACCGCCGAACCAATAAATCCGGCTCCACCTGTTACGATGATTCTGTTCATATTTTCTCTCCTTTCAAAAGGGATTTTAATTTCTACGCGCTGTAAGTCAGATTGTATTTTTCTTTTTGGGACAATAGGGCATGCTGGAACAACAGGGGTGTCCATCGCAATTTTTGCAGGGATCATTTATCTGCTGTTTCAAGAACAAATGATTTTTTACTTTTCGGATCAGTTTTTGGAATCGATCAAAAAATGAACTGTTTTTGAGATTATCTGGATACATTGAAATAAATGTTATATTAAGTTTATATAACATTCACTGATCCGCTTCCAGGTATAACGGCGATCAGCGATCTCTTTCATGATGCTGCCGATTTTTTGCAAATCATCTATTTGAGTTTCACTGCAGATCTTTTGCAGTTCAGCAGAATCCTTGAAATACAAAGCTTTGTTTTCTGTTGTTTCCCGGTTAAAATTCACATCACACGCTGCAATGGGAAGACCGAGATACATAGCCTCGACCAAAGAGGGATTCGTACCGCCGCAGGAATGACCATGCAGATAAAGAGAACAATTTGCTCTCAGCACATTCAATTTTACCTGATCATAAATCGGGGAAAGTTGATAGATGTTCGTGCAATCTTTGTATTTGTTCAACAGATTCTTTCCATATTCGCTGTTTTCCCAATTTCCAACGATTACAACAGGCATCGCAGGTTTTCCGGAGAATGCTTCAAGGATAACATGGATATTATTTTCCGGCTCGATTCTGCAAACACTGAATGCGTAAGGTTTATTCTGGAATGGATAGCTGTTCATATATTATCCTCCAATTTCTGATTATCTGCCCCATATTCAATCAATTCACAGGGACGTTGATATGTTTCTTACACGTAATCAACAATGACTTGATTATCGCCGACAACAGAATCGGAATATTTAACAGCGCATTTTTCAGCGAACCGGAGATACCATTTTGCCAAAGCGGACCATTTTGCTCGCCGCCACTCAATTCCGTCAATATTAGTAACAATATTTTTCTTGCACCCGAACAACCGGAGAAACGGAAGAAGAGTGCATCCGCCGACCCCGAGAATCAGGAGTGTATCAGCATATCTGACAGCATCAAGGATCCCCAGCATATCGTAAGGAACGCTCAAGATACCGTTTGCTTTCAGTGGAAGATAATTCAAGTGAACTTTCCCGATTTTTTCCGGGTGTTCCTGAAAAGCAGATTTCTGACAATAGACAGTAATGTCGAACTTATCCCAGATCCGTTGAACAAGCTGTTCTGTGAAGCTTTCAAAGCCGCCGTATTTAGCGGGAAGTCCAACAATCCCGATGATTGCAACTTTTTTCATAAGGTCCCCATAATTTCGTTATAAAAAACTTCCATCGCATTCACATGGTCGGAAATTGTTAAAATCTCTTTTTGGCTGTTAATAATTTGACTTTCTTCCAGCAGAATATCGGGATTCTTTAAGATTTCAGATAATTTCTGCTCTAACTCTCTTTCATCCTGAAAAATCATATTTTTTGAAAGTAAAATTTGTGCGCCGACAGTAGCAGAACATAAAACAGGAACCCCGGCAGATAATGCCTCGGACACGATAAATCCAAAAGTTTCAAACCAAAGACTCGGCACAATCAGAAGATCAACTCTCTCCAGAATATCATATTCTGAATCTGAAGAATAATATCCGTTCCAGGTAATATTCCCCTTTTTCTGCTTGAGTTCAGTTCCCCAAATATCTAATGTCCAATTTTTCAATCCGCATGAGTTAATACGATTCAATACGTTAAGCAACATAGGCAATCCTTTATGAGGAGCCTCACCGCCAAACATAGCAATCCGCACTTGGGTGGACTTGCAGGTTCGTATTTTTCTCCGGTCAGAAATACCATTATGAGTAATAGGGATCACAGTTCCCTTCAGTTCCGGAATGTATTTCAGAAAAACAGATTCTGTAACAGAGCTGTTATAATGTATTTTATCGCAAGCTAGAAAGAGGTTCCGGTAATAGGTAAACAGTTCTTGATAGTTCTTTTCATCTACGACAGGATTTTCCGCAACTGCATGATTATTGATTTTTTTATGCAATTTCAGTAATGGTTTCAATATATTTTTTATTTTCATCAGAAATGAAATATTTCGTATCCGCAAGAACTTTTCAGAAGGTGCGGATGCATTACACAGACTGCACGATTCATCGCAGGGATTCTGGCAAAGCAGCCCCTTGTAATCTATAAAATTCACTTTAGGACAAAGTCCATAATAGTCATGTGTTGTAAAAATAACCTTAATGTTTCTGCGTTTTATCTCCTGCAACAGTTCTTCGGGGAAACCCATCCAGGTGTGAATATGAAGCAGATCTATTTGAATATCATCGCAAAATCTTTGAATCTCATGTAAAGGAAGTTTTTTCTGACTTTCCAGAATCATTTTTGGATCTAGAACACCTTCCAATAGAGTGATCGGAAGCCCTCCATGAAGCTTAAATGTTATGATACCTCTATCTTTTTTCCCATGAGAAATAAAGGCTTTTTTCTGAGGGAAAAAATTACCGACAGGATATAATACAAACACATCATGCCCCCGTTTGTGTTGGGCAGATGCCAAATCGGTTGCATACCGGTTTAATCCGCCTTGACGGTGCGGACCAAGATAATAATGTAAAATTCTCATCTGGAAATAATATTTATTAAGTGCTCAGATAGCTGACCGATCAGAATATTCCATTCATATTTCTTTTCAATCAGCCGACGACCGTTTTCTCCATACAGATGCCGTAACTCGGCAGACTCTATCATCGCACGTGTCTTCTGTTCCATATCATCAAGGACCTCTGTCATTGTTTCACCGGAAGAAACTGTTCCAGCTCCTTCAGAAACTGCAAGTGCTATGGGATCGCCTGCAATAGTAATAATTGGAAGTTTCGCATACATTGCTTGAAGTATAACCGTTGCCAATCCGTGATGATAAGAAGGATAAAGCAAAATATCGGCATCAAACAAGGCTTGTATCATCTCTCGTTTTGAAACAAAACCTTTCCAAGAGACCCGGTCTGAAACACCATTCTTTTTCAGAATGGTCGCCATCTGTTTTTTCAAAGGCCCGGAACCGTAAATATGCAACTCAACATTTTGATTTGTTTTAGCTATTCGGGAAAAAACTTCACAGGAAAAAGTTACACCTTTCCAATGTAAAAACTCACTGCAAATCAACAACCGGACTTTACCGTCATCTTCCCGTTTCCGCTCAGTTTGATATTCCGGTTCAGATGTATTGATTCCTGTTTGCGGCTGATGGATGATTTTCTTCTGCCAATTTGACGGAAAAGAACTTTCACCGGAAGCGACGCCGCTCTCCATAATAAAATCAGCTTTGCGCGGAGTCAGAAGGCGCAGAAGTTCAAAATGACAGAGGAATGACATAAAATATTTGCGCAGAATCTCTTTCAGGCGGATTTTAAATGGCAAAGACTTGAATACTGGCTTCGGAATCGGAATATACCCGATCGGGCCCCAGACAGTCAGCGGCTTACACAGCATAAAGAGAGACGGCATCGCAAAATTTGCAAATGTTAAATGTTGAACAATATCAAATCCTGAAGTATTTACAAAATTCCGGTATTTGAAGTAAGCTCCATATTGCCATAAATAATAATAGAAGTGATATCCACGACGTTTTTTCTTCCAGAAACTCAACCATTTCGGAACATCATAGTAGTGGAAAACCAGATTTGGATTTTCCCTGCCGGAAAGAGCTTTTTCTATTGATTCCCGATTATTCGCTCGAGTAAGAACATGCACCTCATGATACATGGAAAGTTCATTAACGGTATTCCAACCGATGCCTGGCTCTGAACCTTTCTCCGGCTCGCAGGCATAAGCAGAAATAAATATTTTAAGATGTTTTTTATCCATAAACAGCGTTGTATAATGTTAAAAATTTATTTGCTGATTCAAATTTTCCCTGAGCTCTCCAAAAGGCAACCCGTTCCAACAAGTACCATCGCCAGTACTGCATAAATTCTTTGTCGGGAATATTCAAATTTTTCAAATATTCCTCTGCCAGGTTCCTATAATTCTGAATAGATCCCAAAATCTGCTCTGAAGCCGCAAAATTAAACTGCTGCTCTACAATATAGTTGAAAAAATCCTCAAGCGGACATCCCGAAAAACTTGCAGATTCAAAATCAAAAAACAATGCTTTTGTTCCGAATTTCACATTCCACGGTTTGAAATCCCGATGAACCAATCCGACTGGGGTCTCTCCTTCCAAATCTGCTTCAGGAATATATTTCTGCAAATCTTCCGGCAAGCTGCTCCATAACTCTTTCCATTTCATTGTTTTATTACCAGATAACAAAAAGAACTCTTTCAATGCCGGTAACAAATCTTTGACCGACGGGACTTTTTCTGAAAAATCACCATCAGCATATTTCATATAAAAGCGGCATCTTTCTGATGAATTTTCCAGCTCGTCAACTTGTGAAAAAGTGAAACTTTCCGGTTGTTTTTCCATTAAAAGCCGATAAACAGCCAATTCCCCGCGGACACCGTCAAGACTCTTCCCGAAAGCCTGTTTTTCATATCCGGAACCATGACGATGAATGATAACTTTATCCCGGGTCGGCGAAATCATTGCGGAACATGACGGTTCAAGGTTTCCGAACCGGAAATCTCCCCCATCAAAATTTGCCTTGTATTTCAACAGAGGATATGCCAGAAGCAGAAGTATTTTTTTACATTTTGCAGTAAAAGAAACGCCCCGATAGAACGCCAGAC
>JAFTJI010000212.1 GCA_017456495.1 Lentisphaeria bacterium | reverse complement strand
TGCCGGGAAAATGCACCGGAAAACTCCGGAAATTTTTGCCTGATTGACTGCCCAGTGGAAAAGGATTGCCTTTATTCCAATCGGAAAATAAACCTGGAACATCCGAAACGCTGGTCTGCTTACGTTTGGACCTCTCTTGAAAAAATAAAAAATCCGACTCTTGAAGATTATGAAAATGAGTTGAAACGTAAAGATAATCCCTATGCCCGATGCATTTGGAAAATGGATAACGACCTTGTTGACCGTCAAGCCGTAATGATTGAGTTTGCCAATGGTGCAGTAGCAACTCATAATATGATCGGAGGAACCAGCCGTCCCTGCCGGAAAATCCACATTGTCGGTACAAAAGGTGAAATTGAAGGAACAATGGATGATAGCTGTTTCACCGTCAGAATTATCGACCCAAAACCAGACCGGGAATTTTCAGAAGAAGTTGTTGATCTGACTCATTATGAGGACAATACGGGTGCTTTTGGCGGGCATGGCGGCGGTGATCAGAAAGTCATAGAGGATTTTGTAGACCTTCTGGAAGGAAAACCGCTTTCCATTTCATGCAGTAATTTGAAAGATTCAATCAATGGACATTTGATCGGATTTTTAGCAGATCGCGCTCGTTTGGAACATCGTGTAATAGAGTTTTCTGAATCCGGAAAATTTAACTAATCTCAAAAATCTGAAATTGTTTATTGAACATTTTATTGAGAGTTGAAAATAGAACATTTTCAGCTTCTCAATAATTTTTTCAGGTAAATCACTGTTTTATTCGGAGCTTACAAGAGAGCTTTCCGGGCGGGCGGAAATTTTACTTTTTTACCGCAGGGAATACGATTTTGCCATCCTTGATTTCCACCAGCCTCTGCAGGTCTATGGCATAATGTCTGTTCGTATGTCCAAGAGGAAAACCTTTATAAACAGGAACTTTCATTTTCAGAGCGAACTCATCAATGATCTTTTCCACCTCATCAGCGGGATTGCAGCGGACAAATTGACAGAACACGATCCCGGCAGCTTTATCAAAAAATTTCTTCTCCAACAGTTTTTCAAGCTGCGCTTTCACATCTTTTGCGCGGATTCCAACTCCCTCAATGAAAATGATCCGTCCGGCCGTATCCGGACAATATTCTTTATCCACGACGATTGCAAATCTGGAAAGCAGACCTGCAATGGGAAGACCTTTGCAATCTCCCGGAACCAGTGTTTTCAGCCGGATCGGACCGACCTGTTTTCCATGGTGCATGGCGCGCATCGCTGCAATACTGTCACCAGTCAACCCCGGCAGAGTGCCGACAGATGGACCCGCAACCGGGTGCCCGAGTTTTTTGCCCAGCAATGCACAGTTGATAAAAGTTATATCGCTGAATCCCTGAAAATACAGACCGGGACGGTTTTTCAATTTTTTCCAGTCGATATGATCCAGGAGTTCTTCACTGCCGAGACCGCCGCGAAGGCATAATATCATATCAACTTCCGTATCGTTCCATGCAGCATAAAAATCCGAGAGCCGTCCGGCAAGAGGAGCTCTTGCAACGTTTTTCTGTCTGACAAAAGCATGCGGCATGATCTTCAGTTTGTAACCGGCATCTCTGAGGAGTTGAAGCCCCTGTTGATAGACATCTCTTGCCGGATAAGATCCCGGTGCGATGAGAGCAATCGTTTTTACACCTTCAGGCAGAACGTTTGCAAATCTCTTATTGTTATCGTTTTTTGATTTCATAACTTCCGAATCTTGAGAGAATGCGGATCCGGAAAAAAGTCCGGAAGACAAAATAATCGTTCCGATCAAAAATAATCTTTTCATATTGGCACTCCTGTAATATTTTCGGAAATATATTGCATTTCAGTGCTGATATCAAGAACATAATGAAAAAAAATAAAAAAAAATAATAAGAATACTTGACTTTTTATTAATATGTATTATATTGTCTGACATGATAATAAAATATCAAGATGGCGGCGGCGTGTTCATTCGTCGTAACTCAGTTTGGTTTTATGATTTATTATCAGGTAATGTTGTTTTTTTTATGGACAGTTTTTCTGTTTCATGATAAAAGAATATAACGTTATCCTATGAAAATTGACTCTCTCCCTTCACCCGGGGCAGACTGTAAAAAGTTTGCCCCGGGCTTTTTTTTTACGAAAAAAACAGGAAATAAATATTTTAGTGTCTTGACAATTTTCGAAAAGTCTTATATATTAACCAATGGAACTCAAATTTGAGAGAAAAATATTTACTAAAACACTAAAACAGGGGAATGCCGTATGAGAAAAAAAATCACATTGTTGGCTATTTTGATTTGTACTGCAGTGACTTCTTTGTCTGCAAAAGACATCTTTGTCTCTTTGTCGACAGGGAAGAATAAAAATCCGGGGACAAGCGATGCTCCCTACAAAAATCTGTGGAAGGCTCTGGAAAAATCAGAAGTCGGAGATGTAATTCACGTTGCAGAAGGAATTTATCCGGGAAAAATGAAATGCGGCTGGTTTAAAATGACAAAGCCAGTCTCTATTTTCGGCGGATATTCTGCAGATTTCAGTAAACGGGATCCTCTGAAATACAGAACCATGATTCAGCCCCGCAATGAACATAACGGAAAAAAAGGCGGTGCGCTGGGACTTCTGCATATCGAATTTGAAAAAGAACCGATGAAAGCTCCGAAAGGGTTCAATATTGTTATTGACGGTCTTATCTTTGATGATGGGTTTGCATCCAGCTATCATGCAGTGAAAGGAAAACCGGCTGGTTTCGAAACCGGTATGTGGCTGGAAGGGCCCGCAAAGAATATCAAGGATAAATTCCCCAGTGCCAACCGTTACAGTATTTATTCTGCAACGGCATCCCGCGGAGAAGGCGATCTCACAATCAAAAACTGTCTATTCGTTAATGGTTCCAATATGGCTGTTTGTCTGAATTGGTATAAAGGAAAGATCTCGATCCTGAACAATGTTTTTTGCAATAACCGTATGATCTCCGTAAATGTGAGCGGTTCCAACAGCAGAGAACGTATTGACTGGGAATGTGCTTACAATACAATTCTGTTTACCTGGAGCCGCCTGAATGACCTGGCAGACATGGGATTCGGAATCCGCAACAATACGAACTGCAATGCAAATATTCACCATAATATCATTGGCTTGAACGTCCTGACCGGATTCGACAATACAAAAGGAAACCCGAAACAGAAAACTACTCATCTGAACGACAATGTCTTTTTCCTCAATCGCGAATCTGATGTTCAGATGACGGTGTCTCCTTCCATTGCGAAAGTCAGAGTCGACGATTTTGAAGATCTTGAGGGAACAGATGGAATCGAGTCCATTGAAGGAAATATTGATTTGAAAGATCCGAAAGTATTCGCCGGACGGATCAATGCAAACTATCTTAATGCCTTCCTTTCTATGAAATATTCTGAAAAGACAAAACTTGATCCTGACAAGTGTAATGCTCTTCGGAGTGTTTTCGGTTTGCCCCTTCAGGGAACAATCAAAACGACTTGCGATATGTACGCCAACCGTTATCCTCTTGACGATGCTTTGAAACTTTTTGGAGCGGCTGAGGGGTATGGTGCTCAGTTGCCTCAGTAATCTTACTTCATAAAACTAAGGAGAAAAAAAATGAGTATGGAATCCTTTCTTGACAAGGTGAAATCTGCAGATCTCAAACAGGTCGCAGATTATGTAAAAGAAGTTATCACAACAAAATATGTCTGCTTTGAAGGCAGAGTTGGAATCGAAGCGTTCTGGACCTATATGCTTCCTGTGCTTATTCTCGGTATCATTCCGGTCATCGGGCAGCTTTGGCTGTTGGCAACATTGCTGCCAAGTCTGGGGATATCTGCCCGCCGTCTGCATGATACAGGAAAGAGTGAAATGCTGCTTCTGCTCTGTCTTATTCCTGTTGTTGGTATCGTTGTTGTTCTTTATTTTTGTTCCCTGCCTGGTCAGGCTGACGCTAATGAATATGGTAGTGTAAATGAAAAATAAACTGAAAACTTTTATTGCACTGGCAAGTGTGGCTATTTTAACCGGTTGTACATGCGTGCATACGCATGTGCCCGGAAGAGTATTGAATCATGGACCCCATCCTGATGGGTTAGATACGTTCTTCTGTATTTTGGACGACATCCTGTTCCCAACACCGCCTCAAGTTGTTGTTGTACCTGCGCCTGAACCGGTTGTTGTCGCACCTGCGCCTGCACCGGTCGTTGTTACACCTGCACCCGCACCGGTCGTTGTTGCACCTGCGCCTGCTCCGGTTGTTGTCGCACCACCTCCGCGCCCGGTTGTCGTTGCGCCTGCGCCGAGACCGCGCCCTGTGGTTGTGAAACCTGCACCGAAACCGCGCCCTGTGGTTGTGAAACCTGCACCGAAACCGCGCCCCGTGGTTGTGAAACCTGCGCCTAAACCGCGCCCCGTGGTTGTGAAACCTGCACCGAAACCGCGCCCCGTGGTTGTGAAACCTCAGACGAGTTCCAGACCGTCAACCGTTAGCCGACCATCGACCAGCCGTCCGTCTACGACCGTTAGCCGTCCGTCAACCGTTAGCCGTCCGTCGACCAGCAAGCCCTCACCGAATGCCGTCTACAGACCTCAGACGAGTTCCAGACCGTCAACTGTTAGCCGTCCGTCAACCGTTAGCCGTCCGTCTACGACAGTTAGTCGTCCGTCAACCGTTAGCCGTCCGTCTACGACCGTTAGCCGCCCGTCGACCAGCCGTCCGTCTACGACAGTTAGTCGTCCGTCTACCAGCACTCCCGGAACCTCTGCGTACCGTCCGTCTACGACAGTCAGCCGTCCGTCTACCAGAACTCCCGGAACCTCTTCGTACCGTCCGTCTACGACAGTTAGCCGTCCGTCTACCAGAACTCCCGGAACCTCTGCGTACCGTCCGTCCACGACAGTCAGCCGTCCGTCTACCAGCACTCCCGGAACCTCTGCGTACCGTCCATCCACGACAGTCAGCCGTCCGTCTACCAGAACTCCCGGAACCTCTGCGTACCGTCCGTCAACGACAGTCAGCCGTCCGTCTACCAGCACTCCCGGAACCTCTGTCAGCCGTCCATCCACTAATTCAAATAAGAAAGACTCGCGCTGGAATTCCAGACGATAAAGCTGGTTGTACTGAAAGAAGAGATTTGAGCATGGAAATATTTTTGTTCTGAGCTTGATTTTTCCAGTTAAGAGTGTATTTTAGGAGAGGTGATCCCGAAAGCGGATCGCCTCTTTTTTATTATTCTAAAATTACAGGAGACTGTTTTATGACACCTTTGGAATTTTCTGAACTGCGCTATGGAATGTTTGTTCATTTCGGAGTTTACAGTCAGCTTGCCCGTGGGGAATGGGTGATGAACCGGGAACAAATTTCTCCTGCAGAGATGGAAGTGCTTGCAAAAGATTTTCATCCGGAAAAATTCAATGCAGCTGAACTCTGCCGTCTGGCTGTTGATGGCGGGATGAAATATATTGTTTTTACGACGATGCACCATGAAGGGTTCCGCATGTACCCCTCGGAACTGACCGATTTCAATGCGGGGAACTATTGCGGCAGGGATTTTGTCCGGGAAATCGTTGATTCTGCACGGAAACACGGCTTGAAGATCGGACTTTATCACAGTTTGAATAACTGGCACGATGCACCGGATGCCGTTGATGCTCTGGAAGATCCGGAAAAGTATGAGATTTTTATCAAGAATACCTTTGCCCGTCTGAAAGAGTTGGCAGAACGGTATAAACCTTTTGATATTGTCTGGTATGACGGCTGGTGGCCCTTCAATGCGGATGGCTGGCAGGGTGAAAAGATGAATGCTATGCTCCGGGAGGTCCACAGCGGATTTATCTTCAACGGCAGGAACTGTCTGCCCGGAGATTTCGGAACGCCGGAACAGCATTTGACTCCGCCGTCGCCGTGGCGGCCCTGGGAGGCTTGTGTGACATTGAACAATCACTGGGGCTATTATGAGGGAGATAACCGCTGGAAATCTCCGGAAGATGTTATTGATATGCTTCTGACTTGCGGAAGTCAGCGCGGGAACCTGCTCTTGAATATCGGTCCCCGGGGCGACGGTTCCATTCCGGAACGGTCTTCTGAGATCATCCGCGCTGTCGGACAATGGCTCCGGGAAGGCGGCTGGGAAGCTGTCAATGCGTTTGATGAACTGATTCTTTCCCCCACGATTCCGACTCCCGGCGAACGGGGCGACTGGGATCCTCATGGAAGATTTACCGCTTCCGGAAACAATCTCTATTATGTCCTGATGTATCCCCGGAAGAATCTGACCATTGCCGGATTTATCGGAAAGGTTCAGCGGATCACTGCTTATGGAGTAGGTGAATTGAAGTTTGTCCAGACCGGCAGCAAGCTGACAGTAGAGATCCCGGAAGCACTTTCCGGACGGCTTGCGCCAGTTTTAAAGATGGAATGTGATTCTCCTGCCGGGATTTACCGGACTGGCGGTATGCGTATTGCGAATGTGGATCATCCGCGCTATGATCCTGTTCTGCCGGATATTCAGTATTGAGTTTTAAGGGAAGTTGAATATGGCAAAAGATAAATTTCAGATTGATATGTGTCATGGACCTTTGCTTGGGAAGGTCATATTGTTTGCTTTACCGTTGATGTTTACCAATATGCTTCAGCTTTTGTTTCATGCGGCTGACTTGATTGTGATTGGACAATTTTCCACTCATGAAGCAATGGCTGCGATCGGCTGTACCGGAAGTATGAACAGTCTTTTTATCAATGTGTTTATCGGTATTTCTGTAGGAAGCAATGTGCTTGCTGCCCGGTTTTTCGGGGCAAAAGATCCGGAAAATATACAGAAGACCGTTCATACTGCCATGGCGTTTGCATTTTTCGGCGGGCTCGTATTGACAGCCGTTGCGCTGTTATCGGCGAAGCCTCTGCTGATATGGATGGGGACCCCTGAAAATATTCTGCCCATGTCCTGTACTTATATCTGGATCTGTTTCAGTGTCATTCCTTTTATTATGATCTATAACTTCGGCTGTTCGATTTTACGGGCGGTCGGAGATACCCGGCGTCCGTTTATTTTTCTTGTGTCTGCCGGAGTGATCAATGTGATTTTGAACCTGATCCTTGTGATATTTTTCAAGATGGATGTGGAAGGCGTGGCGATTGCAACTGCAGCTTCCCATATCATTGCCGCCGGTCTGATCCTTCATGCGCTTTGCAAAAATGAAGGAGAGATCAGGTTGAACCTCAAAAAGTTGAAAATCAATCCCGGGATCATAAAAGAGATGCTCTGGATCGGGATTCCTGCGGGGATACAAGGCTCCTGTTTTTCATTGTCCAACATGCTGATCCAGTCTTCCATCAACTCTTTCGGCGATTTAGCCATGGCTGGGATGACTGCCGCGCTCGGTCTGGAAGGAATTGCTTATGTCGGAGCCAATGCGTTCCACTATACGGCGATCTCTTTTGTTGCGCAGAATCTGGGCGGTCAGCACTACAAACGGATTTTGCGGAGCAGTTATTTGTGCTATCTCGGCGGAGCAGTTACCACCGCTATTATCGGTTGGGCATTTTATCTTTCCGGAGATTTCTTCCTTTCCCTTTACAACCCGGATCCCAGAGTGATTGAGTGGGGGATTTTGCGGATGAAGATCATGTTCACGACCTATTTTATCTGCGGCTTTATGGATGCTGCAACCGGCTGTTTGCGCGGTTTGGGAGAGTCTGTTGTTTCTACGATCATCTGTCTTTCCGGGGCTTGCGGGTTCCGTATTTTCTGGGTGCTGTGCATCTTCCCGAAATACAAAACCATGGAGTGTCTGCTCTACTCCTATCCGATTTCATGGGGATTGGTTGCACTTGTCGCTACGATCGTTCTTGCAATCGTCTACCGTAAAATCCTGCGGACACAATGCAAACGTTTTGTGAGCTGGAGCAAACTCGGGCCGGGAGTGCCGCGCGGATTCCGGTACATGGGAAATCTGAAGTAAATTCCGAAAAATACCTGCCGCCGGATTGTTGTTCTTTTTTCTGAAATTTTTCTGTTACCCCTCTTGACAAAACTGCATTGTAACGGTATAATAACGTTAACGGGAAAGGTGCGGTATATCATGGCAGTAACATTAAAAGAAATAGCAGAAGAGATCGGAGTCAGCAAGATGACGATTTCCCGTGTTCTGAACGGGAAAACACAGGGGCAGGTTTCTCCGGAACTTACTGCGAAAATCAAGGCGGCTCTTGCGAAATATAATTATCAGCCGAATCAGAGTGCCCGTAATTTGCGTTCTGCAAAGCAACCGGAATATCAAGCTGTTGATGATTCTACTGTTACATTGCTGCTGCCGTGTCCGGATTTTCTGGACAAACCCATTGACCTGATTGCGGAATATGTTGAAATTTCCAATGCAGTTTTGCAGACGGCATGTCAACATGATTTCAAAGTGAAGGTTCTGCCGATCTCCCGGACAAATGATCCTTATGATATCGAATGGGCATGGCTGAAAGATTTAGGTGCCGGAAGCCGGGTGCTGGCATATTCTGCATGGTTCCTTCCGGTGTTGACTGAACTCTCCCGCCGGGGATGCCGGATTGCCATGATCTCAGCGGAAGTTTTCTGGCGGCAGGCATATAACAACGTTGCAAAAGACTGGGCATTGTTCACTTATATGACTGTTGACGGTTCTATGCAGCTGGTGCAGCATTTGATAAAAGAGGGATTCCGGAAGATTGCAATTGCCACCAAATATCCGGATGAACCTGATGAACCGCTGGTCGTTGGCTATAACAATGTGTTGAAGAAACATAAAAACCGATATTCCAATATTATCCGTTTACAAAAAAAGAATGCGCAGGAGCTGGATATTGAAACGATCCGGAGTGCCTACGACAAAGATCCTTTTGATTCTCTCGTGATAGAATGTCCTTCCAACTGGAAATTCCGTTACCGGGATTCTCTGGCAAAAAATCTGGATTTACCTGAAGACATCAGAATTTTATTCTGTGATGACCGCAGCGATTGTTCCCGGTTGAGCCCGCCGATTCCGTCCATCCATTATCCCCGGAAGAAAATGGGACAGGATGCCGTCGAAGCGTTGCTGGCAGATGATTTTATTCCCGGCGAAAAATTTTATCAGGGCGAGCTTGTTTTAAGATAACAAAAACTTTAATACTGAGGAGTTCAACAATGAACAAAAACAAACCATTTACACTGATCGAGCTGCTGGTTGTAATTGCGATCATTGCAATTCTTGCCGGTATGCTGTTGCCCGCATTGAATAATGCAAGAGAAAAAGGCAGATCTTCAAGCTGTCAGGGAAATGTCAAACAAATCGGAAGTGCAATGAGCATGTACCTCTCATCCTATGATGATTTTTATCCGACATCCGAAACAGATTCCAATTTGAATAATGGCGTGATCTGGAGTGATGTTATTCTTCCATTCATGGGAAAAAAAGAAAACAACTATGATTTTTACAAGAGCGGTGTTTTCATCTGCCCGACTCAGAAAGCTGTACACACTTCATGGAAAGCATATATCTCGTATGGTATCAACCGTGACTTTGTCGGACGGGAAAATTATACGAAACGGCAGTGGACAAGCAAACTCGGTCCGGTAAAAGCCAGCAGTGTCAGACAGCCCTCTTCCCATTTGATCGTTACAGAAACATGGTATTCTTCAAACAAAACGCAGACCTGTAATATTCCGGGCGGAACGGCTCCTGCAAGGCATCTCGGAAACTATGTGGCGCATCATGACTCCATTACGTTCCGTCATTCCCGCAGAACAAATACTCTGTATGTTGACGGTCATGTTGCTGCAGATGATCAGTCCTGGATTTGGATGAGTCATCCTTCCTATATGCCTTGGAATGTTGGAAATGACCAGACAAAATTCCTTGTTTACCCCAACAGAGAAGCCTGGGATGTTGCCAGAGGTTATGATCCTTATTGAAAATAAAAAAAGAAAGGCTTTGAGATATGAAACTGAAATTAGTTAGTTGCGCTCTTATTCTGGGAGCGTTTGCATTTGCTCAGGATACAACCGTCAAACGCGGTGAAGCTGAAAATTCTGAGTATTACAACAAGTTATGGACAAAACGGACAACGGGAAATATTCTTTCCAAAGGAAAAAAAGTCACCTTTTCCATTCCGACCAATTACCGTTTGACCAACAGTGAAAGCGATCCTTTTGATCTTACAGACGGTAAGATCACCAAAGATAAAAAGTCTTTGATCTGGTTCCATAAATCCACTGTCGGCTGGTTCGGCGGCGTTTCCGATGGCGGCGTGAATTTCCAGATCGACCTCGGCGAAATCAAAAATGTCGACCGCTTCGTGATCCGCTGTCTGGGCGGCGAAGTTCAGAAAACTCTCGGATTCCCGAAACGGTTTGAAATTTTCGTTTCCAAAGACGGCAAGAACTATTACCGTGCCGCTTTCATGCAGAAACTGGCAGAGTCCGATCAGGCTCTCAGTGACTTCAAGAACAGTTTTTATATTCCGGAACGGGGGAAAGCTATTGTTTATCCCTTTGAATTTCAGGTGAATGCAGAAGCCCGTTATATTGCGTTTACCATTGCTTCCGCAGCCGGCGGTCTGTTCACTGACGAACTGGCAGTTATGGAAGGAAATCCGAAAAAAGCCGGTTTCAACGCTGTTTATCAAACTCCCGCTATGCCTTTCTATACCAAAGGTTTGCTGATCCGTCCGAAACCGGATGAATTTGTGCTTGCCCGGAATATCATCACCCCCGCATTCTTCACCTACAATGACATGCGTCTTCCTGCTCAGAAAAAAGCTCCCATGATGCTTGAACTCGACTTGCCGGAAGGTGTGGTTGCAGTTTCCCCGAAAGCACAAAAAGAGGAAAAATATACCGACAAAAAAGGCGACAGACGCGTGAAACTGACCATGAAAGTCTCTCCCCGTCCGTGGAGCGGAACCATGCTCAATGCGTTGTTCTTCAAGGTTACAAAAGATATTCCTGCCGGAAAGAAGGCTTATTTCACCTCTTACAGCAACGGTGTAGAACCCATCACGCTGGAATTTCCGTTCCGTGCAATCAAAATCGACCCTGTGCCGCAGTTGAAACGGATCCATGTCAGTCTTGCATGGATGGGCGATAATGATGCCCGCAGCTATCCGGAATTTTTCACTGCATGGCAGACACTCGGCTTCAATGCTGTCAACGGTTTCCCCCGCTACTTTGCTGCTCAGGACCGTGACCAGCGGATCGCATTTTTCGATGAAGCCCGCCGTCGCGGAATGAAAGTTATCATGACTGATTCCCCCATTCATGCAATGCCCGGAAAAGGCAAAAAAGGACATGAAATGAACTGTCTTGATAATAAGATCGTTGCGGTTTGTCCCTCCTATCTCGGTGTGTTCCACGATAAAGAGTGCAAGCGGATCCAGGCTTGTGTGGAAAAATCCAAACCGGATTATGTCTTCTTTGATATCGAAGCATTTTACAGTTCTCATGTGACAGCCCAACGCTGCTCCCGCTGTCTTGCTGCAATGAAAGCCGCCGGAATGACTTCCATGGATGCGTTCACCAAGAAGGTCGTTGCAAAGAAGATGGCAGATTTCCATGCTGCAGTCAGCCGCGGTGCTGAAAATGTCGGGATCAAGTGCCCTCCCATCGGGCTTTACGGCAGAGGACCCGGTGCCATTGACCGTTCCCAGCCTGTCATGGATTGGGATCAGATGTATCCCCGCAGCATTGCCATATCCCAGCCCAGCCTGTATGTCGGGGAACGTCCCTGGATGGTTCACGAACGTGTACGTCAGATCCATAAACTCATGAAGAACCGGAATATCATTCCGTGGCTGACCGCCGGAACTTACGGGGAAATCAGACCGCAATTCATTGAGTATATTGCTCTTGAAACACTTCTCAACGGGGCAGGGGGATTCACCTACTATGCTTACTGGGATTTTGACAATGCGATGGAGTATGCCGCAATGGCGAAAGCTCTGCGTATGATCGCACCTTATGAAAATCTTGTCATGGACGGCGAACTTGTTGAGATCAAAGTCGATGGCGTCTATACTTCTGCGATCCGCAAGGGCAACGAAATGCTTCTTCTTGTCGGAAACTACAGAAGACCCGATATGAAAGTCACCGTTCCTCTTCCGTTCAAGAGTGTGAGTGCGATCAAAGATCTCCGTAACGGAGAAAAATTCAAACCCGGAAAAACATTGAAACTCAATGTTCCCAGAAGCGATATCCGTTTACTCTATATCAAAGGAAAGTAATTATGTTAGAGAACCAGAAACTCGTGCCTCTTACAGGCTCATTTATCAACATGTTGATCCCGGACACCGGGATCACAAACAACGGTTTGAAAGATTGGGAAAAAGATTTCCAGTTTCTGAAAGCCATCGGAATGGATCATCTGTTCGTGATCCGTACAGAATTTGAACAGGGCGGACAGAAACTTTCTGCCGAAGATCCCCGTTCCACAACATGGAAAGAAGATGCCTGCCTGCTGGATATGGTGTTCCGTCTTGCTGACAAATACGGCATGACCCTGTATCTCGGCGGACCTGAGAGTATCACAAATCTTCACATGGGCGACTGGAAGAAAGAGATCGACGATACGAAGCGTTACTATGATCGTACCGTTGCAAAATATGCGGATCATCCCTGTTTCAAAGGTTTGTATGTTTCTCTGGAAGCTCTTCCGTGGCACTTCAACTTCTTTGATATCTGCGCAGAAGTGCTGGATTTTATGAAGGCAAATTATCCGGAAAAGAAAACCTTTATGTCTCCCAGTTTGATAGCTCTTACCGGCAATATGAGCCAGCGTTACACCCCGGATCAGTGGGTTGATATTTACGGCAGATATTTCTATGAAAAGGTTGCCGGAAAGCTGGATTACTGTGCTCCGCAGGATACTGTTTCCGTCCCTGCCTGTGAACTCGGTGTGATTCAGGATAACGGTTTGACGGAATGGTACAGCAAAGTGAATAAACTTTTCACTGAATGCGGAATCGAACACTGGACAAATATTGAAACCTTCCAGAGACCGTTCCCCGGTCACGGAGAACCTTCCGGCGTGTACCGGCAGATCGACTACCGCTCTCTTTACATGAAACTTCAAATGGCATCTCCTTTTGTGAAAAAGGCGATCACCTATGATTACTTCTCCTGTATCAGCCCCAACTCCGAATGGGGGGCTTCCAGACGGCTTCTTGCCCGCTATCTGGAAATGATCGGGCGTGATCCTGCGATCATTGATGAGATTTACGGATAATTACAAATCTCAAGTTCATCTTTGGGGAGAGAAATTTCACTTTTCTCTCCCCATTTTTTTTGCCGAAGATTGAAAAATTCTGCCGGTATTTGATTATCCGGTTTTACTGTAACCGTTTTCAATGAGCATAACTTGACAAAATCAGCAGATAGAGTATATTATAATATACTTTATTAAAAGGAGTAAAAAAATGGCTTGGGGAATGAGAAATATTGTGATTTCTTTGTTCGGATCGTCTATTATGGAAGGACGGATCGGAGTTGATAATGTTTCTGAACGGTATTATATGATCCTGCAGCAGAAACTTTCAGAACGGTTTCCGGAAGTCTGTTTTTCCATTGTCAATGGTGCTGTCGGCGGATGGTCAACCAGAGAATTGATGAGGATTTTTGATGATTCCGTATTGAAATATTCGCCGGATTATTGTGTTGTGATGTTCGGAGCGAACAATAACGATCTGACTCAGCCTGAGCGTATTCTGGCTGAAGGTGAACTGGATCGGCTGATGATTGATTTCCAGAGCCGTTTGCCGGAATCATGCCAGCGCGTGGGTGTGGTTTTGAATCCGATCATTAATGAAAGACACTGGGTCGCAACTCATCCGGCTTATGCGGAACCGATCAAAAAGTTTGGCGGTTTGAATGAGATGGTGGAACCGGAACGGGAGAAAGCCCGGGCGTTTTATATGGTGAATGATTATCCGGTCATTGACCTGGCAAAGCTGATGTCAAAAGATCCTACCCGGTATATTTGCGGAGACGGGATCCATCTCAGTCCGGCTGGACACAAGTTGTTTGCAGATGCGCTTTTTGAAGTTCTGGAACGGCTTCTGATCCGGAATGGACACGATACCAACGGAAAATAACTGCTGTTCTGCCTCTGTTTTTTTCAGTACAGCAGAATATCGGGTGCTTTTTTGATTGAAAATTCCTTTTGAAATGTTATATTACTTCAAAAAACAAAAGCAAAAGGCGGTATATCATGAACTTTTTGAAAAGCACTCTTACCTGGTATTGGAAATATTATGTTGTCCCTGCAGATTTTGAATTGCAGGACGGCGAATTTGTGGGGGACCGGATCACTCTGGACGACGGCACAGTCGTGGTTGGCGAAAATTTCAAGTTCCAGGAAGATTTTCAGGTAAATATTCTCGGAAAAGCTGACAGACAGCAGAAGATCCTTTATGTCGGGAATTTCTATCCGGAAAGCTCCGGGGAAATCTTTATCGGGTTTGCTGTTGCAAGCGGATGGAACTTCCGGTTCAATGGAAAATTGAGAATTTACGGCTGGCAAATCGGGAACAATGAGTATCCCATGCAGTTCAATAACCATATCGCGGAACTGGATTATCTGCCCGGACGGAATCAGGTTGTTTTTGAATTAAGGGGCGACCCGAACAGTATGCTTCTGATGCTCAAGATCATGGACGATATGAAGCCCCTTTCCATGAAGTATGGTCCGTTCGTTTCGTTCCCGGACAGCAGCGAAAATGCAGTTTCCGTGATCTTTGCCGGAACAAGAAACTCTCCGGCAGCTGTGGAATATCGCGAAAAAGGCTGTGCCGAATGGACACGTATCAACGATAATCTCGGCGGGCAGATGCGCCATGACAGACCGATGCACCATATCCGTCTGGAAGATCTCAAACCGGATTGTGATTATGAGTATCGCGCAATTCTCATTGATGATTGCAAGGAGCTGGAAGAGATCATTCCGGAGCGGATCGAAACGTTCCGGACCGCTCCGCAGGGCGATAAAGCGTACTCTTTCCTTTTGACAGCCGATTTGCAGAACGTTCCGCACCGGATGGAATATCTGGAACGTATGCTGGGGGAAAACAAACCGTTCAATCCCGATTTCTTCGCCTTTGCCGGGGATATGCTCTGGACAAGCAATTTCAATCAGTCTATCATGGATGAATTTATCGAGCCTTACCGGAAATATACCGATAATAAACTCCCCCTTGTGATGGTTCGCGGAAACCACGAAATCTACGGCAAGGAGTCCAATCACTACTTTGATTACTTCACGCCGCCATGCGAGGGCAGGGAGGGTTATTACATGTTCCGCTGGGGCGATACCTGTTTTATTGTTCTTGACTTCTGTGACGATTACGGCTGGATCAAACCGCCGTCAACCCGTCAGTTCCATGATTTTGAGCCATATATCGCAGCAGAAGCAAAATGGCTGAAAAAAGCGGTTGAGCTGCCCATCTGTAAAGATGCAAAATACAGAATCGTTCTTGCTCACGGAGTGCCGGTCGGCGATCCGCAGGAATATATGCCGTCCCATGTCAGACAGGTTATTGATCCTGTCTTCAGCGGCGCAGAACCGAAAGTCAGGATCCATCTTTGGCTTGGCGGTCACATCCACCGTCCGTTCCGCAGTATTCCCATGACAAACAGCTGCTATTCCATGGTTGATGTTGCGGACTTTATAGAGCCTCATCCGAAAGTCGGAGAACGGTATCATTTCCCCGTAGTTGTCACCGGCGGACCCAATGCAAAACTTCCGGACAGCATGACATTCACTTCCATGTTTGTTGAAGTCAAGCCGGAGGGAATCTCTGTCAAGAGTTATGACAGGTTCTGCAAGGAATTTGATTCCTTCACCATTGCACCGGATGGTTCTGTGACCGAAGGAAAACGGAGCGACGAGTTCAAATTTTATGAATATTGAGGCAACTTCAAATTTTATTGGACTTTGAAATTGCCTCTGTGAGCTGTAACAACAGCCTGTATTGGGGATGATACCTCAGTTTTTGTTCAGGATCTGCCGGAGAACGGGCAGCTGCTTACGGTAGATCCTTTCTACACCGCCATCGCAAGGGTGCGTTCCGTCAATGGAATTTTCCCCGTCCGTACCGGTCAAGCCGACTCCGCGCAGATAAAAGAGGTTTTTCATTCCTTCAGCCTGCAGCTGACGATAGACTTTCCGCAGTTCAGTTCTGTTTTTCTGTGTATGTTTTCTGAGTTCAGGGTAGACCCAGTCATTGGTCCGGTTTGGTTCTTCCACGAGCAGGATCGGAGTTTCCGGTCTGGCTTCTCTCAGCGTTTGCAGGAACAGTTTTGCATTTTTTCTGACGAGTTCTGGATTCATATTCGGCAGGGCATCGATCACATAAAGTGAACAATCCAATTCCCCAAGGATTTCAGCCATAGCGGTTTCCATTTTCGCCATGCCGGAAAAGCCCAGGTTGATAACAGGTCTGTTCAGAGCTCTTCCAAGTCTGGACGGATGAGAGAGCCCCGCATGGGTAACATAAGCACCGTGAACGATAGAAGTTCCGTAAAATACAATGCTCTCTTTGAGCGGACGCGGCTGTTCCGCCTTGAAACGGGATCCTTTCAAGAGACCGATCTCAGCTTTCAGCAATTGGTTCCGCAGAGGAAGATAGATCCGGTATTTTCTATAACCGGGCATCATATTAACTGCCAGCGGGTATTCACTTGCTTCTGAGAATTTGTGCGGAGTTGTGCCGATCCATCTCCAGGTCCCGGCAGAGGTTTCTCCATAAAGGTCAAAGCCGGAAAAAGCGCAGCTGTTGAAGTTATATTCATTCAGCTGAGGATAGGCGAAATCCCGCCTGATTCTGATTTCCGTGGAGTCTGTCCAAAACGTGATGCACATTCCTGTGGATGAGTGACTTAAGCCCCACAGAGACTCGTTGAAACTGCAAATTTTTTCTTTCGCATGCAGCGGAAGACGGTCATAGAGGGATTCCCGGTCACTCCAGCCTCGTCCTTCCACTCCGATCTGTTCAATATTGAACCACTGATATTCGTTATCCATCAATATTCTGCCCAGGTTGAATCGTTCTTTATTTGGAAAGTTCCGCTGAAGTGCTGTCAACGGCTTTTCCGGTTGACCAGTCGGCAGGTTTTCCTTTGGTTTGACGGGCAAGCCACTCTGCAGAGACCACCGGCAAGATATCATGACCGCCTTCAAACAGGGTCAGCCTTGCACGCTTTGACTGTCTGCGGAAATAAACAGTATGCGGTCCGAAAGCTGGATCTCCGTCCTTTGCCGCAAGGTGTTCCGGAACTTTTTCGTTGGCTTCCATGTAGGCAATATCTTCTTCAGAGATCCGGTCTTTTTCATCTGCAAGGATGTTGAATGCGCGGATCGCCTGACCGATGGGAACACTTCCGGTATGACCGTCATGGATCCCGGTATTGATATCGACCGTCACATTATCAATGGCGTTGGGGAGCCATGTGAGAGGAGAGCGCAGCTGTGCTTCGCGGAGTGCAGAAGCTGATTCTGCCGGACTTCCGCCGCATGCCTTTTCGATATGTCCTGCATAGACCTTTACATGATTCAAACACTGTTTGTGCCAGAGCGCGATATCGGAAATCGGGCACCATGCAGAAACAGCTGTCCAGAGATCCGGTCTCCGGGCTGCCATAAGCAGGGAACAATGCCCGCCGCCGGAACCTCCGACCAGATAGATCTTTGACGGATCGACCTGATAGTTTGCTTTCATATAAGCCACAGCATCTTCCAGATCGGAAACAACCAGATCCGAGCCGCAAGCTTCCGGTGTCCAGTTGGGTCCCCGGAAATGAGGGAAGATCATGTGCCAGTTATATTGCTCTGCCACTTGGGAATAAACATCGCAATTTGCTTCGAAAGTGAAACTCCAGGTGTGCAGCGCAACCATCAGCGGACGGGGTTCTGTTCCCTGTGCAGGCTGACACATTGCGGGCTGAAGAGATCCGTCAAACTTGCTTTTATATTCGATCTTTTCAATCATTTTTTTCTGTCTCCTTTGAAAATATCTTACAAAAATATACCACAGGTAAAATGATTTTTCAAGTTCAAATCAAAAAGAGAAGAACACCTTTTTTCGGTTCAATCGTGATCGGATCTCCAGCAGAATATTCAGCAGGTTTCTGAAAATCAGCTATTTCCGGCTGAATAAATCTTCTGTTCCGGAGTTCTTCCGGGAGTTTCAAATGAACCGTTTCTGTTTTCTCAGACCATGATCCGACAGCTGCCATAACAGAGCCATCCGGCTTTTTCCAGAGCGTGACATGAACTTCAGGAGAATCTGTTCCGAATGAGCTGTCTGATTGTGCATCCAGCTGCATATCAGCATCTTTGATGCCGAACCGGTCAAATATTTTCCAGAGTTCGCAGGGGTCTCCGCCCCAGCCGTAACGGTTCGTCATGCCGAAGAGCAAACCGAGATAAGGATTGCCTTTCCCGAGCATTTCCGAAGTCAGTCCGAAGGGGAGACCGGAAAGACGGATCAGCCAGTTTTCGTAAGATTCCAGATCATATTTGACCCCTTCGCCCAGCCAGAGACGGGTCAGATACGGGAACCGTTTCATATCGCGCAAAGGAACACTGTAGGCACTGTTGAAGCTTTCCCAAGCGTGAAAATCAAGGATGGGATCAGCACCGCGGTATTTCCGGAAAATCCTCCGCAACCGCACCATGCCGGTCTCTGAAAGATTGCAATCATCAAGATATAAACCGTCGATCGGGCACCGTTCCAGCAGAAAACGCAAACCTTCCAGATAAAAGTTTTCCAGACGGCTGCAGTTGCTTGTAATGAGCGATCTGTCCGGCGTGCCGTACAGGGGCCCGCTCTTGATGACTTCCGTCCATGCCGGAAGAAAACCGTGATCCAAATGCTGTTTGAACCACGGATCAGGGCCCTCAGCCGGGGTGGTTACGGGCCATTTTCCATTGTCCTGCCACGGGAAAAATACTTCGCCTTCCAGCGAATACAATGCTTTAAATTCCGGCGCATGAACGGTCAATTCACGGCTGGTATAATAAATCAGCACCTTGAAACCCTCTTCATGAGCCCGTTTCACGAATGCCTGAAGCATGGGCAGTGATTTTTCTGTAAACGGATAATTGATGATGGGATTCAGTGCAATGGCATGATGGATATTGATGCAGTTCACACCTTTTTTACGCAGCGCAGCAAAATCCGGCTCAGTAAAACAATCCTTTTCGCCAAGTTCAAAAGAGTGCATGTGCGGATGGAAAAATCTGGTGTTCCAATGTTGCTTGTGATCAACCGGATGGAATGGAGTGAGCCGTAATTCAATGCCGTAACGGATCGTTTTATAAAGAACCGGATTGGGGTAGGGCGGTATCTCTGCCAACTGTTTTTTCTTTTGAAATGCCGTAGAACCGGAATAGCAGATGAAATTCACCTTTTTCCCGTTCCGTTTCAGTTTGATTCCGCCCTGTCCTTCCGTGTTCCAGCACTCCGGCGGCTGCAGCGGGGACCATTCATAATAACAATTCAGCAGCGGTTCATAATTGCTGTGATCTTTCAGTCTTACAATGCAGCCGTTATTGATATTTCCCGCCCAGAAAGAATCTTCCCACTTGGCTGGATTCCAGTGCCAATCCAGTTCTTCCGGCGGGGTACAGGGACGTTTTACGCCAAGTCCAAGCATATAAGGCGCATCAGCAAAGGGGATTTCCACTTTGACTTCTGCTTCTGATTCGTCTTTGCTGCGGGTCGTGATGTAAAGATTGATTTTTCCGTTGAAGTAAATGGTTCCGCAGATGGAAACAAGAATACTGTTCTTCTCTTCAGAAACTTCTGCGGACCAGGAAATTTCTGCAGGTGTTTCATCGAAAAATCTCAGCGCGCCTTTTGGGGCAGTTATCCCGCCGCAGCTGAGTTTGATCCCCCCGTCAAACAACTCTTTTTCGCAGTTCGCGATTTGACTGTTCAAGCCGCAATAGCCGGAACGGATCTGTTCCGGAAGACCATCATCTCCGATTATGACCGCATGCCCCGGAAGATAGACCGTGTTTCCCTCCCGACGGAGCGGCTGCCACGGTTCCGGTACAGCTTCCTGATAATTGTTTTCGCTGTAAAGATGTTCCAATCCGATGAATGAATTCAGCCATTTGAGCCGTGCCATCCGGAAATCATCAGAGATTCCGCCATCCTCAAGAACTTCTCCGGAAACGTGCAGCGTGATCGGAAGTTCCCATTTCCCGGAACCTCCGTTTTCTATCAGTTGAAACGTCATCGTATCGGTTCCGCTGAACTCTTTTTTTATCTGGACGGCGCACCACAGGATTTTTGTTTCTTCCGGTATGATCGGGACCGGCTTGCGGAAGATTTTTCCTTCAAAATCAATGCCGCTGTTCAGAAAACACTCACTTGATTCAATACTTGCAGCTTTACTGTTCTGAATCGCTGTATTTGCCAGAAATCTTTTCTTTTTGCTCCAGACAACGATCTGAAAAACAAGATATTCTCCCGGTTGAGCATGAAGTTCCAAACATTCCGGCGAGCCGATCTTCCCTTCTGCAAGAGCTTTCGGCAGCATCTTTTTTCCATCAAGAGGGAACTCCCTGCTGACACCGAAAAGGTACACTCCGTCATTATTTTCCGGCAGCAGGTTCAAATCTTCTTCCGTTGCCGGAATTTTGGTTTCAAGACACTCTCCGTACAAGCGGAGAAATGGTTTTCCGGAAGCCTCTTTGACCTGGCTTTCATCTATCAGATTGGCGTCTTTCTGTGCCATGATTCACCTGTTAATGTTAAGGTTTTATGACCTTTATCTCATCTTTTTTGAGCTTGATTTCATAAATTTCCGGTATATCCGGCAGTTTGCATCGGATGACAGTATCTCTGGCTGCTTTCAGCGTTAATTCAATCGTTTTTCCTTTGCAATATTCCCCGCCGGCAATGACTCCGCCGGGCAGGTGAAGCTTGCTGAACGAACTCCGTTTCCACTCTTTCGGGATCCCACGGAAGAAATGAAGAACGCCGTTGATATCGTGAGCATAAAGATCCTGAATTGCCGTTACAGCTCCCATGGTTGCATCCATCTGCATCACAATATTGCAGAACGCAAATTCCGTGAAGCCCCAGAATAAAGCATCATGAAGAGAACCTCCGCCTTTGTTGGTGAAACATTTTTTCCAGAGATCCAGCATCAGAACTGCAGCTTCGGCATTTCCCAGACGGCTCCGCAGCTGCGAAGCCCATGTGATCCCCCAGCCAGTCCATTCTCCCATCCCTTTTCCGGTCCAGCGGCGATTGGAATTGAAGATGATCTTCTCCCATGCCGGATCAGTCGGATCAATGGTGTTGAACGGGCAGATTCCTCCGAGATGGGAGTGATGACGGTGACTTTCTTCCAACGGGAGTCCATCCCACAGAGCGATTTCCTGTTTGTCTCCATCTCCGAAAAGAGAACAGACAGGCAGTTTTTCTTCCACTTTCAGCCAGAACGGATCCGGTTCAGCGTTCAGATATTTCGCCGTTTTTAAAAGATTCCGGGCAAGATTATGGATCGCTGCAAGCTGGAAACTGGAATTCTTTCCGCAGGCATCCAGGGCTGTTCCGCGATATTCCGGAGAAATACTGACGGGCAGGGATAAGGTTCCGTCTTGCTCTTCATCAAGCATTTTTTCAAAGACATTCATCACGCCCTGCATAAAGTCGAAAACTTCATCTTTCAGAAACTCAAAGTCCCCGGAATAATCGCAGTAATCATACATCATCATAGCGATCCATGCGGTACAGGCATGATCAATGCTTCCGGTCCAGAAACCTCCCATGCACGTTCCCCGGTCATCGGTCGCGTGGGGCAGCATATAGCCATTGTCGATCCCGACAAAACATTTTGCATTGTAGCGCAAAGATTCTTTCCATGAAAGCACCATGCGGAAGAGGGGCATGAGATGCTCAAACAATCCGGCTTTATATCCTGGAGAGTTGCACATCTGGACATTGATATTGAAGTGATAATCGCCCTGCCACGGCGGCAGCATGTGATCTTCGATCCACGGTCCCTGAAGCCCCGGCGTGACTCCTGCCGGATTCGTCATGATCCCGTACTTGTACATCCCGCTCCAATAGGTCTCTTCCAGATCCTTTTCTCCGGCTTCGATAGCCGGTATTTTCTGGAAAAACTCTTTCCACCATGTTTCAGAAGCGTTTTGTAAAGCAGAAAAATCCGGCAGCGTTTTTCTGCAAAGTTCCTGCACCGTTTCCGCTCCACGGCAGAAATCAAGAGAAAATTCTTTTCCATTTCGTTTCAGCAAGAGAGAAAATGAAGGATCAACGGGCATTTGCTGAAGAAATGCCAGAACTGAATCCTCTTTCACTTCTTCAGGCGGTTCATATCCGCGGGCAGCAAGAGAGCCCGGTTTTCCGCCGAGATCTTTCTGATAAAGAACATAAGACGGTACAAGTTCCAAAGTCATCGCATCGTTCAAACCATGACATGCAAAACCGTGTTCTGTACTCATGTCTGCGCAGAACACCAGTTTCTTTTCCAACCCGTTTTCGTGATAGATGATGTTGGTCAAACCTTTTTCCAGTTCGATCTCATACCGCAGCAGTTCTGTTTGTTCCGGCAGATGGATCACGACCCGCCCGCATGGGATCAGTGTCGGACGGGCAATATTTCCATCCTGGATTTTGGAAGAGAAAACTTCCTTGATCCTGTCGATATCCCCTTTTTCTACGGATTCCCGGATAAATTTGAAATTCTGATCCGGGGTCCAGGGGAGTCCGCCGCGATGATCCCAGAGGGACGCGCAGCCGATACTCATGTTCAAGGTTCTGCCGGAGCCCCAGAGATGAGCCCCCAGCAGACCATTCCCCAGCATTGCGCCTTGCGGCTGTTCCGGTAAAGGAAATTCTCTTGAGTATATCATGATCATGAACGATTACTGTTCAAAAGGGATCTGGTTGAAGAAAATATAGCTCTGAACTTCGTCTTTTGTTTCTACAACAGCTTCGATCACGATAGAACCGATCTTTCCGTCGACGCCTTTGAACCCGTTATATGGAAAGCTGAAGGTCCACTCTTTGTTGCCTTTGCCGTCAACAGGTTTTGCCAGATAGCGTTTTACTCCGGGAATCACATTGATTGCAGGCATAGTGTAGGATTTATAGAATTTCAGCTGAACCATTTCTGCCGGTTCTTTTGTTGTGATGGTGATGGTCGCATTGCTTCCTTTTTTGATGACGGCACTGCCGAAAGAGATTTTACAGGGAGGTTCTTTGAACATACCGAGATATTCAAAAGTGATATTTGCACTGTGAATATCAAAACGCATATAGTTATCGAAGGGTTTTTCTTTCAGTTTTTTTGCTCCCTCAAGAGAAATACAATAGATCCCTTTCGGGATTTTGCTGACAACGGAAAAGATCCCGATATCGAGGTTCAAGTTTGTACTCAGAGCATGATAACCGCTGCCTGCACGTTCCACACTCACGACTTTGAAGCAATACCAGGGGTACTGTTTGGAAACAGAAACATAGGTTCCAAGTGTTCCGGCAGGACCGAGTTTGAACCCGTTTTCCGCGGAAGAGGATTTGATATTCCCTTTGATCCCCCAGCATTTACGGGGCGTGGGACCAAGTTTGATATTTTTTCCGTTTTCGATCCACAACGTGTTGGGATCGGGATTTTTTACGATTTCTGCTGAAACTGCAGCGCAGACTGCAACTGCTGCGATGGTTGAAACGATTTTGTTCATGTTCAAAGTTCCTTATTTGTAATTGTCATGACTTCTACAATAGCGTTTTCCCAGTCGGGATGGATTTCAAAACGGGTTCCCTGCCTGACTCCTTCCCGGACAAGATCGACTTTTTCATTGAGAATCCAGGTGACGGCAGCGGCTTTGTACATCGCCGGACGATTGAGAGTGAAACTCTTTTTCAATTCCGGGAATACGACCTGTGAACCGGAAAGATAACGGGTTTTGTTTCCGCCTTTTCCTGTGCCTGTTCCCCAGAAACGGTTGCCAAACTCCCGGCTGTTGCTCGTGACTTCTCCACGGTGATCAATGAAGAACGGAGCGTTTTCCAGATAAACAAATGTTTCGCCGTTTTTCTGCTCGATCCGGTCGATGGTATAAACCTCACGGCGGCTTCCTTTGTTGAAACCGGCAATGATGGTCTGTCCTTTCAGCGCAGTTCCGGAGGGCCAGTCAGAGGCATTTTTCAGAACAAGGATGGATTTTCCGTGATCTCCGGAAATATCTCCGATGATCCTGCTGATCCGTGCGGTAAGCGTTCCTTTTCCATCTTTGATAAAAGTTCTGCCCATCCAGATGAGTTTTGTACCGCCGGAAAGAGAAACAAATTTCACCTTTCCTTTTTTGTTGACACGGATGAGTGCCGCACGGGCATCGGTTGCGAAAAGTTCGCTGTCCCAGGACGTCATTTCGGAAAATGGCTGCCAGATTACGATATCTCTGGAACCGTCAGGGAAGTTGATTTCCACAGCACTTTTGTAAATGTTTCCGGGATCATCACAAGTCAGTTTTGCAACGGAAGCGATCAGCGGTTTTTCTTTTACGGAATAGCTGCTGTAACATTGGATATAACAGTTGGAAATGCCGGTGCGGTTCTGGACACGGAGTCCGGCATAGTGGACTGCATTTTCAAACTGGAACCGGTAGCTTCTCTTCTTTCCGTTGATGATCTCTCTGATGGTAACAGGATAATGCCCGTCGGCGCGGATCGCCTGCGCATATCCTTTCAGCAGACCGTGGACGGAGAACACATGCGGTTCAACTCTCAATTCTGCGGGCAGGGGCGTTGTTTTGGGTGCCCATGCGGAATAATCGAAGAGCCAGGCATGGCTCCAGGAATCTTTGACATTGCCGCCAAGATCCACATTGTTCAGAACCTTTCCGGGGAAGAAGACGTTTGCAGCATTCATTTTCAGATTCGGAACAGGTTCAACTTCCGGAAGATCTTCCAGATGCTTGTACATCTTGCCACGGCTGAGGGTACTGCTGATTTCTTTCCCTCTGGAGTGAAGCAGGAAAAGATGCCGCTGTCCGCCGGAAACCGAGAAGAAATCCACTGCATATGGTGTTCCGTCGGGACGGGTCACAACAACGATTGCGCGTTTGTAAATCGAAATCCCCTGATAGTTCTTGGAGAAGGAATCCATGCCGTCTGCTTCCACGAACTGCATGACATTTTCAGGCATGCGTCCGGTACGGGCGATCAGGTTCCCGTAAGGCGCACGCAGATCAGGATCTCCGCCGCGATAGGTGGTGTACCATCCGTTTGCGGACCAGTATTCATTGACCATGACAAGATTTTTGGTAAGACTGGTTGTCATATCCTGTAAATTGAATCCGCGGGGACGGGGATCGTGTGTTACGATGGGGTAGGGATATTTGAGTTTCCTGAACTCTTCTGCATCCGGGATCTGCGCGTTGAGATCCTTTGTATCACGGGTATCTCCGAAATGTTCCAGCATAGGGATCCCACGGTAGAAAAGCTGAAGACCCAGCATGTCATCATGAGAGTGCCCTTCCGCACGGTCATGATGGAAGAACAGTTCCATCCGTTTATCCGGGGAACCGGCGCGGAGAATGGAGATCCCGAAACCTCCCAGTTCTTCGCCGGGTACGGTCGTCTTCGGTGTCGGTTTGCTGATCCAGTATTGAGACGGATGATCGTCCCCGTAAGGAGCATTGCCGCCACGGACAAGAGAAACTCTGGCAATGGTCCTTCCCATCAGCGGAATGATCGGATTTCTTGCCATGAACTCTTTGTTGTCAGTCAGACCGGAACTCCGGAAAAGGCTCCACATCCCGCCGACCATTCCGGTATAGGCAGGGCTTCCTTCGGTGCTGATCCCGTCATAGTAATTTTCATTGTAAAGAAAATCCTCCATGATCTTGATAAAACCATCGTAGAGATACTGATCTTTCAGGACGATTCCCAGGCTGTTCAAGCCGGGAGCGTACATGCCTATCCCGTTGCCGACACACTGCTTTGCACCGTAAGCGTAAAAATGGATTTTTCCTTCTTCAAAGAGATTTTTTCTGATGAACTCTTTTCTTCCGTTCCATGATTTTGAATCTGCAAGCATCATCCATGCGTTGGCGAAGTTATTGAAATAAACGGACTCCATGGGGTTTCGGAAGTTAGATTCTGCGGCGGCGATACGGGCAGGACCAAGCCAGCCGTGATAGCCGGAATCATGAACTTTTGCCTTTGCCAGAAGTTCGGATTTTTCCAGCGGAACGATACGGGAATGAGAGGTCCAGGGATATCCGGGCAATGCTTTGGCGAAACCGTACATGATGGCAATGGCGCGTTTGGCATACTCTTCGTTTCCGGTTGCGTAATAAGCTTTTGCGAGAGTCGGCAGCGCACCGCCGCTCCATGTCCCCATCAATGCTTTGATCCGTTCCCGGGCAAAATAATTTTCCGGATAGACTTTTACCGGGAGTTTCGGATTGCCCCGGTTTTTGACATGATTCGTAATAAAGTATTTCCGGGTGTATTTCTTCCCGCGGTAATCTGTCAGATTCTCGGAGAAAGGTGCCGGGAAACTCATCACATCTTTTCCGGTGAATGCACAGTAAAGACGATCCGGATCATTGATGATATCGTACTTGAACCAGGCTCCGGTTTTTCCGCAGAAAGGACAGATCGTGCTGTTGTAGCTCGATCCGAAAGAGGAGGCTTCTGTCAGAACCGGGGCAGGGGATTCCTGCGGAACCAGTGATTCATATTTTTCAGGGGAGAGCTTCAGATAAGGGGCTGCTTTGGCAATGATATCCGGATCCATGGAACGTTTTGCCGGAACAGGAAAAATCGTCTCCGGGATCGTTGCCGCAAAGATAGAACAGGAGATCGTCAATGCGGACAAGAAAGAAAAATACTTCATTTCCTCAAGCCCTCATCAAAGTTGTAATTTGCCATAACATCATGAGGTCTTGCTACAGATTCCACATGACCATCAAAGCAGCCGATATTGTTTGTTCCACCCTTATATTCTTTTTTCCCGGTATTGTGAGTTATGACACTGCCACCTTTGTGTCTGGCTCCGCCCTGAGCATACTCTCTGTAATCAGCGACAGGGGATGCCAGCCTTCCGGAATCAAACTGAACCTTGAAAGTTGAGGCGGAAACAACATAGCTCCGTTTGATCGGAAGTTTACCGTCCTGCGGAGTATCAGACTGGATCCCGGTCTTTACATTTCTGATGTAATGGGTATAACCGAACTCTTTATTGTTATAAGATCCCCAGGGGGTAGGTTCAGAGGGGCATACGAAAATCGGAAGTTTTTTCATTCCTTCTTTATCATTTCCGTAAGAGTAATTGCCGTTTGAAAAATAAAGTCCATAAATTCTGCCCTGGTATGTAACTCCGCTGTTATACATTGCGGGCATGACCCAATCATCAAAATCGTTGGAGTACATCGTTTCAAAGTTCAACTGTGCTTTTATATTGTTGACACAGCTGGAAGTACGGCTGGTTTCTCTGGCATTATTCAATGCCGGCAGCAGCATTCCTGCGAGAATCGCGATAATGGCGATCACAACAAGCAATTCAATCAACGTGAACTTTTTCTGTTTCATTTTTTCTCCCTTTCAATAGTTTTTTGGAGTTAAACATGTATGAATAACATGTTGCTTTTTCATAAAGCAAATTATACATCATTTTTTCTGTTTTGTCAAGAGATAAAACAGAAGATTTTTCTGCTCTCAGTTCTTTTGTGCCTTGTAAAAGTAAACGCAACCCCTAAAAAGATATTGATTGCGTTTAATCTGACAAACAGAAGAGTTGCGTTTAAATAGAGAAAAGTAAGCTATGATCATTTGATATAGATGAAAAAGATAAAATAAAGGGATATGC
>JAFTJI010000211.1 GCA_017456495.1 Lentisphaeria bacterium | reverse complement strand
CTTTGGCGGGTGCTTGATTCTCACAGATAAGCCGGAAACGCTAGTCTGCCCGGGTTCTGGGAATACTGGGAATACTGGGAATACTGGGAGAAAGCGGGCAAAGAAAAGGGTTTGCGAAAGGGCTTTTCTTCGCGCACCCAGGCGCAAAAAAATGCAGTGCTCTCAGAACTCTCAGTAATCCCAGCTCCCCAGATAATCTTTGGCGGGTGCGCCAGTCTCATCGGCTCTGCCGCAAGCCCCAACGGGGCTGTGTTCTGTCGCCCCGGTGGGACTGATTCACATGGCAACCCCGTTCTCAATCCACTGGGACGAGGGCGACGCGAAAGCCGACGTCGTAGCTCCGGTACGCCAGATCGTAGTAGCTCCGAAGCGCTGAACGGCAGTTCTGCGCGTAGCTGCCCCAACTGCCCCCGCGCATCACGCGGTTCGAGATGCCTTCACCCCACTGATCCAAACACCATTCCCAGACATTTCCGTGCATATCGGATAAACCATACGCATTTTCATACCTCAGACTGCCGACTTTAACAGTTCCTTTGTCACTATTGTTCATTTTTGATGAATCGGGATGATCTCCATAAGAATATTCTGTCGTTGTCCCTGCCCGGCAGGCATCTTCCCACTGTTCTTCCGTCGGCAAGGTGAATATCCAACCTTTGGGTGCATAACCTTGACTGTTCAGGTTATCACAAAACTCTCTCGCATCATTCCAATTCACAAAGTACATCGGATAATCATCGCCTTCGCCGACTTTCTCCTGCTTACGAAAACTTCTATTGTCATAATACCATTGGAAATTCTTAAGCATCAAAGCATTCCACTGACCTTGGGTTACTTCATATTTTCCCATGTATATGCCATTGGGGAGTTTCACCAGCTTCAACTCAACCCCGCCGCGAAGCATAACTGTTCCATTAAATTCAGACTTTTTCAATCTCACAGGCTTTTGGATAAGCCCATAATCTGGACATGTAAAGTCATCAATTTTTCCGGTATAAACCACTCCGTTGTCTTCGTAGCGCAATTTGAATGCGTACGTTTCACCTTTTTTCAGTTTCCACGGGTCAGTTGTCCGGTCGGGACTACTGCGCAAATCCGTGATTTCTGCTGAAACTTCCCTGTCGTCTACATAAGCAGTAATTTTCAATGTCGGAATCAGATGCTTTTCGGCATCCCGCTTCAATTCAAGAGCTTCTCTATTGTCAGGATCGATCGGCGGTACGGGCTTCGGCGGCTCCGGTTTCGGCGGCTCCGGTTTCGGCGGCTCCGGTTTCGGTGACACAGGCTTCGGCGGCTCCGGTTTCGGTGACACGGGCTTCGGCGGCTCCGGTTTCGGTGACACAGGCTTCGGCGGCTCCGGTTTCGGTAACACAGGCTTCGGCGGCTCCGGTTTCGGTGACACAGGCTTCGGCGGCTCCGGTTTCGGTAACACAGGCTTCGGCGGTACGGGCTTTGGTGGCACAGGCTTCGGCTGTTCAGGCTTTGGCGGTACGGGCTTGTCAGACTTGTCGGACTTGTCAGACTTGTCGGACTTGTCAGACTCAACTTCTTTTTCAGGCTTGGGCGGCTTCTGCGGTTCTACGACAGATGTTTGCCCCTTTTCTTTCTGCTGGTAATAATATCCTGCGCCGCCGATCAGCAGAGCAAGAACGATCAGGATAGCAAGCCATGCGGAAGAACCGCCTTTTTTTGATCCCCTGGCGTTCCCCCCTTCCAGTGCAGCGGCAAAATCTCCGCAACTTTCAAAACGGTCCTCCGGAGCTTTGCTCATCGCACGTTTGACGGCAGATTGAACAAATTTCGGAACTTCCGGGATCGCGACAGGCTGCTGCGTTAAAACAGCTTGCTGCAAAACGGCGATATCCGAACTTTCGAAGGGCAGATTTCCGGCAAGCATTTCGTAAGTCATCACAGCCAGAGCATACTGATCCGCAGCAGCACCCTGAGGACGTCCGAGCCATTGTTCCGGAGCCATATAAGGACCGGTTCCGCTGGTTCCGCGATAGGCTTGACTTACCCGGGACATGGAAGTACGGATCTGAGCAGCCAGACCGAAATCCAACACTTTGATTTTGCCGGATCGATCGATCATAATATTTCCGGGTTTGACATCACGGTGTATGATTTTCATTTCGTGAGCATAATCCAAAGCGGCGGAAACTTGTCTGATGATCGGAAGGACGTCTTCAAGAGTGAGATTGCCCTCTTTGCGTTTCCGTTTAAGCCAGCGGCGCAAGTCTTCCCCTTCGCAAAGCTCCATGATCAGATAATAATCGCCTGTCCGATCGTCCCGTTCCAGATTTTTACAGATGGCGATATTCTGATGCACCAGAGAAGAAATCATCTGAAAATTGTCTCTGACATCTTCCATTTCGAACGTATTATGAGACAATTCCGGCGGGAGAGCTTTCAGAGCGACTTCAATTCCGGCGATCTTATCAAAACATTTATAGACGACACCCATACCGCCTCTGCCGAGTTCTGCAAGAACCTCGTAACGGTTCATTATCAAATCGCCGGTCTTGAAACCTGAATCCGTATGCCGCTGTCCGGATGGAATCGTCGGAAGACTGCCGATAGAATCATCGTCTGCCATTATACACCTCAATTAAAAATTGTCTTCATAATTAAATCAGAGTAATATAAGGCAGACATCTGACACTTGCAAATGCAAATATCTGCAAACTGGAAAAAATCCTGAAAAAATTCACTTTCCGCAACTGCACATTTTCAGCAGAGAAAGATAAAGCTCTCTTGAAGTCAAGGCGGCTGCGCCTTTCCGCAAATTACGGTTGCGGTACAGCTTCGTCCGCAAGAAGGAGTAATCAAGCTGGATCAATGCAGCCGCAATATCTTTCCGCGTGAGAATTTCCCCCTCCGCCAAAGCAGAAGCGATCACCGTCACAGCCGGATAAGACAACAGAAGGAATTGCATTCCCTCTTCAAAGGTCAGTCCGAAAGCAGCTCCGCCGCAGAAATGAAGAGATTGCAAACGACCGTTCAGCCAGCGCAGGAACGGTTCATACGCATCGTCATCCGCCGCAAGAACCGGCAGCAGAGGGGTCAATTTTTTACCGCTGATCTCCAATTCCGTTCCGCCAAGCATGAAATCCAAATGCTTTTTCATTCTGCTGAACCGGGAGAAGAGAGTCAATCCGTTATCGTTTCTCAGGTAAGACACAAGCTGATACCGGAACGCGATCATCGTGCTGTGGACAGGATCTTTTGCATGATCAAGCATAAACGCAAGATTTTCCAAACTCCGTTCCAACAACTGAATTGCATCTTCGGCGAAATCTTCTGCCTCAAGAATATCAGAGGCGTTTTCTTTCTGTTTGTGAAACAGAAGCAATTCCGCTGCAGCAAGGAAACGGTGCGCCAGCGGGAGCGGAGAATAGTTAAAAATCCCGGCATAAGCTCCGGCGATCTCCCGCAGTCTGTCAAGGGACGGATGAATATCATGAGAGTAAAACGGTGCAGGATCTTTCCGGTAACGGGCGATCTCATCTGCCATCTGATCTATTTTGACGATGGCTGTCGAAATATTGTTATCCGTTCCGTTGGCGACTGCCGGACAATCATAGCGCAGAGATGCGCTGATACTGCCATCTTCCCATGCGTGGATGTCCAGAGGATAGAGACGGCATGCAAGAGCTTTCACATCCAGCCCGAATTTTGCATGGATCAGACAGCGTTTTCCGTCACAAGTGGAGAAGATACATTTTCCGTTTTTCTTTGAGATGAAAGTTCCGGAGAACCATTTTTTTTTGGGGAATCTGACTTCCGGAAGATCCATAGCAGAGATTCTTGCGCGCTCCTCTTTGTCCACCGGAACGGGCCAGTCTCTGCCGCAGCATTTTCCGCACATGACACAGCCCCAGGTCTGCTGCGGATAAAAATGGAAAAGTCTGCTCATGAAATCCGCCGGCGGGGTTGTGAGATGAAAGTTCTCATAGAACCGTTCCCTGCCCCGGCATCGCTCCAGGATGCACCTTCCGGGAGGTCGATCACGACTGCATCAGCAGTGTTCAAAAACGGCAGACGTCCGCTGTCTTCAACAAGCAGCGGGATCAAATCAGAGATTTCCGGATTGTGTCCGCAGAGGGCTGCGCAACTTACATCTTCCGGGAAATTCCGGATCGTTTCCAGAAGAGATTCCCGGCGGGCAGAATAGAGATCCCGGTCACCGATCACAGATTCCGGATCCCCCCCGAGAGCCGCCGCAATAAACCGGAGCGTATAGAGTGCCCGCGGGGCAGCACTGGAAAGATAAAGCTCCGGCACAACTCCGGTTTTCCGTAAAGCTGTACCGGTATATTTTGCTTCTTTCACTCCGTCCGGAACAAGAGTCCGGGCATAATCATCGGAAACGATCCCGAACGATTCTGCTTTGCCGTGACGGATGATGATGAGCGTTTTTTTCATGATTACATTGTAAATTTCGGACCGAGATAGAGCTCGCGCGCCTTCGGGTCGTTCACGAGGAAGTCGCTGGGACCTTCAAAGACTGTGGAACCTTCGCACATCAGATAGGCGCGGTCAACACAAGCCAGCGTTTCACGGACGTTGTGGTCAGTAATCAGGATCCCGAGGTTGCGGTCACGCAGTTTCATAATGATCTGCTGAACATCGTAAACAGCCAGCGGGTCAACTCCGCTGAAAGGTTCATCCAGCAGAATAAAGGAGGGATTTGTAACCATAGCCCGGGTGATTTCAAGACGGCGGCGTTCCCCACCGCTGAGAGTCATGGCTTTCTGTTTTGCCAAACGGGCGAGATCCAGCTCCTCCAGCAGTTCATCCAACCGCTGTTTCCGTTCTTTACGGGAGATATCCAAAGTTTCCAGAATTGCCATAATATTTTCTTCCACAGTAAGTTTCCGGAAAATAGAAGGTTCCTGAGCAAGATATCCCATACCCATGCGGGCACGCATGTACATCGGCATATCGGAGACATCGACACCTTTGAAGAAGATCTCACCGGCATCGGGCTTAACCAGCCCGGTGATCATGTAAAAGCTGGTGGTCTTCCCTGCCCCGTTGGGACCGAGCAAGCCGACAACTTCGCCGCGATGAACTTTCATGTGAACATCGTGCACAACGGTACGGCCTTTATAGATTTTCTTTAATCCTGTGGCTTCCATCAGGAGTTCTTTTTCTTCAGACATGAAACGACTCCTTATTTATCTTTGTCAGGAACGGAATCCAGTCCCAGAAGAGTATCCACTTCTTTCTGAGAAATTTTCCGGGGAACTTCTCGCTGAGGTCTCGGAGCACCCTGAACTCCCGTATCACTATTTTTGCCGGAACCACCATTTTTGCTGCTGTTCATACCGTCGTTCTTACCGTCGGTTCCGCCGTCGTTCTTATTATCGTTATCGCGATTGTAGAAATTATCGACGGCATCCGCATCGGTCTTTTTCACGGGTGCATTTTTCTTTTTTGCGGGATTCTTGGGGTTCATATCTTCTTCAGACAGGTTTCTAGCCGTGATTTTAATGTCAGTCCCTTCGATACGTTTAGAATCACGGAAGAAGGTCAGACGAATACCTGTGATTTTTGAATCATCCTGATAAAGCACGGGGTCGATCATCATTGTGATTTTCCCTTCTTTATGGAAATAAATGGCTTTTCCGCAGGTCCCCCACTGAGATTTATCCCCGGTATTTTTTCTGGTGATCACCACATTATCAATGCACTCGATGCGGTCCAATTTGGCACCGCTTGCGCCCAGAGGATCATTGGGATCCTTCTTTTTGGCGGGCTTCTTAGCGTTCTTATCTTTGGGAGCCTGATAAAGCACCATTTTATTACAAGTGATAATAAAATCCGGGTCATTGATGACCACATTTCCGTAGAATGTTGCAATACCTTTCTCGATTTCAACATCCATAGCATCGGAGTTGATCAGGATCGGTTTTCCTTCACGATTTTTGGAATCGAGAGAAAATTGAGCTGCTAAAGGCAATGATATTGCCAATAATAAACAAGGGATCAGACGCTTCATTTCTTAACCTTTCTTATCTTGAATTTTTTGCTTTGATCTTATTCCACTTTTCGTTCAGAAGTTTTTTTGCCTCATCTTTAAGCTCTTTAGCATAAGGACGGTAAACCACCCGGACATTACGCCGGACATGAACGAATTTTGCTTCCTGGCTGGCATCGAAACCTTCGCCGTCGATATCCAATTCTCTGGAACGGTAATGAACAACACCATCCCCGGTCATGGTCCGTTTATTTTTATCATAAACCACACTTCCGGAGGAAATCAACACCTGAGAGTGAGGAATCGGACGCCAAAAGTCCCGGATCAATCTGTAATCTGTATGAAGCGGATACAATCTTCCGGGAACCAAGTTGTCGATCTTCGGCGAGTCAGGAGACTTCATCCCTTTCAGGATCGTAATGACCTCCACATCCGGCAAATCCCGTACAACGACATCAATCAGCGGATTATAAACAGTAATAATCGCCCCGAGGTTGACTGCCCGTTCCCCGTAAAGAACAAACTGCAAGTTGTTCTTCCGGTAATGCGGAAGCGTAAAATCTGCCAGAGTGGCAGAAACACCGCTATCAGAAGCCGCCATAGCCAAAGAAGGCAATAACAGCAATGCCAGCAGGATCACCCGAAATATTTTGACATGAGAGAATCCCATTTTCCCTGTTCCTTCAAAAGCCATTCTATCGCTTCACGGACAGCACCGTGTCCGCCTGCTTTTGTTAACCGGAGATCAGCAACAGCATCCAATTCTTCCACCGCATCTCCAACAATAAAACCAAGCCCGGCTTCTTTTACCGGCCAGGCATCAACAACGTCATCGCCAATATAGAGGATCTCTTCTTTCTCCAGCCCCATCTTCTGAGCCAGTTCGGTAAAACCCTCTTTTTTCTCATGGCAACCTTCCATGATGACTTCAAATCCCATTGCTTCCATCCGGGTACGGTTGCACATGGCCTTTCTGCCGGAGAGAACAGCAAACCGCAAACCGGCACGCTTCGCCATGGTGATTCCATGACCGTCTCTGGCATAGAAAAACTTGATCTCATCGGACCCGGCACCGAAACCGATGGTACCATCCGTCTGAACACCATCTATATCTAAAGCAATTGCTTTGATCTTTTGTGCTTTCTCATGCAATGTCATGAATCACCTTCATTTTCGCGAGCAGTTCTGCCGCGACATCCGGGAGAAGAGAGTTCGGCCCGTCAGACAAGGCATGTTCCGGATCCGGATGAACTTCCATAAAGACGGCATCAATTCCGACTGCTGCCGCAGCACGGGAGAGAGCCGGGATGAACTGACGCTGTCCACCGGAAGTAGTCCCGTTCCCGCCCGGAAGCTGGACAGAATGTGTCGCATCAAAAACAACAGGAACCCCCATCTCGCGCATCGTCTGAAGTCCGCGGAAATCAACAACCAGATTATGATATCCGAAACTGGTTCCACGATCACAAAGCATGATCCCGCCGCATTTGGCTTCTTTCAATTTTCCAACAACACCAGCCATATCTTCCGGTGCCATAAACTGTCCTTTCTTCACATTGACAGGCTTTCCGGTTTCTGCAGCAGCCACAAGAAGATCGGTCTGCCGGGAAAGGAATGCCGGAATTTGAAGAAGATCTGCCACCTCTGCCACAGGTGCAGCCTGCCAGACTTCGTGGATATCCGTCACAACAGGAACATCAAACTTCCGTTTGACTTCTGCCAGAAATTCCAATCCTTTTTCCAATCCGGGACCGCGCACAGAATGAATGGATGAACGGTTTGCTTTATCAAAAGATGCTTTGAAAACATAATCCAAACCGAGTTTTTCACAAGCTGCTTTCATTTTTTCTGCAACTTCCAGACAAATATCCAGTGACTCAGCCATGCAGGGACCCGCAAGAACTGCAAGCCCGCCATTTCCGACTGTGACATTCTTTCCAATCTTTACAATATCCATGATCCAGTTTCCTCCGTTGTATCTCAATGTGTTAATATAAGCCTGAAATCAGCTTTTTTCAAATGCTGAACTGAACTCTTTTTTGATGAACTCATTCAAATGAACAAGATCCAGCTTTCCGGTTCCCGTCACCGGGAGGGAATCCACTGCACGGTAATTTGCTGTCCGGGGGATCCAAAGATTGGGAATGTTGTGCTTCCGCAAAAATTCATTCATCTCTTCCGGAGTCACATTCATTTTCTCCTTCAAGTAAACCACCACAAGGGCTTCACCTTTGGTATTATCGGGAATACCGCCTAAAGCAAAAACCCGTTCATCTCTGCCGATGATCTCGCCCATAATACATTCCAGAAGCTCATGGGGAACCATCTCTCCGGCGATCTTGCTGAACCGGGAAAGACGACCGCTGAGCGTAATATATCCGTCAGGATCCATGTGTCCGATGTCGCCTGTCTCATACCAGCCATCGGAAATCACGTTGGCAGTCCGCACAGGATCTGCAATATACCCCTGCATGACAATAGGACCTTTCACAAGCAGAAGCCCATCCATTCCGGGCGGTAATTCCTCTCCGGTAACAGGATCAACGATCCGCACTGAAATCCCCTGAAGCGCAACGCCGATACTGCCTTCCTTGCCGCACTCTTTCCCGGGTTCCAGAAGGTTGCTTCCAATATTGACAGTAACCACAGGCGCAAGCTCGGTGCAGCCGTAGGCTTCAAGCAG
>JAFTJI010000210.1 GCA_017456495.1 Lentisphaeria bacterium | reverse complement strand
TGATGAGTTGGAAATGGTAGTTTGAGCGTGGCTACCATCCTCCTTCGCTGAAGCTATGGAGGACAAGCCGAAAACGCTCCATTTGCAGATCGCAACAAGAATTTTCTGCCATTTTTGAAGACTTTTGAAATTGCCTCTTATCTCCTATTTTATATATTTTTTGAACTGTTCACAACCAATTTTGCTGAAAACTTCACCTGTTTTTCCGTGCATTTTCCGGTCAGCATCTCCACTCCGGCACGGGCAATATCGGCAACACGCATGTCAAAGGAGTCAAAACCATATTTTCCGGCTTGTTTCGTATTGAAGTTCCCTAACAGACAAAGCTCACGGCTGCGCATGACTTCATCGTTTTCCAGGAGAGGAAGGACATGCTCTGTCATGTAAGCATCGCTATATGTGAAAATTCCGGCGGATATGTCTTTCGCTTTCACAACTTCCGGAAGAAGGACATTACAGGGAACTCCGTAATGAGTCCGCCAGAACAAGCCTTCATCAAATTCCAATCCGGCTTCTGCCGCATGTTGTTTGATACTTTCCATAATGACGATCTGCAGAGATTGAGACCGGTTGGAAAAATCAATTTCGTGGTGTGCCGGGAACAAGATCCGCTTGATATTCCGTTCCGCAAAATATCTGACAACTTGTGCTCCAAGATCCTCATAATCAATCAACGCATACCGGCAATCCGGGATCTCCTCATTCTGGCAATGATAGAGAAGAAAAACTGTATTCCGGTAACGCTTCGGATTTTTCTGAAAAACTTCGTACGGGAAAAAACCGCCGCCGACACACATATAGCCGTATGGAAGACTTTGGGAAGTCATCCGGTTCAGAAATGATATGATTTCATCATGGTCATTGGCAAAATGATCATCCAGAAGAATCGGAAAAAGATTATTTTCTCCAAGACATTTTCCGACACTTTGGGCGAGTGGTGAATAAACTTCGCCCTTGTGCGGCAACACCAAAGCAACGCCGTTTGTCGTCGGAAGTGCATTTCTGTTTTTAACGATCGAACCCCGCCGGGGGGCGCGGTCAAGAAGATTTTCCTCCACCAGTCGGTTCAACCCTGCCGCAATGGTACATTTGTTTACTTGAAAGATAGCAGACAATTCCGCATCTGTCGGCAATTTCTGACCGGGAAGGTATTTCCCGTCTATGATCCAACCGCGTACGGTTTCTGTCACGATATCCTGTTTTAAAAATGGAGTTTCCATACTCACCACCCGTTTATTACCCATTTATTTACCATAATATACCATATAAATTGGTATTTGTCAATATCTGAAATGAAAAAAAATCTATATTTCTCTGTCGCCGGAATCTCGTTCCGTGTTCATAACAGGCTGGATTTCTTCCTGAAAAAATATCTGACAGTACATCATTGTGATTCCGGAAGATTTTTTTCAAAAAAACTTTGAAAACATGCTTGAATTTTTCATGAATATGACTATGTTTTTCGTTAACACGGAAAACATTTAAGCAAGGGGTTATCTCATGATCAATTTCGGCAATTCTGTACAGGAATTTTATCTTCGCACGATCAAAAAAAATTATATCGACCGCAAGCAGAAACTGGCATCTCTCAAGACAAAACAGGATGCTCTGGATTATGTGGCAGAAACCAGAGAAAAAGTCAAAAAGATTTTCAAATTCCCGGCAGAAAAATGCCCGCTGAATATCAGAGTCACAAATGAACTCACATTTCCCGGCGTGAAAATGAAAAACCTGCTCTTCAACAGCAGAAAAGATTTCTCCGTCACAGCAAGTTTGATTTACCCTGAACAGAAAGCTGAAAAATACCCTGCGATCCTCTTCGTCTGCGGTCATTCCGATAACGGAAGATTGCGGGATATGTATCAGACTGCGGCGCGCCAGCTCGCGGCACGCGGTTTCATCGTCCTTTCTCTCGACCCCATCGGACAGGGCGAACGGCATCAGTATCCCTCGATCCGTCCCATCGGCTGCTGTCAGGAACATAATATCCTCGGCAAACAGCTTCTTCTGACAGGTGACTGGTTCGGGAACTGGCGCACCTATGACGGCATCAGAGGGATCGATCTTCTTCTGAGTCTGCCTGAAGTCGACCCCAGCCGGATCGGGATCATGGGAACCTCCGGCGGCGGCACAATGACAACTCTCATCTCTGCTGCCGATGACCGTCTGGCATTTTCCGCCCCCAGCTGCTATATCACGACCTGGCTCAGAAACGTGGAAAATGAACTCCCCGCTGACATTGAACAGATGGTTCCGGGCGCGATCGGAATGGGCATGGAAATGGTCGATCTCCTCGTTGCAGGAGCACCGCGCCCCCGTCTGATCCTCGGCGAAAAGAATGACTTCTTTGATGCCAGAGGAACGAAAGAAGCATACGAAGAACTGAAAGCCCTTTATAAACTTCTTGGAAATGAAAATGATGTGGAGATTTTCATCGGTCCCGGAAGCCACTCTCTTTCCAAGCCGCTCCGGGAAGCTGCTTATGACTTCTTCTGCCGGAAAGCAGGAATCCCCAACTTCTCCAAAGCGGAAACTGACCCCGGACGGATCGTAGATCAGGAACTCTACGCCGCAGACGGCTGGGTCGTTAAAGTTCCCGGTGAGAAGAGCGTCCATGATATCATTGTTGAAACGGCTGCCGTACAGAAGGCTGCCCGCAGAAAATACTCCAAAGATGAGATTTGCGCAATTCTGAAAGAAAAACTGGGAATCACGGCTCCGCAGATTCCCGATTACCGTGTTCTCCGTGTCATGGTGATGGATGAAGCCACCTGCAACTGGGTCTCCCGCTTCGGTCTGGAAACGGAAAAAGATCTCGTCATGAGCGTTCTTCACCGCAGGAGCAAGGATTTGATATACCACATTGAAGACGCCAAGTCCATCAATCTCTATATCCCGCATCTTGACACCAATAAGGAATTGGGAATGCGGCAGGACACTGCAGACCGGTTCCTTTACGGTCTGGACTATCGCGGAGTTGGCGAATGTACCCCCACGACTTGCAGTCCGTGGTGTGACTTCTTCGCGCAATATGAGTATGACTTCCACTTCACCTGTCTGGGCGAGATGACTGGTCTCAATTATCTCGGCGGACGTGTCAGGGATATTCTTGCGGCAGTGGAACTGCTCTCTCAGAACTGTCCGGATATTCATCTGGAAGCCCGCGGACAGGGCGGGATCCCGGCTCTGATCGCTGCAGTTCTCTCCGACAAGATCAAATCCGTCAAACTTGTGGATGTTCCGGAATCCTGGGAATCCATGATCCTGCCTGAAATTCCAGATCCCTCAAGATCCGCCCGTGCCTGTATGATCGACGGTATCATGGAACATTTCGATCTTGCGGACCTCAGAGAGCTTGTAAACATTGTCAAGTGATAAGGGGGATTGATGAAACCCATTCTTGACAGGATCAGAGATGAAGATGTTCTGCCGCAGAAACGCGCTTACGATGTAGTTCTTCCTGCGGCAGCGATCTTCATTGCTCTTATGTTTACCATTCTGCTTTTCGGGATCACCATGCTTTATTCCACATCGTTCGGCACAGATGGAACGACTTTTGTTTACAAGCAGGTCCAGTGGGCTGTTGTAGGTTTTGCCGGTTTCCTCGGAGCAGTTTTTATCGGCTTCAAACGGATTTCCGATTGGAGTCTCTGGATGATGATCGCGATTTGTTTTCTGTTGCTGATCGCTGACCTTTCGCCGGCAGTGAATGGGGCGCACCGGTGGATCAAGATCCCCGGGATCGGCAACATCCAGCCGTCTGAATACGCAAAAGTGGTTTTATCTCTGTTTCTGGCAAAATTTCTTGCAGACCGGGCAAGATACATTGACACTTTGCCGTTCAAAAAGGTGCTGCTCCCCGGAGTTCTCTATTGCATCCCCGTTCTGGGATTGGTTCTTGCAGGGAAAGACCTCGGGACAACGATCCTTTTGACGACAATCATGGTCGCGGCGTTATATGTTGCGGGGATCAGGCTCAGCTGGTTCGTCATTCCGGCTACGGTGATTCTTCCGGCGGGGTTCTTCTATATCAAATTTTTTGACAGTATGCGCTGGGCGCGTATGACGATTTTCATGAATCCGGAAGAACATGCTCTTGGCAGCGGATACCAGCTTTACAACTCTCTTCTTGCGCTGGGTTCCGGAGGCTGGTTCGGAGTCGGATTCACCGAAAGCCGCATGAAGATGTCTTATCTTCCGGAAGCCCATACCGACTTTATCCTCTCCATCGTAGGAGAAGAGTTGGGATATGTTGCGCTGATTCTTGTTATGATCGCATACATTTCTCTTATGACCTGTGCGATCCTGATTGCCCGGAACGCCCGAACCCGTCAGGGTATGATCCTGGCGTTCTGTATCGGACTTTTCATCGGAGCACAGGCTCTGATCAACATGGGAGTAATCTGCGGAGCGTTCCCGACCAAAGGGATGCCGGCACCATTTATCAGCTACGGGGGCAGCAGTCTTGTGACATGCCTCACCGCATGCGGTTTTGTCCTGAGTGTGGCTCTGGACACGATCATTCCGGATTATCCCGAAAAGATCCGGGAGTGGCTGCGCAACAAATGGAATCATTTCAAGGAGTTCTTCAAGTGAAAAAACTGATTATCAGCTGCGGTGGAACCGGCGGACATTTCATGCCGGGTCTGAGCATTGCCAGAACCTTTCAGGAACAGGGCGGGGAAGTCCTGCTCCTCCTCGGTGGAAAAAATGCTCCGAAACAGATGGAAACCGCAAGAAAATACAATATCGTATCCATGTCATTTCCGGCATCGTATCCCTCCGGAAACCCGATCCGGATGACAAAGTTCCTGTTTCATGCAATGTCAGGATTTGCAAAATGCAAAAAAGCAATCAAACAATTCCAGCCGGATGCTGTTCTGGCAATGGGAAGTTTTGCCTCCCTTGCCCCTGTAACTGCGGCACACTCATTGAAAATCCCGGTTTTTCTGCATGACGGAAACACAAAACTCGGCAAGGCAAATCTTTTTCTCAGCCGTTATGCCCGGGCAATGGCACTTTCCTTCCCCACACTGAACGCAAAACAGGCGAAATGTCCCACGATCCAAACCGGTTTTCCCCTGCGTCCCGAACTGGTCGCCGGACAGATGAGCAAAGCGGATGCTATTGCTGAACTGAACAAACTTTACAACGGAGATCTTTCCCCTGACAAGCCGACGGTTCTCGTCTTCGGAGGAAGTCTCGGAGCCGAAACCATCAACCGGAAACTGATCGTGGAAGGCGATCCGGAAGAAACGCGTGACATCCAATTTTTGCGCCTGACCGGTCCCGGAAAACTGGAATCCCTCAAGGAAATTTACGCAAAACAGAACTGCAAAGTTCTTGCTTTGGAATCCGCTCAGGAGATGCATCTGTTCTACTCAGCGGCGGATCTGGTCATCTCCCGTTCCGGGGGAAGTACCGTCTCTGAATTGGCTGTTTTCGGAAAATATGCGCTGCTTCTGCCCTATCCCTTTGCAGCAGAAAACCATCAGGAAGACAATGCTCAGTGGCTTGCTGCCGCCGGAGGAGCAGAGATCCTGCATGACCATGAAGCTTCGGAACATGATTTCACTGTATGGCTTCAGAACTGGCTCAAGAATCAGGAATCGTTCCGGAAGCGCGGGGAACAATCCAGAACCATTGCCAATCCGGATGCCTCTCAACAAGTTCTCGATATGATCAAAAATATTACAAATTCACTGAAATGAAGGAGGATCGACCATGAAAAAAATTATAATCTTCACACTTGCAGCACTGACAGCCGGACTGTTCGCTCAGGATCTGAAACTCGTTCCCCCGCAGACAAAGGGCGGCGCAACGTTCCGGGAAGCTCTTGCAAAACGCTGTTCTCTGCGGAACTACACCGGAAAAGCACTCTCTGCTCAGCAGCTTTCCAATCTCTTCTATGCAGCTTGCGGCATGAACCGGAAAGATACCAAAAAGCTGACGATCCCCACAGCAAGGAATGTGCAGGATATCGTCCTTTACGCAGCGACGGCGCAGGGGATCTACCGTTATGATGCAGAGTCTCACTCCCTGAAACTCCTGAAAAAAGGCGATTTCCGTTCTCAGATGGGCATGCAGAAAGGGATGTTTGCCAAGGCTGCTGTCGTTCTGATTTTTACCTCGGATCTTTCCAGATACAACTTCGGCGGTTCTGAAGCAGAGAAAAAGATCTATGCAGGGGTCCATGCCGGTTTTGCCATTCAGAATGTCGGTCTCTTCTGTGCCGCAGAAGGACTTGGAAATGTTGTCATCGGTTCTTACAACAGAAAAAACGTTCCTGCACTGCTTGGGCTCGGCAAAAATCAACCGGTCATGATGGTTCAGCTTGTCGGTACACTCAAATAAAAAGCACCCGGAAGAAGATCGTATGAAAAAGGGATACGCACTGGGAATAGATCTTGGCGGGACAAAGATCTATGCCGTTATTACAGATCCGGAACACAACGTGATCGCACGTGCGAAACGTTCGACAAATCCGGGTTCCTCACCGGAAGAAACTGTTTCCGATATGTTCGAAGCGGCTCAGGATGTTCTGCTTGAAGCAGGATTGAATCCGGAAGAGATCAATGCTATCGGCGCAGCGGTCCCCTCGCCTGTAGATCCGGAAACCGGAGAATGTCTCCATGCGGTAAATCTCGGTTGGAAAAACGTATCTCTGAAAGAGCTTCTGAAAGAAAAATTCGGCAGACCGGTCATTCTCGGGAACGATGCTGATATGGGATTGCTTGCAGAATTTTATTGCGGAGCAGCCAAAGGATTCCGGTCCGCTGCCGGTTATTTTATCGGTACGGGACTGGGCGGCGGGATCATCATTGACGGAAAATTGCTTTCCGGAAAAAAAGGTCTTTCCGGAGAGTTGGGGCACACTGTCGTCAAAGTCGGCGGCAGACGCTGCAACTGCGGAAACCGGGGTTGTCTGGAAGCCTATTGCAGCAAGGTCGCTTTTGTAAAAGCATTGAAAAAAGCAGTATTCAAACGGGGGGAAAGCACTCTGCTTCCTGAGGATAAATTCAACGAAAAGAGCCGGAACATCAAGAGCAAATATCTTGCCCGCGCCTACGAAAATGAGGATCCGGCGGTCAGAAAAGTTATCGACAAGGGGCTGCGTATGCTTGGAGCTTCCGCAGCTTCGATCTGTGCTGCAGTTGCCCCGGAATGTATTGTGATCGGCGGCGGTGTTGCGGAATCTCTCGGGGAAAACCTTCTTCCGCCATTCATGGCATCGTTCCAAAAACATCTGTTCGGCATTGAACCGGAAGATGTTGTGATCCGGCTGTCCGTATTGGGAGACGATGCGGTTGCTGTAGGAGCCACTCTTCTTGCCAGGGGAACCGAATCATGAAAGAGCTTCTGGCATCCATTGACATCGGGGCGCATTCCGCGCGGCTGCTGATCGCGGAAGTTGCAGATGACGGAATGAGTTATGAAACACTGGAGGATCTGGAGATCCCGGCACCCCTCGGCTCAGACGTCTTCCGGACAGGAAAAATCAGCGATGACTCCATGATGGTCATGTGCGGGATCCTGCGGAACTTCAGGAAAAAGATGGAAGAGTATTCCATCACAAAATACCGTGCGATCGTCACAAGTGCGGTCCGCGAAGCTGAAAATGCAGATGTCTTTCTGGAACGGATGTCATTTCTGACCGGAGTTCAAATCGAAATTCTTTCCGGCAGTGACGAAGCCCGGTTGATCTCCCTTTCCGTGCGGTCCCTCCTGCCATCTGAGTTCCGGGCAAAATCCAAACGGCTCCTGCTGGCAGATATCGGAACCGGGGCATGTCAAGTCAGTTCCTACGATGGCGGAACCATGCGGTTCACGGAAACGGTCCGGTTCGGAACGCTCCGGATGAGCGGCGGGGAATCTGTCTCGCCATCACTCCGGAAGGAACAGCTTCTTCCGGTGATAGATTCGACCTTCCGGGAGATCTCCTATCTCTCGGGGAAACTGGATTGTTCTGCGCTGATCGTGACGGGCGGCAGTGTCCGTTCTATCCTTCTGCTGCGGGACCGTGCGCTCTCTTCCAATCCGGTCCATACGCTTTCTCTTGAGGAATTTGAACGGATCCGTGAAGCCGCTGAGACCATGACCGTGGAACGGCTTTGTGAAAAATACAATCTGCGGCCGGATGTTGCGGAAACGATCCTGCCCTGCTGTCTGATCGTGGAGAGTCTCCGGAAAAATACCGATGCGAAGTCGATTTTCATTCCCATGATCTCTACCAAACATGCGCTTCTGGAAAATTACATCCGGGAGTTCCGGCAGAAAAAAGATCCTTTTGAACCGCAGCTGCTTGGGATGGCGATCCAGACAGCGATCCGATACGGCGGGGATCGTTCCATGGTGACAGAGACATGTATTTTTGCAGAACGGCTTTTCCTGAAGCTGAAGTCGCTTCACGGAATGGATCACAGAAGTCTTCTGCTCCTGAAAGTTGCGGCTCTGCTTTACAAAACAGGTTTATTTATCAGCAACAGCAGCTATCACAAACACAGTGCCTACATCATCCGGAACACAGAGCTGCCGGGATTATCCCAGCGGGAACGGGAGATCGTCGCGCTCATTGCTCGGTACCACCGGAAATCCATGCCAAAGCCCCAGCATGCAGAATTCGCCCAGCTCAGCCGGGAGGACCGGACACTGGTCAACCGTCTTGCAGCGATCTTGCGGCTGGCTTGCGGATTATCTCTCTCCAGAGATGCTGAAAATGCAATGACCGTAACAGTCCGGCAGGGACTTGTCACGGTCAAAATGGCGGGAAGTGCCGGGCTCAGCAACTGGAGTGCTGTCGATACCTCCCTCTTCCGTTATGCGTTCGCTACGGATATCGTTTTTCTCTGATCAATGAGTTTCCACGATCGAATGCAGGTTTGCCGGAACACGGCAGGGTCTGCCTGTCCTGATATCAATGCAGGCATGGATCGTGTGCCCTGAAACCAGCAGTTCCTCGCCGCGGCGGACTTCACATTGGATCGTAACGCGCACGCCTTTGATTTCAGAAACCCAGCCGGAAATTGTCAGAAGATCATCATATCTTGCGCTTGCTTTGTAATGGCAAACAGCTTCGATCACCGGGAGAGCAAGTCCGCTTTCTTCCATCTGATGATAGGTAAAACCGGTATTCCGGAGCAGTTCATTGCGGAGCCGTTCAAAATATACAAGATAATTGGCATAATAAACGACTTTCATCTGATCCGTATCGGCGTACGGAACACGGTATTCAATGCTTGTCATAGGATATCTTTTCCTCCGTTTTTCAAGTTTGTAAGGAACGCGACCATATCCCCTGCGACCACAGGTTTGCGGAAACAGAAATCTGCGCCGTTTTCCATGAGTTTTTCCACATATTCCACTTTTCTGGAATCGGTCAGAACAACCAGAACAGTGGAAACAGGGAGAGCTTTCCGCAATCCGCTGATAACCTCATACTTGTCTGCCTGCTCCAAAGTCATATCCAGCATCACCAGATCAAACCGGTTTTCCCGGAGATATCCGAACCGTTCTTCTTCATTTCCGGCAGCTGCCACAGCGATTCCCTCCGATTCAAAAATCATCCTGTACATGGAGGTATCAGGCTCCCGGAAGTTGGCAAGCAGGATCGCTCCCACAGACTCTTCCGCCCGGAAAGGATCCCGTCCGGACATGGAGGAACTGATGATTCCGGCAACATGGAATCTGGAAGCAGTTGAAACTTTTTCCGGATCTGCCATAAGTTTCGGACGGGTAAAGACACCTGTCACAGCCGGGTTGAACGTGCGGACCGGAAGAATGATCTCAATCATGGAGTTCGCCTGATCGTTCTTTTCGATTTTGACATCTGCGCCAAGATATTCGACCTCTGTTTTCAGGATCAGCAGGTTCAGGACAGCCACTACACAATGCGGCGTGCTGATCTCTCCGGTCTCCGTATAATTCCGGAACACTTCCGCAATGGAAAGATGATCGGACGGCAGATCCGCCACCCGGAAAATCAGTGCATTGCTGTTCAATTCGGTACTGATCCGCAACGTTGAATTTTTCGGAGTGAACCGGATCAGAGTTGCGGCGGCAGTGTAAACGGTATGAGTCAGAACCGATGGTGATGTTGTGATCGGATCGTCCAGCATGGCAGTGTTCCGGATTTCAAGAGAAATATTTTCCCGTGCAGCCCGTGCTGTCAGATCGCTGATCGCATCACGAATGATTTCGGAAGGTTCGATCTGGTAAGAGCCCAGCACGCAGAAATCGCTGTTCAGGCTGGTCAAATCAGAGAGCGCACGGAACACAGAGATCATGGCTCTGTTCTCCACGCGGATCTGCTCCGAGGCAAACGCGACGTCCTGATCATCTCCGGCTTTCTTCCGGATAACCCGGCTGAAACCGTCAATACGCGACAGCGGATCGCGGATCTCTGCCAGCATGGAAGTCAGCAGACCGGAACGGAGAATATTGGATTCTTCCGCCTCCTGTTTTGCCCGGAGTTCCCATTCATGACTGCGGGAAAGTCTGCTCAGGGCACTGCTGAGTTTATCGCGGAGAAGATTCAGCACGCCGGATAGTTCATCCAGCTCGAAAGAGAATTTTGACTCCAGATTCCGGGGGCGTTTTTCAGATTGGAACACTTCTTTTACAAAGATGACCGCATTGCTGATCTGGGCAGCAAGATGTCTGGAAAAGATCAGCAGGACCGGCAGGAAAAGCAGCAGGGCAAGCACCCAGGCACCGGCAAACAGAAGTTTGATTCCCACAAAGCTGTTTTTTATTGAATCTGCCTGATGAACGATCTTTTCAGGTATCTTCTGCGCATAGATCAGATGCAGTCCGGTATCATCATCAGAAATCGTGAAGAGATTTGCAGAAGAGATATCCCAAAAAGCACCGGATTCATCTTTCATCTTGGAACTGGTTATCAACCGGTGGCTGTGGGAGTGTTCAGCCTTGCTGCAAATTCCTTTCATACGGAGAGCGATCTCCTCCGGCGTTCCCAGCGGACTGTATAGAGCGGCGAACTCATTATCATAGATCAACGCGATCGCTGTCCCGGCTCCGACCGTCGGAAGACCGGCAAGAAGTCCGTCACCATCGACCCGCATGACCGCCATCTTCTTATTCCCATGATCAGCATGGACGAGCCACAGAGAACCGGGGTGCATAGGCGTAGCGAAAATATAATATTTTCTGTTTCCGCACCCTTTTTTTGCCTGAATGATAAACTCGGCAAGGTGATTATTGCTTATGATCATTTTTTTGCTTCTTCTCGCCGGATTCTCATAACGGGTTGCTTTGCCGTTTTTTTCCACAACGATATAATCAATATCGCTGCAGCTTTTCCGGCTGAAAATCTTTTTAACCAAAGCCTCAATATCATTCCCGGAAAGGATCAGTTCAAGCTCCCGGAACCGGGTATTGAACCGTTCTTCCAGAAAAGCTGAATTTCCCAATGCAGCATTCCGGGAAGAGTGACTCAGACTTTCGTCCTGCATCCCGCTGACTGTCCCGTGAATAAATTTTTCGTGTCCGGAAAAACCGACAAATACAATCAGACCATGGACCAGCAGAGCCGCTGCCGCTCCACCGCCGAGAAAAATGATCATCTGCTTGAATAATTTCATTCTGTTTCCTTTCCCTGCCAGTTCTTATATTGCCCAGAATGTCGGCAGGAAATACTCCTGCGCGGCAATATGAAATAAAATATCCGTCCGGCTCATTCCGGACAGTTTATCCAACGTCAAAGCCTCCAGCATATCACGGTCATTGCACTCTTCGCTGAGATGACCGAGGATCAGACATTTCGTCCGGTCAGTCAGAAGATTCGGCAATTCATCCAGCGCATCGGAATTACTCAAGTGTCCGAACCGTCCCATGATCCTGCGTTTCAAATTCAGAGAACGCTGGGAGTTCATCAGGAGTCTGGGATCATGATTGGACTCCATCATCAGAATATCGCAGGCTGTCAGCTTAGATCGTGTCAGAGTATTGATGAACCCCAGATCTGTGGCTACTGCAATTTTGTGATCCATACAGCGGAACACAAACGCCACAGTGTCTTCGGCATCATGGGGAACTGTGAACGGTTCAATGCTGACTCCGCACAATTCAAACCCGCCGCCCGGGGCAAAAATCGCAACTTTTTCCGGAATCTGATTTTTCTTATAAAGAATTTTTCCGGTTACGCTGGTCGTGTAGACAGGCACATTGTAACGCTGGGAAAACACGCGGCATCCTTTGGTGTGATCGGAATGACCATGAGAGATCAGGATCCCCTTGATACTTTCCGGATCGATCCCGGCACCGGTCATCCGCAATGCAAGCTCCTTTGCCGAAAATCCGGCATCCAGCAGCAGATTTCCTTCCGGACCATGGATCACTGTAGCGTTCCCGGAACTCCCGCTGCCAAGATTTGTTATCCCAAAAATATGTTTCATTCCAATGCTCCAAAAAGTTCATGCGCGGGAAGCGTCCGGATCCCTTTCCCGGATCCGTAAATCCCGACAGTGTATTGTCCCTCTGTAAAATTCTCCAGGATTTGAATGATCCCGGAAGATCCGGAACGGTGAAAGTGACCGACGACTGCAGATTCGACATTTTTCGTCTTCAATTCCTGGTCCAGCTCCTGCAATTCCTCCTCCGGGAAATAATGTTTCTGCTTCTGGTTCGTCGTCCGCAAGTCTTTCCGGATCTCTCCGGAAAAGGAGGTTCCGAATCCCGTATATCCGAAAAGCTTCATCACAAAGTAAGAGAACGGGTTCCGTAAAATCCCCCTCAACAGATTGAATGCCGTATCGTGATAATTGATCCGGTCTCCATGAGCCGCAAACAATGCGCCATCGTCCAACAGCGCAAAGTCCGTAAATACTTCTGTAAAATATTCCGACCGTTTCTGCCGGATATAAAACTCATGGTTTCCTTCGATAAACCAGAGATTCCGCTTCTTCTTTTCCCGGCTGCACCATTCCATAAACTCATGATGTACAGAGCTTTCATACCCGGAACAGCCGATCCAGACATCAAAGATATCTCCGAGAAACAAGACATCATAATCCGACCCGGAGATTTTCTCCAGCAGAGAACGGAACACTACCCGTTCGGGACAGTGCTCAGTCAAATGGGAATCTGTGATCAGTAAAATATCTCGCTTCTTCATATAGGGAACATAATGCAAATATCGGATTTTTCAACCTGTATTTGCATTTTTTCTCAGAGAATCTCAGCGGGTTTCGATTTTCAGAATGTTCACGACCATATCGGTACCATAGGGGAACGGATCGCACTTGATCGTAAAGAGCTTCTTTTCCACATCCTGCATAAAGAGCCCTTCTTCGCCGTCATCCATCCACTTGGCAGAAATGATTTCCTTATCAAAACCTTCCACTGCGCGGGGACCGGAAACGGTTGCTGCAACAACGTTTTTGTCGCCGCCCATGGAAAGATCCATGGCAACATAATAATAGGTATTGCCATTCTGAAGCATGAAGTCATTGCCCTGGCACTTCACGCCCGGTACAGGTTTTCCGTTGTAAATCGCTTCGCCAAAGGTCTTCATCCACTGACCGACAAGTTCAAACAGGGCTTTTTCGTAGTTGGGAATACGTCCCTGAGCTTCCGGTCCGATATTCATCAGGAAGTTTGCACCGGATCCGCGGCTCTGACAGAGTCGTTCGATCACGCGGGCGGGGGAAAGCAGGTTGAAGTCCTGATTGCTGCGGCCCCAGTGGGAGTTCATGGTTTTGCAGACTTCTCCGGCAACATATTTCTTCATGCCTTCCCGGTTGACCGGACGGGCAGTATTGTTTTCAAAGGTCACGGAGTCGATCTCTTCGGAAGCTCCGACTGCTCCCAGCGCAGAAAGTCCGGTGTTGTTGATGACCATAGCATCCGGCTGAAGACGATGGATCATCTTGTAAAGACGGTCTTCTTTCCAGTCGCTTGTCTTGCGGGACCAGTTTCCGTCGAACCACAAACCGCCGATTTTGCCATAGTTGGAACAGAGGATCTCAACGGATTTGTAGAGGTAATCCAGATATTCGTTGAACTCTTCTTCGGAAAGTTCGTTGGTTTTCTTGTTGTGCCACTTCCAGTCAAGAGTTGTGTGATAGAAGAACGGAATGATATCATATTCACGGCATGCTTCCACGAACTCTTTCACCAGGTCGCGTTTTGCGGGAGAGTGGGGGGCATCGAACTCATTCAAACCGCAGGTATCATACAGGGAGAAACCTTCATGATGGCGGGTCGTGAGTGTGATATACTTTGCACCGGCTTCTTTTGCCATCCGTGCCAGTTCGCGGGCATCAAAATCTTTTGCTGTAAAGGTGTCCATCCACTTGGCATATTCATCGGGATGAACGTTGTAAATGCACTGTGCCCATTCGCCTCTGCCCCACTGGGAATAAAGTCCCCAATGTACAAAAATACCGAATCCGAGTTTTTCAAATGCTGCCACGCGCGGCAGCGGTGTCGGGATACTCATCGTAAAATCCTCCTGTTTTATTTAAATTGAGTGATAAACTTCGCCGCAGTTGAAATATTTTGTTTCGAGTTCCGGGAACTCTTTCGCGATCAGCTTCTCAAGCAGGATCATTCCGCCCATTTCCGAGGGATTGTGACCGATGATCATAAGAGCTTTCCGGAATCCGAGAGCCGCCGCATCACGGGCGTATTCGCCCAGCATCCATTCACTGGTCTCTCCGGAGAAAACAACATCCACTTCCGGATCCTGCAGTTCTTCAAAAACGCCGCGCGGGGTTCCCAGACACAGAGAAATGGTTTTGCAGGGCTCGTCCAGCGTTCCGCAGACCCGCACATGATTCCCGCCGTTCTTTGCAAACCGTTCTGCCAGTTCACGGGGCGTGAGCGGTTCATCAAGGATCAGACGGTTCACCGCCCAGTGTCGGTTGATCCATTTTCCCTGCAGACCGAGCATTCTGACCGTACCCTCGCCGATCATATCCTTATTTTTATTGTGCGGATGATCGTGATAACGCCAGATGACCATATCTGTTTTTGCAAGAAGTTCCTCTTTGGCTTTTGTCACGGGATCATTTTCCAGCCGTTTCTCGAAATGGTCATAGAAAGTCGGCTCATGAACGATCAGAAGATCTGCGCCCCACTGCTGAGCCTGGCGGATCACCTCGACGGTTGCCGTCATCGTCACAGCAACTTTCCGGATCTCCCGGGAGGGGTCACCGCATTTGACAGTGTCGCATGTATTGGAGTAGTCTTTTTCTCCATTATCATCACACCATCGGAAGATGTGATCCATCAATTCCTGAGCTGTCATATTTTCTGCTCCTTTTTTAGAGGCAATTTCAAAAGTCTTCAAAAATGGCAGAAAATTCTTGTTGCGATCTGCAAATGGAGCGTTTCCAACTCATCAACAATCTTTTTTCAGCCAAATTTTGCCGGACTTTTGAAATTACCTTTTTTAACAAAAATACTTTCAGACTTAATCTAACTCAAGTTCATAAAAAATCAAGCGGAAAAACGAGTGATTTTTTCTAAACTTTTTCCGGATACCGCTTGACTTTTCTTTTCTTCAACGCTATATTTTTACCAATAATATACATCTTAAGAAAATATAAAGGAGTTTTTCTATGGAAACTTGCAATGTTTTAGTAACTGGCGGTGCGCGCGGGATCGGCGCAGGGATCGTAAAGGCTTTGGCTGCAGCCGGACACAATGTGGGATTCTGCGGCAGAGCTGATGCAGAAAAATGTGCCGGATTTCTGGCGGAACTCCGGGCTGAGCATCCCGGAAAATTTGCCTATTTCCAGTGCGATGTCTCTTCCCATGAAGCACGGGAAGCTCTGCTGGATGCCTACGAAGCAGAATTCGGACAGCTGGACGTCCTCGTGAACAACGCTGGCGTTGCTCCGGAAGTCCGCGCAGATGTTCTGGAAATGAGCGAAGAAAGTTTCGACCGGGTCATGAATATCAACCTGAAAGGTCCTTTCTTCCTGACACAGGCTGCTGCAAAACGGATGATCCCCGGCGCAAAGGATCGCAGCCGCTGTATTGTGAATATCGGCTCCATCTCAGCAGACTACGCAAGTATCAGCCGCGGCGAATACTGCCTCTCCAAAGCAGGCGTTGCAATGGCAACCAAACTCTGGGCTGTCCGTCTTGCTGATGATAATATCCCCGTTTATGAGATCCGTCCCGGTGTGATCAAAACCGATATGACAAGCGTTGTTTCTGCCAAGTATGACAAGATGATTGCGGAAGGTTTGACACTTCAGCGGCGTTGGGGAATGCCGGAAGATATCGGGCGTGCGGTCGCCGCTCTGGTCGCCGGAGCTTTGATCTACTCCACCGGACAGGTCATCAATGTGGATGGCGGAATGACCATCGAAAGGCTTTGATGTTATGAGGAAACTCAATACACTGATCATCGGGAGCGGTGCCGCCGGATTGGCTGCGGCAGTGCGGCTGCACGCTCAAAAAGTGGAAAATATCGCCATCTACACTGAGGGTTTGAAGATGGGGACCTCCATCAACACCGGAAGTGACAAACAGACCTATTACAAGCTGGGAATGTACGGCACGGAAGGCGATTCCCCCTGCATGATGGCAAAAGATCTTTCCGCAGGCGGTTCCGTTCACGGAGATCTTGCTCTTGTGGAAGCCTCTCTGTCCCCTCTGGCATTCCATCACCTTGTCTCTCTGGGCGTTCCGTTTCCCCATGACGTTTACGGACAATATGCCGGTTACAAGACGGACCACGACCCGAAGCGCAGAGCAACCAGCTGCGGACCATACACCTCACGGGATATGTGCCGTTCTCTGATCGACGATGTTCTGCGCAGAGGAATCTGTGTGGAAGAGCACCGTCTTTGTTATAAACTTTTGACTGACAAGGAAAATACAAGAGCAATCGGAGCGATTTTCCTGAATATGGAAACCGGAGACTGGGAAATTGTCAAAGCGGAAAATGTGATTTTTGCCACAGGGGGACCAGGCGGACTTTATGCCGCAAGTGTCTATCCGAAAGTCCATACTGGCGGGATCGGGATCGGTCTGGAAGCCGGAGCAAAGGCGTACAATCTGGCAGAATCCCAGTTTGGTCTGGCATCCATTAAATTCCGCTGGAATGTTTCCGGAAGTTACATGCAGGTGCTGCCCCGGTTTGTTTCCACGGATCAGGACGGCAAGGATGAACGGGAGTTCCTGCGGGAATATTTTGCAACGCCTGCGGAAATGTATGATGCCATCTTCCTGAAAGGCTATCAGTGGCCGTTCTCTGCCGGCCATGTTCCGGGATCTTCGCTCATCGACATTTTCACCTACATTGAAACAGTGGAACGGGGCCGCCGTGTCTGGCTGGATTACCGGAGCGATCCGGCTGATCTGGAATTTTCTGCATTGAACGATGAAACCCGGACATATCTTGAGCGTTCCGGTGCATGGGAGGCAACTCCGCTGAAACGTCTGGAACTGCTGAATGCTCCGGCGATCGAACTCTATCGCCGTTATGGAATACCGCTCGACAAAGAGATGCTGGAAATCGCAGTTTGCGCCCAGCACAACAACGGTGGACTTGCCGGAAATATCTGGTGGGAATCCGTTAATCTGAAACATCTCTTCCCCATTGGAGAAGTCAATGGTTCTCACGGTGTGACCCGTCCGGGCGGCTCTGCATTGAATGCCGGACAGGTGGGTGCGTTCCGTTCCTCCGAGTTCATCGCGGCAAAATATCAGGAAGATACATTCTCCGATGAAGCCTTTGAAGAGATTGCAGCGGAAGAGATGAAGCAGATTCAGGCAATGCAATCTGTTCCGGCTCAGCTGGATTGGAAACAGGAACGTTTGACACTTCAGCAGAGAATGAGCAAGGCGGGTGCTTTTGTGCGCTCGTTTGCCAATGTGGAAGCGGCTCTCAACGGAGTTTATAAACAATATGATGCGCTGACAGCCGACGGGTTCGGCGGTTTGACTCCGAAAGCATTGACAGATGCCCTCCGCAACCGTCAGCTCTGTTATGCCCAGATCTTCTATCTGGAATGTATTCTTATGCAGATCGAATATATCGGTTCCCGGGGCGGTTCCATGGTGCTTTGCGATGACGGCAGAGCGATCCACCCGCTTCTTGCTGAAAAATGGAAAGTTCAGGAAGAAAAGAAAGAGATGCGGGAATACGTCATGGTTTGCGGAAAAGGGGAAAACGGCAAGCCCTCTATCGGCTGGGAAAAATGCCGCCCGGTTCCGGAATGTGACGGCTGGTTTGAAAATATCTGGCGGGAGTTCCGCACAGGAGATGTTTATAACAATGATGTCACCCACGAATGAATTGATTTGTGATTTCAGCATTTTGCGGGATCTGCGGAAACGGGCGAATATGAGCATTGCCCGTCTTTCCGGCTTGTGCGGGGTTTCCGCCAGCGTGATCTCCAAACTGGAACGCAATCAAACCACAGCGGAGATGGAAACGCTGTTCCGGATCGCCCGTGTGTTCGGACTGACCTTGTCGGACTTGATCTCTCTGGCGGAAAACCGGAGGGCACACTGCGTTTCCTCGGTGCGGTATCTCTCCGGAGATTTTCATTTTGACCGCGTGGCATACAGCAATTTGCGCTGCATGCACGCTGTTGCTCCTGCGGGGGCAACGGTCAGTTCTCCGGAACTTCATCGGGATGACTATGAGCTTTGCTGGGTGCTGAAAGGGAAACTTCTGTTCACCTTGCCGGAAGAATCCCACGAACTTTGTGCGGGGCAATCCATTCAGTTCGATGCCCTGCTCCCGCATACCTACAAGGCATTGGAAGATTGTGAAATCGTGATTGTACACTTACGAAAAGAAAAGAGGTTTTGAACATGGCTGGAAACTATCGTAAAGTAACGGAATTCAAGACACTTGCGGATTTTTCCGCGTATCTGAAATCAGAAAACATCGAGCTGGGCTTGTCGGAAGTCCCCACAGACGGATCTTCCGCAATGGCTCAACCCATTGAACATAACGGCGGAGTCATCGGGAACCGCTGGGCGATCCTGCCTATGGAAGGCTGGGACTGCACCGATGAAGGTGCTCCCAGTGCTTATACCCGCCGCCGCTGGCTCAATTTCGCAACGAGCGGCGCAAAACTCATCTACGGGACGGAAGCCGCAGCAGTTATGCACTCGGGAAGAAGCAATCCTCAGCAGCTTCTCGTTGGCGATCATACTGCCGATGCTCTCAAGGAACTCTGCACCGATATGAAGAAGGCTCACAAAGAGAAATTCGGGCGCAACGATGACTTGAAGATCGGACTTCAGCTCACTCACTCCGGCCGTTATTCCCACCCGAACCAGGCTGCCGTTCTGGAATCTGTCACCGCTTACAGCCATCCGCTGCTGGATAAAAAATTCGGCAACAGTGAAGCTAACGTTGTGAAAGATTCTGAAATCGGCGAAATCGTGAAAAACTTTGTCAAAGCCGCCGTGATCGCACGGAACGCAGGCTTTGATTTTGTCGATATCAAACAGGCTCACGGTTATCTCGGACACGAATTTCTTTCTGCCTATGACCGTCCCGGAAGCTATGGCGGCTCCTTTGAAAACCGCACCCGTTTCTTCCGTGAAATCGCGGAAGGGATCAAAGAAGCTGCGCCCGAACTGGAACTCTCCGCACGGTTCAGTATCTTTGATATTTTCCCCTTCGTCAAGGGAGAAGACGGTGTCGGACACCCCATGGAATGGGAAGGACATTACCCCTATGCGTTCGGCGGAGACGGCAGCGGTATGGAAATGGATCCCGAACTCAAGGAGCCTGTCCAGTTTGTCAAACTTATGCAGGAGTACGGTGTCAGCCTGATTTGTGCAACCATCGGAAGTCCTTACTATAACGTTCACATGCAGAGACCCGCCTATTATCCGGTGTCTGACGGCTACGAAATGCCGGAACACCCGCTCTATAACGTGTCCCGTCACTTCAAAGCGGTGAAAGAGTTGAAAAAACGCTGTCCCGGACTGAAAGTTGTCGGTTCCGGCGCAACCTGTCTGCAGGAATATCTGCCCAATGCAGCGGAATATGCCGTTGCTCACGGCGAAGCTGACTTCATCGGAATCGGACGGATGGTGCTTTCCTATCCGGATTTCTGTGCAGATTCTCTTGCCGGAAAAGGACTTGACCGCTGCCGGATCTGCCGTACATTCGGTGATTGTACCAGTGCCCCCCGCAACGGCATGATTTCCGGCTGCTATCCGCTGGATCACTTCTACAAAGCCCTGCCCGAAGCTCAGCGTTTGAAAGAAATCAAAAAAGCTCTTAAAAAATAAAAGGAGGTAATTTCAAAAGTCCGGCAAAATTTGGCTGAAAAAAGATTGTTGATGAGTTGGAAATGGTAGTTTGAGCGTGGCTACCCACAGGGTAACCACCGAAAACGCTCCATTTGCAGATCGCAACAAGAATTTTCTGCCAT
>JAFTJI010000209.1 GCA_017456495.1 Lentisphaeria bacterium | reverse complement strand
TAAGATACGGATAAAGTTTACGAAATTATGCATATTTTTTTAGACAAAGCTTGAAAAAAGCCAGATTCTGTGATCAATTACAATAACCGCAAAACTATCAACAAAGAGAATCTCTGTATTGGTTACGATCGGAGTAATTTCAGATAGAGAAGACCTGAAAGGAGTTTGATTGATGACGATTTATGTTGATAACGATGCCATGCCGAGACCATTGAAGGAAGTATTGTTCAAAGTGGCACAGAGAGAGCAGGTGAAAACTGTTTTTGTTGCGGTGTTTGCTCAAAATGTTCCATTCTCGGAATTTCTCCTTTCAATTGCAGCGGGGACTGCGTTCAATGGTGCGGATGACTGGATCGCGGAACATGTTGAGGCTGGTGATCTGGTGGTTACGGCTGATATTCCTTTGGCTGACCGTGCCATTACAGCAGGTGCGGAAGTGCTGAATACGAAAGGGGAATTTTTTACGCCGGCGAATATAAAAAATGCTCTTGCCATGCGTGAATTGCTGGAAGAACTCCGCATTACCGGAGAAGTCAGCGGAGGTCCGCCTCCATTTTCTGACAAACAGCGGATCGACTTTACCAATGCCCTGAACAGGTATCTTGCCAGGAAGAAAAAGTCAGCTCAATAAAGATCCGTCTCAACTCTGCTTGATCGTCGGCATATAGTGAAAAATCTTCAGTGTGTATTGCGGATCAATAAGACTTTGAACGATATCGTGAGCCATTTGCCGGATAGGATATTTGACGATCCGGATATAACTGTTTTTTTCCTGAAAAACGACATCCGACTTGCAGGGAATTGCAATGATCGGGATATCGGACGGGATCCCGAGACTTTCGTGCAGAGTGTTTTTCCGGGGCATATTAAATTCATCGGCGTGCATGATCAGAGCATCAAATCCATGCTGTCTGCGGAATCCGGCAACATCCGGGAACCGGTTCAGGCGTTTTTCTTCCAGAATGATCGGTTCAAGCCCGAGCTGTCTGATCTGATCACGGTATCCTCTGGCAAGAGAGTTGAACGGCTCATCGACATCCGGCATCAGCAGTGCGATTTTCCGGGAACCAAGATCGTAAAGTTCCCGAACCGCCTTTTTTGCAATCAGGGAATCATCCTCAATAAAATTGATCCAGCGGTCCGTATATTCCCGGTATTCGAAATCATAAACATCGTTATTGATGAACGCCACCTTTGCATTCATGGCAGAAAGAGTTTCAAAATAAGGAGCGAACCAGAGACGGTTCACAACGATCCGGCTGTCGGAATTGAACTTCTCCAGATTTTCCCACCAGATATCTTTATTGGAATTAGTTCTGGAAAAGATCACCGGAGTGAGGCTCCAGCCTGCAAGTGCTGTTTCTGCGATAAGATCAAAAAGGATTTGCTGATAATGAAGTCCGCTGAATCTCAGATACTCTTCGCAGGGAACCAGAAGAGAGATGTTTCTCTTCTCGGGTGAAGTCTCCGGCAAACGGATAAACGCACCCTTTGAACGGACCCGGTTCAGAAACCCCTCTTCTTCCAGCATCCGGTATGCGCTTCTGACCGTATCACGGGAAACCTGAAAAAGTTCCATACACTCGAACTCCGTAGGAAGTTTATCGCCGGCTTTCCGGTATCCGGAGATGATCTCCTGTTTGAATTTTCTGTATATCTGATCTTTTTTCATAGATTACCCCTGATGTTCTTTGTTTTATATTCTAGCACAGAAATGCAAAACTTTCAAGAGACTTCTTTCCGCTTTTTCTTTTTTTTATTCAAAGAGGCAATTTCAAAAGTAAACTTTTTTGCTTTTCTCCGTTGATTTTACAGGAGACAGGATGTATATTACCTGATAACTCTAAACTTTAACATAAAGGTGAACAAAATGTCAAATTGTCCTTTTGAGGATCTGAAGGCCCGCGGATTTGTGTACCAGTCCACGGATGAGGAAGCGTTGAAAAAAACTCTTGCTGCAGGACCCGTCACCTATTATGTAGGCTTTGACCCCACCGGTTCCAGCCTTCATGTCGGACACCTTCTGCCTGTGATGGCAATGCGCCGTCTGCAGAAAGCCGGACACCGTCCCATTGCATTGGTCGGCGGCGCAACCGGTCTGATCGGTGACCCCTCCGGAAAACGGGAAGCAAGACCGATCATCACCAAAGAACAGGTCGCATACAACGTCCAGTGCATTGCAGAACAGCTGAAACGGTTCCTGCCGGAAGATAATGTGATCATGGAAAATAACTATAACTGGCTTGGCGATATGCTTTATCTTGATTTCCTCCGCGATGTCGGTTCCAAGTTCAGTGTCAACAGAATGCTTGCTGCAGAATCTGTGAAAATGAGAATGGAAACCGGGATCTCCTTCCTGGAATTCAGCTACATGCTCCTCCAATCCTATGATTTTGTGGTTCTGAACAAAAAATACGGCTGTGTGCTTGAAATGGGCGGCCAGGATCAGTGGGGCAATATCGTTGCCGGTGTGGAACTCGCCCGCAAGATGAATCAGGCAGAAGTCCACGGTATCACCATGCCGCTGCTCATCAACAGTGCAACCGGCGAAAAGTTCGGTAAGAGTGCAGGCGGAGCTGTCTGGCTCGATAAGAACCGTACCACTGTGTTCGATTACTATCAGTTCTGGAGAAATACCAACGATGCTGATGTCCAGCGTCTGATGGGATACTTCACCGGACTTCCCATGGATGAAATCGCTGCGATCTGTGCTGCAAACATCAACCGTGCAAAAGAAGTTCTCGCATACGAAGCAACCGCTCTGGCTCATGGTCATGACGAAGCAATCAAGGCATTCCTCTCTGCCGGAACCAAGTTCGGTTTCGCCGACAAGGATTGCACCATTGCCACCACAAGCCGGATCAAAGAAGCCGCTTCCTCCGGACTCTCCGCAGACCTCCCCACCGTGGAGCTGGAAATGCCCGCAGAGGGAATCTGGATCGTGAAACTCTTTGCCGATGCCGGTCTCTGCAAATCCAATGGCGATGCCAGACGTCTTATCCAGGGCGGCGGAGCTTCTCTCAACGATGAAAAAGTTACCGATATGAACAAAATCGTCACCGCTGCTGATCTGAAAGACGGTGCAGTTGTTCTCAAAGCCGGTAAGAAGAATCTGAAACGAGTTGTATTCAAATAACATAAAGGAAAAAGACAATGGAAGCATTGAAGCGCAATCCGAAATTTCAGGGCAGACGCGGTCCTGTTGTTCTTACGATCATGGACGGAGTCGGAATCGGCAAGTACACCGAAGGTGATGCCGTTCTGGATTCCCCCACACCGTTTCTGCATAAACTTATGGAAACCTGCCCCTGCACACAGCTGAAGGCTCACGGAACAGCCGTCGGTCTTCCCAGCGATGCCGATATGGGCAACAGTGAAGTCGGTCACAACGCAATGGGCGCCGGAAGAGTTTTCGCACAGGGTGCAAAACTCGTTTCCGCAGCGATCAACTCCGGAAAAATGTTCCAGGGTGAAGTCTGGAAAAAAGTCATGGAAACCGGAAAAACCGGAACCGTTCATTTCCTGGGTCTTTTCTCCGACGGCAACGTTCACAGCCATATCGACCACCTGAAAGGTATGCTGGATGAATGTGTCCGCGAAGGAATCAAAACTGTCCGAATCCACATTCTTCTTGATGGTCGTGACGTTCCTGAAACCTCCGCTCTGCTTTACATTGATCCCTTTGAAGAATATCTCGCAGACATCAACGCCAAGGGAATGGATTACCGTATTGCTTCCGGCGGCGGACGCATGGTTGTGACCATGGACCGTTACGGTGCAAACTGGGGAATGGTTGAAAAAGGCTGGAAGACTCACGTTGCAGGCGAAGGCAGAATGTTTGCCAACGCTCACGATGCAGTGGAAACTCTCCGCGCTGAAACCAAAGCGATCGACCAGGATCTCCCGCCGTTCGTCATCTCCGACGATGGAAAGACTCCTGTCGGAGCGATCAAAGATGGCGATGCCGTCGTCTACTTCAACTTCCGCGGCGACCGCGCTCTGGAAATCAGCGAAGCATTCGACTCCAAGGAGTTCACCCCCTTCAAACGCGAACCCATGCCGTCCGTTTACTATGCCGGTATGATGGAATATGACGGCGACCTTCACATTCCGAATCACTATCTTGTGAACCCGCCGGAAATCACCGAAACCCTTTCTGAATATCTCTGCAATTCCGGCGTGAACCAGTTCGCCATCAGCGAAACACAGAAATACGGTCATGTGACCTACTTCTTCAACGGAAACCGTTCCGGCAAGTTCAATGAAGCTCTGGAAACCTATCAGGAAGTCCCCTCCGATGTAATCCCCTTCGAACAGCGACCCTGGATGCAGTGCGCTGAAATCACCGATACCGTGATCGCAGCCATCGAAAGCGGAAAATATCAATTCATCCGCTTGAACTACCCCAACGGCGATATGGTCGGACACACAGGAAACTATCAGGCAGTCCAGATCTCCATGGGCGCATTGGATCTCTGTCTGCAGAGACTTGCCGCAGCAGTGGAAAAGGCTGGCGGCATCATGGTCGCAACTGCTGACCACGGAAACGCCGATGATATGTATGAACACGCAAAAGACGGTTCTGTGAAACTGGATAAGAAGACCGGCGAACCTGCCCGTAAGACCAGTCACTCCCTGAACCCCGTTCCGTGCTTTATCTATGACCCCGAAAACAAGGGTGAATACAAAGCTGAACTGCGCAGCGGTCTCGGAATCAGTTCTGTTGCCGCAACCTGCGCTGAACTGCTGGGATTTGAAGCTCCTGCTGACTACGATCCGTCCGTGATCGAGTGGAAGTGACGGTCCCCCATGAGTGATTCCGTTCTGCTGATCGATTCTTACGCCCAGATCTACCGTTCTTTTCATGCGGTACGCGATTTGACCTCGGCAGACGGAACACCCATCAATGCGGTGTTTGCACTTGCCCGGTTCCTGTTGAAATTGGAAAGCGATTTTCCAACAGAACTGGGCGCATTTGTTTTTGATAAGGGAAAACCGCCGCGCCGCATGGCGATCCTGCCCGATTATAAAGCAAACCGACCGCCCATGCCCGATTCGTTGCGGGTCCAGATCCCCATCATCCGGGAGATGATCTCCCTTTTCGGATGGAACCTGATCGAGTCTGAAGGGTATGAAGCCGATGACCTGCTTGCCTCTATTGCTGAGGGACTGCAGGATCATAAAATTTCTATTTTCTCCGCTGATAAAGATATTGCACAGGTCATTGATGACCGCGTGACCATGATGGTTCCCGGATTCACCGGAGGGTTCCGGAAACGGGATACCGCAGAGGTCATGGAACGGTTCGGTGTCAAGCCGGATCAGATCATTGCTTACCTTGCACTGCTTGGCGACAATGCCGATAACATTCCGGGTGTGGAAGGTGTCGGACCCAAAACTGCCGCTCAGCTTCTGACAGAGTTCGGTACAGCGGAAAATATGTTTGCCTCTCTGGATCAGATCCCCAAAGAAAAGCTGCGGCAGAAACTTGCAGATTCCAAAGAGATCTTCTTCAAAAATGTGGAATTGATCCGTCTTGATAAAACCCCGCCCGAAGGGATCATCTGGGAAGAATCCATGTTCCGGAAAAAAACGCCCGACTGGGCAAAGATCGCGGAACTCTGCAAACGGTACTCTCTCAAGAGTATTCTGAAAGAACTTCCTGTGGAAGAATCCGTCATGGAAGAACCGGAAGAGTTTGATCTCTTTGCCGAACCTGCACCTGCTCCTGAGCCGGAGAAAAAGCCGGAAGAAGCAGAACCGAAAAACGATTACGAACAGTTGAGTCTTTTCTGATGAATGATCTGATTTTGAAACCCGGCAGAGAGCGTTCTCTGCTCCGTCGGCACCCGTGGGTCTTTTCCGGCGCATTTTGTCCGGTAAAAGAGGAAATCGCTCCCGGCAGCACTGTCCGTGTTGTTGATGCAAAAGGAAATGTTCTCGGAATGGGAGCATACTCTCCCGCATCCCGTCTTTCTGTCCGCATGTGGAGTTTCAAGGAGCAGGAGATCGGAAAAGAGTTTTTTGCAGAACAGCTTCGCAAGGCTTATGCTTTGCGGAAAAACGTTTTCGGTACTTTGCCCGATGCGTACCGGCTGGTCTGTGCAGAATCCGACGGCATCCCCGGTTTGACGGTCGATATTTACGGAAAATACGCTGTCTGCCAGTTCTCCTGTGCCGGAACGGAGTTTCATAAAGAGGTCATTACGGAACTTCTTCTGGACTATGCGGAAGGGATTTATGAGCGTTCCGATGTTGATTCCCGTGTCCGTGAAGGACTGGAGCCTGTTACCGGACAGCTTGCCGGAACGGAAGTTCCGGACGAAATCAGCTTTACAGAAAACGGCATCCGTTATATTGCTTATCCGAAGACCGGACACAAGACCGGATTTTATCTGGATCAGCGTTTGAACCGGAAAGCAGTCATGGAACACGCTGCAGGCATGAAAGAAGTTTTGAACTGCTTCTGTTATACCGGCGGGTTTGGTTTGGCGGCTGCAAAAGGCGGTGCGGAACATGTTCTGAATGTGGATTGTTCCGGTCCGGCATTGGAGCTTGCAAAACGGAATGCGCAGGAAAACGGTTTTCCGGAAACACAGTTTGAGGTTCTGGAAGCAGATGTTTTCCAGTTTTTGCGCCGCTGCCGTGATTCCAGAAAAACCTTTGATATGATCATTCTGGATCCGCCGAAGTTTGCAGAAACAGAAGCTCAGGCGATGAAAGCCGCGCGCGGATATAAAGATATCAATCTTCTTGCCATGAAATTATTGAACCCCGGCGGAAAATTGTTCACCTTCTCATGTTCTGGTGCGATGACAGATGATTTGTTCCGGAAAGTTGTTGATTCTGCGGCGGCGGATGCCGGAATTGATTTCCGGATCACGCACTGGCTGTCGCAGGGACCTGATCATCCGGTATCCTCAGCCTATCCGGAGGGCTATTATCTGAAAGGTCTTGCAGGGATCGTATTATAAAAAATACGGTGTCCTTATCCCGACTTGGAAAAAAATTAAAAAAAGGGACTTTTTGTGTTTGAACTTTGAATTTCGGGGTGTATATTAACGATTGTGAAACCGTGTCTTAATTCTAACTAAACCTCAGGAGGGTTACAAAATGATTAAGCAACTGAATGCAGCTCCGGATCATGCCAAGCTTGTGGCATGGGTCAATGAATGGGCTGAACTCTGCGAACCGGAAGCCATCTACTGGTGTGACGGTACCAACACTGAATACTATGGTCTCTGCGATGAAATGGTCAAATCCGGCCTTGCAGTCAGACTCAACAGCAAGCTCCGTCCGGATTGCGTCCTCTTCAAGAGTGACCCGTCTGACGTTGCACGTGTTGAAGCACGTACCTACATCGCTTCTGAAAAGAAGGAAGATGCAGGTCCGACCAACAACTGGATCGACCCTGTTGAACTGAAAAAAGAAATGCGCGCTCTCTACAAGGGCTGTATGCATGGCAGAACCATGTATGTCATCCCTTACTCCATGGGTCCTGTCGGTTCCAACATCGCTAAGATCGGTGTCGAAATCACTGACTCTGCATACGTTGTGATCAACATGCACGTCATGACCCGCGTCGGAAACGCTGTTCTCGACGTTCTCGGAAAAGATGGCGAATTCGTCCCCTGCATCCACTCCGTCGGTAAGCCCCTCGAAAACGGTGCTTCCGATAACGGAATCTGGCCCTGCGCTCCCATGGACAAGAAATACATCGCACAGTTCCCCGAAACCCGTGAAATCTGGTCCTTCGGATCCGGTTACGGCGGAAACGCAATCCTCGGTAAGAAGTGCCTTGCTCTCCGTATCGCTACCGTTCAGGCTCGCGACGAAGGCTGGATGGCAGAACACATGCTTATCCTCAAGCTTACCAGCCCCGAAGGCAAAGTCAAATATGTCACCGGTGCATTCCCCTCCGCTTGCGGTAAAACAAACCTCGCTATGCTCATCCCGACACTCCCCGGCTGGAAAGTCGAAACCATCGGCGATGATATCGCATGGATGAAGTTCGGCAAAGATGGCAGACTCTATGCTATCAACCCCGAAAACGGATTCTTCGGCGTTGCTCCCGGAACCAGCATGCACTCCAACAAGAACGCTATGCTCTCCTGCGCAAAGGAAACCATCTTCACCAACTGTGCTCTCCGCGAAAACGGCGACATCTGGTGGGAAGGTATCGAAGGTCCCCTCGAACCCGGCGAAAAGCTCATCGACTGGAAGGGCAATGTCTGGGAACAGGGTCAGGTCGATGCAGATGG
>JAFTJI010000027.1 GCA_017456495.1 Lentisphaeria bacterium | reverse complement strand
GGATCGGCGTTTCCCAGGACTATTACGAAGCAGTAAAATGGTTTCGTAAAGCAGCGGAGCAAGGAGATGCCAGTGCACAACACAACTTAGGGGTGTGTTATTATGACGGGAAAGGCGTTTCCCAGGACTATTACGAAGCAGTAAAATGGTATCGTAAAGCAGCGGAGCAAGGACAAGCCGATGCACAACACAACTTAGGGGTGTGTTATTATAACGGAAGAGGTGTTTCGCAGAACACCTATGAAGCAATAAAATGGTTTCGTAAAGCAGCGGAGCAAGGAAATCTGAATGCAAAAGCTGCCCTGAAAGTTATACAATCAAGATAACCATTTTAGTATCCAGTAAGCTCAACGGAAAAGGTGACAGAACCCGTATAAGTCTTATAGGTTTTATAAGTCTTATACGGGATTTTTCTGATATCAGAATTATTTCATTTTCTCCAAAGATTCCAGCGTCTGAACCACTGCAAGGTCTCCGGCTTCCGGTTTGATAACATACGGACGGATACATTTCAGACATTCCGGTTCATAACCGCCGCAGGCAAAGGCTCCGCGATCAGGACAATAGGCATTTCTGCCGTTGGTATTGCTGCTAAGCAATGTGTACTGGAACGGTCCGAATTTCCGCAATCTCAAGGAAAAGACAGAGAACATCTCAAACGGAAACGGCGCAATCGCCAACGGGCCGAATGAAATTACAGTCTGTTCAAATGAGAAAGTCGGCTGCAAGGGCTGTTTCCATGTCTGAAGCGCGATTTTTGCCAGCTGATATCCAAGCGGCGGTTCCACAGTATTTTCGGCAGTGGAATCATATTTTTTCATAATAGCTTCGGCTTCCGCTTCTGAATAAGGAATTTCCTGCGGCATTTCGATTGTTGCAGTGTTCGTCCGCAAGGGAAGATCAGAGCGGAAATCCCGCATATTCTGCAGGAGAGTGAGGGCATCCGTTGCAGCCCGATAGCCGACTTCTTCCACAGAGGACGGTCCGTCCCCTACCCCGGCACTGTATCCGAATTGTTCCTCTCTGGAAATCCAGTAGTTGGTTCTGGGGCCCACATCACCGATTGCACCGTTTATAAAAATAATCGGAACATCGTAATATTTTCCGACCCGTTTTCTCATGACACCGCACCAGTCACTGGAGATTTCCCGATTGAAACTTCCCATAGCTGTATTATGCGCGCTGCAATGAATAAAAATGCCGATATCTTCTTTTGTTTCATTATCTTTGAAACGGACAACAGTCATATTGCTGTCATAAATTGCATCCGGGTCTGCAATAAACCCGTTGACAACACCATTTTTATCCATTCCCCGGCGGGAAACTCCGGTTTCTGTTTTTCCGGCGGCGAAACATGCGACCGTTTCCCGCAGATTCTTCTGAGCTTCTGCAACGGCTTCAGCCAGAGCAGGAATGGATTTTTTTGCATATTCCACGCCTTTATTTTCCGGATCGACAGCAACTCTGCCGAGGGTTCGCATATAAGTCGTATGGGGTGCGGAATGGGTATGGGTACAGCTGAGCAGAATATTCTGCTCGGGGATCCCGGTCTTTTCGAAAATCGCACGCCGGATATCTTTGGTCAGCTCCCAATCGACAAAGCACCAGTCTAAACTGATTACTACAGCGTTTTTTTCGCCGTCATTCATGACCATCGCAGTTGCTGTCAAAGGGGAATGAACTCCTGTTGCCAATCGTTCCGGCATGCCATATCCGGTTAAATAAATCCCTGTTTCGGGGGTGATATCAACGACAGAAAATCCGATTTTCATTTATTACTCTCCTTATTTTTTTTACAGAATATGCCTTTCTGGAGTTAATATAACCGGGGATAGAATCGTTTGCAATCAAAAAAAAGATTTTTTTATCGATTTTTCTTATTTTTTTTCTATAAAAAAAGGTGTCGGAACAAACCAACACCTCATAAGGAACAGAGAATAAAGAAATTACTCTTCCTGAATGGACTCTCCGGATTCAATCGCCTTGATCTTGGCAGAAAGAACAGCCAAGCCGCCTGCGATCACTTCCCGTTGAACAACGACATCATCGGGAACCTGCAGACAGATATTAGCAAAGTTCCAGAGATAACGCACGCCGAGTGCAACCAGAGCATCGGCAGTTTTCTGTGCTGCAACACTGGAAACACAAATGATCCCAATCTTTGGCGGATGATTTTTCAGACGGCGTTCCAGAGTTTCCATATCAAACACTTCGTGTCCATGGATCTCACGCCCGACTTTGTTCGGATCGGAATCAAACACGGATTCGATCCGGAGATTGTAATCAATAAAATCAGAGTACCCGAGCAGAGCGGACCCCAGAGCCCCTGCCCCGATCAGTGTCGCAGAAGTTTTTTTGTCCCAGCCGATATAAACCAGTATAGCTTCGATCAATTCATTGATCAGGTAACCATATCCGCGATGACCTTTCAAACCGGTCGCAGCAATATCTTTCCGGGTCACGATCGGTTCGATTCCCATATATTGTGCCAAATCTGTACAGGAAACAGAGGTTGCTCCATCCATACGCATCTGAAAGAGTTTATGCAGATAGCTGGGCATTCTGCGCATGGTTGGTGTGTTCTGAAGTTTCATTTCAGTTCTAATCCTTCATCTGGTTTATGATAACGGAAATGTTTTGTTTATTGCAAATCAAAAACGGTAATACTCAAACAGCGAGCGAATTGCAATCAACAGAATCTTTCCGAAAAATTTTACACGCAATACTTTACTTCCATTTTGCAAAAAAGTCAAACGTTTTTTTGAAAAAAAATTAACTTGCAAGCAAATAAATAAAAAAAAGATGAAAGGAGTTATTTCATTTTACGGCAAATAACCTGCCGCCATTCCCGGAGTTTCTGCCAATAACTTTCCGGGATCCCGTCCGGAATATCATTTCCATTTGCGATTTCAGTCAGCAGATGAACAAGAAAATCCCCTGCCCTGCCCTCCTGCAGCGGCAATTCTCCGGATTCATGCAGAAACATCAGATAAACCAGCGACAAATACGGCTCCGGAGCTTTTCCGTTTTGAATAGAGCGCAGGTACAGTTTCAGACTTTGATAGGTTTCCGGAACAGGAACCATTGCAGCAACATTGGTAAGCAGCACGGGCGACAGTTCACAGGCTCCCATATAGCCGGGAAGATTCTCTGCAATGGAATCATGATTCTCCAAAAGTTCCGTTTTTCCGGCAGTCAGCAAGCCGCTGAGATCTTCTTTTTTTGTTTTGAACTCAATATGAAGTTCCCGGAAAAGTCCGGCAATAGAAAATTTTCCTTTTTTTCCGGAGGAGTGACCGCGCATAATAAAATCCAGTCTGCCATATTCCGGGGAAATACCCGAAACGATCAGACTGGATTCTCTGAACGGTGTTTTTCTTAAAACGATGTAATCGGTTTCACTCATTGAGCGGCATTTTTCTTTGCATCAAGAATCGTGCGGATCTTTGCCGCCATATCGCGGATGCGGTGCGGTTTCGGCAGAAATCCGGCAGCCCCGCTGTTCAGAAGATCGTCAACATCTTCCATAGAAACAAAACCGCTGGAAAGAAGAACGCTCACATTCGGATCGATCTCTTTCAGCTTATGGAACGTTGTATGACCGCCCTGTTTCGGCATGATCATATCAAGCAGTACCAAGTCGATCTGCCCGGGGTTGTTTTCGTAAATTTCCACGGCATCCAATCCGTTCTCAGCAAGAAGAACGGAGTAGCCCAGTTTCTGCAACGCTTCAATCAAAAAATCCCAAACTGTCTCCTGATCATCCACGATCAGGATCGTTTCAGTTCCCCCTTGAAGCTGTAACCGTCTGTTTTCTTCCATGTCTGCATTCCCCTCTGTTAAAGTATGAAAAGCATTTCCCTGTACTTGGGCAAAGGCCAGAGATCATCGTCAACGAGTTTCTCAAGAGCATCTACATTGACCCGCATCTTATGCATTTCCTCAAGGATTTTGTCCGGCTTTCCGGATGTAAGATTTTTTTCCAGTCTGACGGCACATGCTTCGATCGAATCCGCAAGTTTTCCGATTCTCTCTGCCATAGAAATAACAGTATTCAGTCCGGATTTTAAGCCGACAGATTTCATATGATTGATAGATTCCGCCAAGGTTCCAAGTTGTTTGGAGACGGCGGGCAGAAACAGGGTTCTTGCAAGATTCAGGGAAAGTTCCCCTTCGATCTTGATTTTCCGGCTGTATTCCTCAACAAAAACATCGTGTCTGGAGCGGAGTTCCTGTTTGGTGAAAACTCCATATTTTTCCATAAGAAGTTCATTCTTTTCCCAGAGGAACGCATCCAGTGCTTCCGGCGTGGAAACCAAGTTCGGCAAACCTCGTTTTTCCGCTTCTTTCCGCCAGTCCTCGGTATAGTTGTCGCCGTTGAAGATGACCCGTTTGTGTTTTTTGATCACCGATTGAAGAACTTTCTGCAGTTTTTCGTTGAAGTTATCCCGTCCGGCTTTTTCCAGCTGAGCAGAAATATCATCCATCGCCTCTGCAACGATCGTGTTCAGGATCACATTTGCACCGGCACAAGCCTGACTTGCACCGGGGGCGCGGAATTCAAATTTATTTCCGGTAAAGGCAAAGGGACTTGTTCTGTTGCGGTCGGTTGCATCCCGGGGCAGCGGCGGAAGGGTATCAACACCGATCTTCATCAATCCGGCATGTTTGGAGGACTTGAGATTGCCCTTTTCGATCTGTTCGATCACGTCTGTCAGCTGTTCGCCGAGGAAGATGGAAATGATAGCCGGAGGAGCTTCAGCAGCCCCCAGACGATGATCATTTCCGGCTGAGGCTGTTGTCGCCCGCAGCAGGTCTGCGTGTTTATCGACAGCCTGGATCACCGCGCAAAGAGTCGTTAAAAAGATAGCGTTCTGGTGCGGATCGGAACCGGGGTTCAGCAAGTTCAAATCGCCATAATTGACGGACCAGTTTACATGTTTACCGGAACCGTTGACACCGGCAAAAGGCTTTTCATGAAGCAGGCAAACAAAGCCATGTTCCGCGGCTTTCTGTTTCAGAACATCCATAACAAGCATATTATGGTCGCAAGCAAGGTTCAGATCTTCAAACAGCGGAGCAAGTTCATACTGTGCCGGAGCCGCTTCATTGTGCCGGGTCTTTGCAGGGATGCCGAGCCGCCAGAGAGCATGTTCCACATCTCCCATAAAAGAGAGGATCCGGGGCTGGATCGTTCCGAAATAGTGGTCATCAAGCTGCTGATGCTTCGGAGGCGCAGCTCCGAAAAGAGTTCTGCCAGCCTGAACAAGGTCAGGACGCGCCAGATAGAATTGACGGTCGATCAGAAAATATTCCTGTTCCGCACCGAGGGTGACAGTCACGATTGCGTTGCCGTCCTCCCCGAAACAGCGCATGAGCCGGGATACGGATTTCTTGATCACGTTGATAGACTTCAAAAGCGGAGTCTTCCGGTCGAGAGCCTCTCCGGTATAAGAACAAAAAGCCGTTGGAATACAAAGAGTTGCACCGTTCGGATGATGTTTAATGAATGCTGGACTTGTGGGATCCCATGCCGTATAGCCGCGGGCTTCAAAGGTCGCCCGGAGTCCGCCGGAAGGAAAACTGGAAGCATCAGGCTCGCTGACGATCAGATTTTTTCCGGAAAAGACGGTGATTGCCTTTCCATCGGAATCAGGTTCCACAAAGGAGTCATGTTTTTCTGCGGTAGACCCGGTAAGAGGCTGGAACCAGTGGGTAAAATGAGTAGCCCCCTTTTCGATCGCCCAGCGTTTCATTGCGTTCGCAACATCATCGGCAATTGTAGGATCCAGAGGAGATTTTTCGGTGATCGTTTTATAAAGTTTTTGAAAAACCCCTTTCGGAAGCCGTTCGCGCATACAATCTATACCGAAGACATCGGATGCATAAGTTTCCAGATCAAAGGGGATAGCATCCCCGGATTTCAGGGCGGGACGAGCCGCAACAGCCGCGATTGCGTCTTTGCGAGTTTCAAACATAGTGGGTCTCCTGTAAATGACTCCGAATTTCAAAATATCAGAGTAATATAGCATGGATTTATCAAATTTCAAAAGGAGGAATAAACGCTATTGGAAAATAATTGAAATAAAAACGTCTATTTTTCTCTGTCGGGACGCTTCCGGGTTGATTTTTTTCCGTTGCAAGTTATAGTACCGGAAAAGAAAGGATGTATGATGCAGGATTTACAGCGGAATATTTGGAATTTGCAGGAGATTGCCCGGATTCCTGAAGTTTATAACGCATACGGTTTTGAAGAAGATGGCTTGACGGCAATTTTCTATGAGAATATGCCATGGCAGGGAAAAGAGACACGTGCTTTTGCATGGTATGGATTTCCGGAAAATGCAACGCCGGAAAATCCTGTCCCCGGAATCGTTCTGGTTCATGGCGGCGGCGGAACTGCTCTGGCGGATTGGTGCCGGCACTGGATCAAACTCGGATACGCCGTGATCGCAATGGATAACTGCGGCGGCGTTCCTGCATGGAACACATCTCCGCATTACAGGATGAAATGGCCAAGACATGAGTTCTCCGGTCCGGCTGGCTGGGGAAATCTCGATCAGGCGATGGAACCGCCGCACGAACAATGGATGTATCATGCAGTTTGCAGTGTTCTCCGGGCGAAAGAGCTGCTGAAATCTTTTCCGCAAGTTCAGAAAGATAATATCGGGATCAACGGCATCTCCTGGGGTGCAGTCCTCTCCTGTGTTGCTTGTGGCTTGGATCACTCGTTCCGTTTTGCGATCCCGGTTTACGGTTGCGGCGGGTTCAAAACACCGGAATCGTTTATCTGGGACAGCAAGATTCCCCCTGCCCTGACAGAACGATGGTTTGAATTATGGGATCCCGATCATTATCTGCCGGAATCGACGGTTCCGTTTCTCTTTCTTGCCGGGACTTGTGATGCCGCATTTCCGCTTGGAGCCTGGTTCGAATCAACAAAACTTCCAAAAGGAAAAGTCTATCGTTCATTGAGACCGGATTACCGTCACGATCATTCTATTTCATGGCAGTCGAAAACGTTGATCGACTTTGCAAAGAGCTGTTCTGAAAATATGGAGCTGCCATCTTTTTTCAATATTGAACGTGATGAAAAAATGCTCACAGCAGAAATCTCTCTTTCCGGAAGAATGATCGTCTCGGCAGAAATCTATTTTACCCGGGCAAGCGGTGTCTGGATGGACCGGAAATGGAACTCTGCAAAGGCTGAGATCCAAGGCAACAGAATCACCGCAGAAATTCCGGAAATGACGACTGTCTGTTATCTGGGTTTTACCGATGATCGCGGAGCCTTCCTGACCTCTGAACCGGTCTTTTGTCAATAAAAATAAGATATTATGAGAGACTTCTTGTATCTCTCATAATATCTGTTGTCACCGACCGTCTGTTTTTATCTGAAAAACAACGTTTGTAACGTATTCTTAATCTTTCCGGATAACACGACACCATTCAGGAAAACTTGATGATTCATATTTGCAATTTTTCGGGATTGTAACACTCTTCAAGTTGTCGCAACCGGAAAACGCAAGTCTCCCAATACTCGTGACACTGTCCGGGATCCTAATACTCGTCAAATTGCAACAGTAATCAAATGCACCTTCCCCAATACGCTTGACACTATTCGGAATCGTAACACTCGTTAAGTTGGCGCAACTAGAAAACGCACAATCCCCAATACTCGTGACACTATTCGGAATCGTAATACTCGTTAAGTTGGTGCAAAAGGAAAACGCCCCCGCCCCAATACTTGTGACACTATTCGGAATTGTAATACTCTTCAAGTTGTCGCAATCCTCAAACGCACCATCCCCAATGCTTGTGACACTATTCGGAATCGTAATACTCGTCAAGTTGCAACAGTGAGCAAATGCTTTATTCCCGATACTTGTGACACTATTCGGAATTGTAATACTCTTCAAGTTGCAACAGTAAGCGAATGCTTTATTCCCGATACTTGTGACGCTATCCGGGATCGTTACACTTGTCAAGTTCTTACAACCGGAAAACGCATTTTTTTCAATACTCGTGACACTTTTCGGGACTGTGAAGTTTATTACTCCGGAAGGAACGTAAATCAATGTATTGTCAGCTTTCCGGATCAATG
>JAFTJI010000208.1 GCA_017456495.1 Lentisphaeria bacterium | reverse complement strand
TCATTATCAGAAAGAAAGTGTAACGGCATCATGGGAGTTCCAATCACATTCATTGACAAATACAATCCGGATCAATTCGAAATTGTCGGAAACGAATACACTCTCAACATTGAAAAGGGACGTGGCTATATTAAAGGAAAACGAATGTACAGCAGAATCTTTATCCAGAGGAAGGTGTAACGGCATCATGGGAGTTCCAATCACATTCATTGACAAATACAATCCGGATCAATTCGAGATTCTTGGATTAGACAGATATATTGAAGACAACCCTCACTACGGTCACAGATTTACTATCAACGGAAAAGAAACTTATGCACGGATACTCATCCGCAAAAAAGGAGTCTCAGTAAATGAAAATTGAACTTCACGAACTTACAATCAGAGAAATTGCCGAAAATTATACAGACAATAACGAAAACGGCGTAACCGGATATAATGGAAAACTGAACATCCGTCCGAAATATCAACGGGAATTTGTTTACGATGATAAAAAGCGGAATGCTGTGATTGAAACCATTATCAGAGGTTTTCCGCTGAATGTCATGTATTGGGTAAAAAACAGTGACGATGATTTTGAAATACTTGACGGGCAGCAGCGCACAATCAGTTTCTGTCAGTACATCAACGGCGATTTCTCTCTGAACAACAGAGCTTTTCACAATCTGACAAAACCTGAACAACAACAGATACTGGATTACAAAGTTATGGTATATTTCTGTGAGGGAAACGACAAGGAAAAATTGGACTGGTTTCAAACCATTAACATAGCCGGAGAGAAACTGACGGATCAGGAATTAAGAAATGCCGTTTACACCGGATCATGGCTGGCTGATGCAAAATTGAAATTCAGTAAAAGCAACTGCGCCGCATACCTGAAAGGAAATAAATATTTGAATGCAGCGCCGATCCGTCAGGAATATCTGGAAACTGCGCTGAAGTGGATCAATAACGGCAAAATCGAAGAATACATGTCGCAGCACCAGCATGATCCGAACGCGAATGAACTATTTTCCTATTTTCTCAAAGTGATCGATTGGGTGGAAATGACCTTTGTCAAATACAGAAAAGAGATGAAGGGAATTGAATGGGGACCGCTCTACAATCAGTTTAAAGATATCGTTGTCGATACAGCAGACCTGGAAAAAGAGATCTCAGCATTAATGGTTGATGATGATGTAACAAACCGCAAAGGAATCTACACTTATGTTTTGACCAGACAGGAGAAATATCTTTCCGTGCGGGCATTCGATAACCGTATGAAAAGAACAGCTTATGAGCGTCAGGCGGGCATTTGTAAAATATGCGGCAAATATTTTGAAATAGAAGAAATGGAAGCTGATCATATCACTCCTTGGAGTCAAGGCGGAAAGACTTTGTCTGAAAATTGTCAGATGCTTTGCAGGGAATGCAACCGCCGGAAATCAGATATTTAACTGTTATTTCAAAAAACCTGAAAAATCAGGTTGAAAAATGCACTGTTTCATGCTATTGTACTTAATGTACAAAAATACACTTTTTTACGGAGTAAAAGCATGAAAAAACATTATCAATATATTGTGACCGGAGCCGCAGGGCTGATCGGCGGGGCTATCGTCAGAGAATTGAACCGCAGAGGAATTACTGATATTCTCACTGTCGATCATCTTTCTTCTTCTGAAAAATGGAAGAATCTCCGGGAATCAACCTTCGCCGATTACATGGAACGGGATGTATTCCGGAACGCTGTAAAAGCAGATGAAGTTTCAGCAGATGTGATGATCCATATGGGAGCTTGCTCTTCCACCACAGAAACAGATGCTTCATATCTGATTGATAACAATTATAATTATACCAAAGAGATGGCTGAATTCTGCGTAAAGAATGGAACCCGTTTCCTTTATGCCTCCAGTGCTGCAACCTACGGCGGCGGCGAATGCGGTTATAAAGACGATGAATCAGCGATTCAGGAACTCCGCCCGCTGAACATGTACGGCTACTCCAAACAGCTTTTCGACCTCTGGGCAAGACGGAACAATCTTCTTGATAAAATCACCGGAGTGAAGTTTACCAACGTGTTCGGTCCTTATGAAAAGCACAAAAACAATATGCGCAGCATGGTGATCCGCTGCTTTGAACAGATTCGCGAAAGTGGAAAAGTCTGCTTGTTCAAATCTTACAAACCGGAATACACCGACGGCGGACAGAAGCGCGACTTCATCTATGTGGACGATGCTGTCAACATGGTTCTCGGTCTGCTGGAAAAGAAAGCGACCGGAATTTACAATATCGGAAGCGGCAGGGCTGAAACCTGGAACTCTCTTGCAGAGGCAGTTTTCAAGGCTATGAACAAACCTGTACAGATCGAATATGTCGAAATGCCGGAAACGCTGCGTCCGAAATATCAGTATTATACCCGTGCCGACATGACAAAATTTGATGCTGTCGGAACCGGACTCAAAGCGAGATCTTTGGAACAGGCTGCAGCAGATTATGTTGCCGTTCTGAATGCCGGTCTTGAAAAATATGGAGATCTTCAGTGATCCGGATCTGTTCCATACTGCTGATGCTTTTTTTGTTCGCGCTCACCGGGTGCAGAACAACAGGCGGATTTACCCATGATCTCACAGAAAAAGATTCAGGTTCCACCCTGAATCTTGAACCGGGAGATACAATACGGATCGTATTGGAGAGCAATCCGTCGACCGGTTATCTCTGGGGACAGGATGGGACTCCTGACAGTGATGTTATCAGACTTTTCAACAGTCAATTCCAAAAGATCGGCAAGACGAAAGCTGTTGGAACGCCCGGGAAACAGGAGTTCATCTATAAAGCCGTAGGACATGGGGAAGCCGGGATCCGGTTGAGTCTGAAACGCCCATGGGAAAACAACCGGCCGCAAGCAACATTCCAGTTAAGGATCGTAATAAAACAGGAAGTATCATTTCTCGACAGGTTAGACAGAAGGAAGCAGCCGTTGAGAAGAGTTGACTCCAAAGGGCGGGTTGCTCCGCCGCTGAATGAAAGTTACCGTCAATGATTTTTGAAGAAAAGAAAGAGTTTAAGAAAAGTTTAACAGCAGTATCTCTGATATTGCTGGCATTTCTGTTTGCGCCTTTATTTCTTGAGATGCAGGAACTGATTTCTGTTGAAGGGTTCTATCTGGCTGCTGTTCGGGAAATGGATCACAATCTGCCGTTAATGAAAGTTCAGGGAGACGTCTGTTATGGAGGCTTTCCGCTCTATCCCTTGCTGGTTCGCTCTCTGGTAAATCTCGGCATGCCGATGATCATCGCCTTGAGATTAATTCCCTGTCTGTGTCTTTTTGCTGTTGCCGCAATAGTTTTTCTGACTGCCTGGAAGGCAAAAGATCTTACAGCCGGAATTGTTGGAGCCTCTGCTGTGATGCTCAACTTTCTGTCCATTGAAAAATTCAGTGACGGCACACCGGTTCTGCTGGGAGCCCTGAGTATTTTCTCCGCATGGATGGTCTGGTATGTTCTCGGATTTTGGCGCGGTAAATGGAAACAGGCATGGATAGCCTCCTTTGCAATTGCAGGAATTACTTTCTATACGATGGGCTTCACCGGTTTGATTATGATTATTTTCCCGATGGTATTTCACAGACGCCCTCTGACAGTTTGGGCAAAACCGCGCGGGCAGGCATTTTTTATCGGCTTGGCAATTCTCATTGTTGTTATTTTGTTCTGGGGATTACCGCGTTGGACACTGCTGAATGAACCGGCATGGGAACGGACGATGATCTCGTTTCCCAGTGCGAAAGAATACTTTATCCATCTCTTGACTTTTCCGTTTGATGCGGCAATCCGTTTTATGCCATGGACGCTCTTTGTGTGGGCTCCGTTTTGTCCTGCGATCGTGCCGCTGGATGAGAACCCCATGCTTTCCCGTTATCTGAGGACATTATTTCTTGGTATATTTGTTTTTCTCTGGCTCTCGCCCCTCACCCAAAGCCGTGATATTTTCTATATGATTCCGCCGCTTGCAGCCCTTGTTGCGCTCAACTACTGGATCGTTGTCCGTCGCTACGGCTGGAGATTGTTGAAATTTTTCAATATATGTGCTGTTTTACTGATGCTGTTCTGTGCTGCGGCGTTTATGTATCTTATTATTTCCCGTGATACACTTACAAATATAGTAACAGATATGTTTCAGGATATGACAAAATCACCTTACTGGAAGGTATCGCTTGCCGGAACGTTCCTCGGAGGAATCGCAGCTTTAACTGCTATTTTTATGAGCCTCTCCGGGGCAAGAGTATGGCTGACGATCCTGGTCCTTTCCGGGGCAATGATTCTCCCGTACAGAACCCTGATCCTGCCTTACCAGAATCTGGAACGGATCAAAGAAAATACAGGATACGCGTTCCGCAGAGCAATATCTGAAAAAGAAGTTCCTGATGTCGTTTACAGGATGTACAACATCCCATCATATTACAGTGAAATGCACTATTTCGGAATCAAGCTGAAAACGATCGGATCCGCTGGAGAACTTCCGGTGAACAAACCGGTCGTCTACGTCTTCTCGCAAGTGGTTCCGTCTGCACCGGAACGGATTTGGGAACGGGTCTCATATGCATTTTACCGGAATAAAAAAATCGAATTGTGGCGAGGAAAATTGAAAACGGAGGAAGATTATGAATAACAAACCGTGGCTCTGTATGGCAACTGTGAAAGAATTGGAACAGTTTGCAAAAAAAATGGAGATTACCTCTTACCGGGCCGGGCAGATCGAAAACTGGCTTTCCAAACGATTGACTTCTGATTTGGATAAAATGAAAAATCTCCCGAAAGATCTGAAAGAAAAACTTGCAGAAAATTTCCGCTGTCATGAAGTAACAACAGAACAGGTCTTTACGGCTCCGGACGGTCTGAAAAAACTGCTCCTCAAACTTTCTGACGGAGAAACCATAGAATGTGCTATTATCCCGGCAGAAGATAAGCGGTTCACATTCTGCCTGAGCACTCAAGTCGGATGTCCCGTCCATTGTGCTTTCTGTGCCAGCGGAGCATCCGGATTCGTCCGGAATCTTGACGATGGAGAGATCGTTGAACAGTTCTTCGCAGCATGCGCTGAGCTCGGCAGATTGCCCGATAATGTCGTTATTATGGGGATCGGGGAACCTCTGCTCAACTGCGATAATCTGATCGCGGCTCTGGAACGGATTTGTGATCCGGATCGGATCGCTCTCGCTGCAAGACGTGTCACGATTTCAACCAGCGGCTGGACGCCCGGAATCAAACAGCTTGCACAACATGGCAGACAGTGGAACCTGGCTGTTTCTCTTCATGCGCCGGACGACAAGACCAGATCTCTTCTCATCCCGACACGTTTCAGAAGAGATATCCGGGAAATTATTCAGGCTTGCGCCCTGCATCGTGCTGCAACAACACGGATGCTGACTTTTGAATATGTCATGCTGGAAAATATCAATGATTCCGTTGAACAGGCTGCAAAACTCGGTGAGTTGGCGAAAGAAGCGCATGCAAAAGTCAATCTCATTCCATACAATAAGGCAAACGGTGCATTCACACGCCCTTCCCCGGAGGTCATCAAACGTTTTGAAAACCGCTTGAAAACCGTCGGCGTACAGGTCACTGTCCGGGTGGAAAAAGGATCCGAAACCACAGGAGCCTGCGGACAATTGCGCGCATCTGCACGTAAAAAACAACAGGAGAAACCGTCATGATAAAAAAAATCTTTCTTCCTTCGCTTGCTGTCCTTTTGCTGACCGGATGCATCTCCACAGCAGAAAAGCAGGCGCGCGAACAGAATAACCGGAGAATGATCAACTCTATTATGTATCCCGGTACAGCCAGATTGAAATACACCCTTGACCGGGGAGCTGATCCAAATTTGAAGGACCGGTATGGTGTCCCTGTTTTATGCAGAGCTGTTGCCGCAGGAAAAGTCGAACATGTCAAGATGCTGCTCGCTTGCGGTGCAGATGTCAATGCAACAGATAATGATGGCGAAACAGCGGTATTTGCCGCAGTTGCTGCAAACAACAGAGAAATTCTTGATATGCTTTTGAAGAAAGGTGCGTCCATCAACGTTTGCAATAAAAACGGAAAGACTCCGGCAATGGAAGCTGCCAGACTCGGACATATTGATATGCTGGAATATCTTCTTTCATCGGGAGCTGATATCAATGCTGTCGACAATAATACTGCCGGTTTGGCTGCCTATGCAGCTTCAGCTGACAAAAATGCACTTTCCCTGCTGACTCTTCTGAAAGAAAAGGGAATCAAGATCGATCTTGACAACACCTCTCTTTTAGGTTCTCCGTTTCTCCGTGCACTGTTTTTCAACCGTGTCGACACCGCGCTTGCACTCCTGCCCGAAATGCAGGATCTCAATGCAAACAACCGCATGAAGCAGATCGGAAAACTTGCCGCTTATTATGCCATTTCTCATAATCAGATCAAGCTGTTGAAAGGTCTTATTGACAAAAAACTGGAACTTAACTACCACGAGCCGTTTTCTTATAAGTTCGTAAGTTTTATCAAAATCGACGGTATTTACAAACTCGCAGCGAGAAATGATGTCATTGATAAGCGTTACACTCCTTTGATGTATGCTTGTATCTTCGGCAGAACTGACATGATCAAGCTGCTGGTTGACTCCGGCGCAAATCCTTTAATTGAGAACAATGAAGGCCGCATTGCTCAGGATTATGCGAAAGATAATGCAACAACCAGAATGATCAATAAGCTCACGAGAGAGTGGAGAAATAAATATCTCAAAGGAAAACAAACGCAAAAAGGCATTGTTATCAAAAAGAATCCAAATGTAAAACGGACAACAATCTTCGGGATGTAAAACAATCTGCAATTTCTCTGAGCCCCGCAATATAATTTTATTGCGGGGTTATTTTTTGCTGGGAGCTCATTCAGCTGTTGCTGAACTGAATCTGGAAAGGAGGCTTTGCACAGCCTCTTGATTCAATGACTCCCGAATCGGCTCAAGAATTTGTCCAAGATCCCCCTCCATAAGTCAAGGCAGATCAAAAGCTGAGATTCCGTAACGATGATCCGTTACCCGGCTCTGAGGAAAATTATAGGTTCGGATCCGTTCACTCCGATCACCTGTTCCGACTTGCGCGCGTTTATCGGAAGCATGCTTTTCAGCCTCTTCCCGCATAGTGATCTCCAGCAGTTTTGCTTTCAAAATACGCATGCAGATCTCTTTATTGCGGAGCTGGGAGCGTTCCTGCTGACTCGCCACTGTGATTCCTGTGGGTTTGTGTACGATCCTGACTGCAGAGTCTGTTCTGTTCACATGCTGTCCCCCTGCCCCGGACGCCCGGAACGTGGAAATATCCAAATCTTCCTGACGGAGTTCAATGCTGTCGACTTCTTCTGCTTCCGGCAATACGGAAACAGTAATCGTCGAAGTATGGATCCGCCCGCCGGATTCTGTGGTTGGAACACGCTGAACACGATGTACTCCGCTCTCAAATTTCATATAGGAGTAGACATCCTCGCCATCCAGAGAGAAAACGGCTTCTTTGATCCCGCCGAGATCTGTTTCCGTGGAATCCAGAACTTCATGTTTCCAGCCCTTCCGTTCAGCAAATTTCAGATAAGCCCGGAAGAGTTCTCCGGCAAACAAAGCTGCCTCGTCCCCGCCTGCTGCAGGACGAATCTCAACGATCGTATTCCGGTCATCTTTCGGCATGGGGGGAACAAGGGAACTCATCAATTGATTTTCAAGTTCCACAGACTTTGTCTGGCACTCTGACAGATCATTTTCAATCAGAGAGCGAAACTCCGGATCTGATTCAGATTCAAGGAGTTCTGTATTGGAATCAATATCCCGGAGAGCAGCACTCCAGGATGAAAAAAGCTCTAAAATATTAGAAATCCGCCGGCGTTCCGAGGTCAGTTTTTTACACTCTGCCGGTTTTGCATAAATATCAGGAGATGCCAGCTCTTTTTCCAGTTCAGCGAACCGGATTTTCATCAAATCAATATGCTGAGAAATATCGTCGGGAGTCATGAACATTTCCTGTCAAAAAAAAACTGCCGTCTTAACACCAATGCATGGGGGGTACGCACATTAAATTAAGACGACAGTAAAAGATAAACTTACTTGGTAAGAGAAGTTTTTCCGTAGCGTTTGTTGAACTTGTCAACGCGACCAGCGACGTCAACGAATTTCTTCTTACCGGTGAAGAACGGGTGGCAATCGGCACAGATACCGACGCGCTGTTCTTTTCTTGTGGAATAAATATCCCAAACCTTGCCGCAAGCGCAGATCACTTTGGCAGGACCGAAATTCGGATGAATATCTTCTTTCATGTTCTGAAACCTTACTTATGTTGTAGTTTGTTATGTGAGAAGGTTTTACCCCGCTCCGTTTGTTTTTCTGTTAAATAATATACATGGCTTTTTTCAAATTGCAAACAACTTTTGAAAAAATCGGGATTTTTCAGTTATCCTGAGACTCCTGAGGAAAATCCTCATCTTCCAATACCAGTTCGTCTGCTCTTCCGAAGAACAAATCCAATGCTTTGAATGCCGCATCAGCCGGAAACCCTTTTGACGCCAGGATCCGCAAGGCTTTATTCTTCCGCTTCAGTATATTATCTTCCCGTTCCAAGGTCAATCTTCTGCGATTCAACACGCTCAGAGCGACCTCTGTTTCGTTTCGTTCCGATGCTTCTTCATCCCGTTGGAAAGCATTTTCCACATCATCCTTCTTAAAACCGCGCAACCGCAATTTCATCCGGATTTTTCTGGAGCCATCCCCACGGTTCCGCATGGACCTTACATAAGATTCAGCGGTCTCCGGATCATTCACAAACCCAAGTCGTTCACATTCAAGAACTGTCTGTTCTGCGGCTTCCCAGGTCAACTCTTTATCATGCAGCTTTTTCTTCAGCTCTGTCCGACTCAATGGTCTGACAGATAACATCATTGCCGCGAGTTCCAACGGGGAACGCTTTACTTTGGCTCTTTTTGACTTCTTCGGTTCGGCATCGTTCATAGCGAAACGGATCCGGATCATTCCGGAAAAGACCCCGCAGCAGTTCTGCGGCGGGATCCCTTCTGTTCCAAAGCAGAAAATTACCGTGCGTAGTATTCGACCACGCGCATGGTTTCGACTTTAGCGGGAATTTCGTCAATCATGGGTTCGCGGAGAATTGTGACCTTCATATCATCCTTGTTGGATTCAAAGTAGGCGGGAACCACGAAATCAACAGCCTTGATTGCTTCAGCGATCTTAGCGGATTTTTCAACGTTCACAGAGAGAACCTGACCGGGCTTCAGCTGATAGGAAGGACGGTCGACGATCTTTCCGTCAACGAGGATGTGACGATGGGAAACATACTGTTTTGCTGCGAAGATTGTGGGAGCAAATCCAGCATGGTAAACAGCGGAGACGAGGCGGAGCTCGATGAGCTGCATAAGAACTTCGTTTGTCTGTCCCGGGCGGCGTTTTGCTTCGAGGAAGATGTTGCGGAGCTGTTTTTCTGTAAGGCAGTAGTGAGCTTTCAGTTTCTGCTTTTCCTGCATCATAACGCCATAGGTGGAAAGTTTTTTCTTCTTGGCGTTCTTTCCCTGCTGACCTGCAGCATAGGGTCTCTTGGCACTCGGGCACTTTGCCGCACCCCAGATGCAATATCCGAGCCGACGGCACATTTTGTGTTTAGCCTGAACTTGTTTCATCCCGATTCCTTTCTTCTTGAAAAGGTTCTGTTTTTCTTGTCCGGAGGTGTCAAGCAAAGACAGGGACCTCTCAGACAATCTTTCCGCCGAATTGCAGAAATATTTCGGTAATATATCACCTGAAAATCATTTTACAAGCTGATTTTCTCTGTTTTTATCAGTATTTTACAGATTTTTTGCTTTTTTTTGACATCCGTAAAACACAGATAAGCAATCTTTTGCCGCTTTTACGTTGTGTACGCGAATGACAGCATACCCCGCTAATGCAGAAGCAATCACCGCTCCGCAGGTTCCATAGTCACGCGCCGCAGGATCAGATTCTCCCGTCAACTCTCCGATAAATCTCTTTCTGGATGGACCGGAAAGCAACGGATAGCCAAGAGAGAGCAGCTTTTCCGGCCTCCCAAGCAGCTCAAGATTTTGCTGTGTGTCTTTGCTGAAACCAAAACCGGGATCCAGAATAATTGACTCTCGCCGGACTCCGCGACTGATGGCAAATTCGGCTGCTTCAGTCAGTTCATCCCGCACCATTTCAACCAAGCCGGAGGGGTAAGAAAGATTTTCAGGCAAATTCATCGTCTCAGGCGTACCACGAGAGTGGTTAAGGATCAACCCTGCTGAATACTTTGCAGCAACATCTGCAAGTTCAGGATCAAAATGGAGGCAGCTGACATCATTGATGATATCAGCTCCGGCTTCCAGGGCATATTTTGCGACATAAGACTTGCGCGTATCAATGCTGATCAAAACCTCCGGAGCCTGCTCTCTGATTCTGCGAACCACTGGCAAAATCCGCTTTACCTCTTCTTCCTGCGGAACACACGGTGCGCCCGGACGGGTCGACTCTCCGCCGATATCGATAATATCAGGAGATGCGGTCAGCAATGCCTCTATTTTAGAATCGACTCCGGTATTTCCATCGCTGAATGAATCCGGAGTTGCATTCAAAATTCCCATGATCGCCGGTTTTCCGGCTTCAATGAGAAATTCACGATCTCTGAAAAACATCGTCAGATATAAAATCAGGAACCAAGTTTATCAACGTAACGTTCGTAAGCTTCTTCATCCATGAGATCATCAAGTTCGGCGAGGTCGATATTTTCAAGCTTACAGAGCCAGCCTTTTTTATCCTCACAATGATCATTCAGAATGGTAGGATCATCGTCAAGATTGTGATTGACAGCTATAATGGTTCCACTGATCGGGGAATACACATCTTCAGATTCCGTAATAGATTCAATAACGCCGATATCATCACCGACGATCACATCAGTTCCTTCCTTCGGCAATTCCACATAGGAAATATCGCCAAGACAATCTACGATAAAACGGGAAACCCCTACATAAGCATCATCGCCATCAATTTGAACCCATTGGTGTTCTGTAGAGTAATATTTCATTTTCAGCCCTCCATAACCATTTAAAATAAGAGACCCTTTTTTCTCTCTGTCCCAACGTTCCCGGACAAAGCACACGCATCGGTGTTTTTCTATCGACAATAAAAGCACATGTTTGCGTATATGTCAAGTCAACTTTTAATTTTTTTTGCACTTTTTTTTACTTTATTTGACTTTCTGCATGGTAATCAGCGTTCTTCAAGTATGATAAAATAAAGAGGTTCTATCCGGAGCAAGCAATATACAGAAGCAAAATAAATCAACATTTATCAACATAAAACAGCATCAAACGATATAAAACGACAGTTAAAGATACAAATAAAAAAATTAATTCAGCCAGATAGTCTTCTGTTCTGCCGGCAACAGGTTTGCCTCTTTCGGTCCCCAGGAGCCTTGAGGATAAGGATAAAGAGGATTTTCAGACTTTTCTTTCCAACTCTGTAAAATCGGCATCAACAGCTTCCAAGCCTCCAAAATCGTGTCACTGCGGATGAATAACGTCTGATCACCAAGCATGCAATCAAGCAAAAGACGCTCGTAAGAGTCCGGAATTGATTCACCCGGTTCAAGAATGGAAGCATACTTGAAATCCATGTTCAGAGAGCCAATACACAATTTCGGTCCCGGATGCTTTGCCTGAATTGTCAAAGAAAGCCCTTCTTCCGGTTGAACATTTAAGGTCAGAACATTGGGCGCAAGATCTTCTTCGCGGACGGGATAAAAAACAGAATGGCTGACCGGCTTAAAGCGGATGGAGATAGAACTTCGTTTTTCAGCCAGTTTTTTTCCACTTCTCAAGTAGAACGGTACGCCGTTCCAACGGGTGTTGTCTATATAAATCTTCATTGCAGCATACGTTTCCGTATCAGAATCGTGCTGTACGCCCGGTTCATTCCGATAATCTTCGTACTGCCCCCGCACAACATCATTGATTTGAATGGGACGGATTGATTTCAACAGCTTCAGTTTTTCATTCCGGATTGATTCAGCATCAGAATTTTCCGGTTTTTCCATTGCAACCAGAGAGAGCATTTCCAGAATGTGATTCTGGAACATATCCCGCAAAAGTCCGGTATGGTCAAAATATCCGCCGCGATGTTCTACGCCTACAGATTCTGCTGCCGTAATCTGTACTGAATCAATATATTTCGCGTTCCATACCGGTTCAAAGATTACGTTTGCAAAACGGAAAATCATAATATTCTGAACGGTTTCCTTGCCCAAATAGTGATCTATCCGGTAAATCTGGCGTTCCTGTAAATATTGATGCAGCATCCGGTCAAGCTCCAAAGCGGATTCATAATCATGTCCGAACGGTTTTTCCAGAATAACACGCCGCCAGGGGGAAGCATCCTGATTTTCCTGCAGCAGTCCGGCTGTTGACATCTGCCGGATCACAGGAGTGCAGAGAACCGGCGGGACCGCCAGATAGTAGACCCGTCCGGAATGTTCCGGATTCAGGTCTGTTTCAAGCTCGTTAAGACGGGCAGCGAGAGTCTTGTAAAAGAGCGGATCTCCGTAATCTCCGGGTTGATAATAAACGCGTTCAAGAAATGCCTGGATCTCGCCGGACTCTGAGGCTGGAAGAGAGGAAAACCATTTTTCAAAAAGGTAGTTACGGAATTTCTCATCGGTCATAGGAGTTCTGGCACAACCGATGATTTTAGAGCGGTGGTGAAGCAGCTGTCGTTTTGACAAACCGTAGAGCGCAGGCAGTAATTTCCGTCCGGTCAAATCGCCGGAGGCTCCGAATATCACGATAGTATTCGGCAGGGCATTGACTTCCAGGCAGAAGCCGCCCCGCCATTTATATTGATATTGATTTGCACCCATTTCCATCACCCGTCCTATCTCGCTTTATATAACTGATTTCACAATCATATAGACCGATGCAATTGCAGAAAGGATCAGGATAAACCAGTTAAAAAGTTTTTTCGGCATTTTATTCAACATGATGATACCGAGAACAGCACCGATCAGCAGGAACGGGATCATGGCAAGATCAGCTTTTACAGATGCCATCGTAATGCGCCCCTCCCATGCAAAAATCGGGAGTTTGATCCAGTTCAGGATCATGAAATACCATGCAGCGGTCCCCATGTATTCCATTTTCGGCATACGCAT
>JAFTJI010000207.1 GCA_017456495.1 Lentisphaeria bacterium | reverse complement strand
ATGGCAGAAAATTCTTGTTGCGATCTGCAAATGGAGCGTTTTCGGTGGTTACCCTGTTGGTAGCCACGCTCAAACTACCATTTCCAACTCATCAACAATCTTTTTTCAGCCAAATTTTGCCGGACTTTTGAAATTACCTCAAAAGGAGTTCGTATGAATCAGATAACAAGCATCAGAAACGGATCCGTTGTCAGTTCACTCAACGGAAAAGAAGAAAACGGAACTCTCTTGCTTCCGGTTTCCGGTGTGGCAAATCCCGGGGCAGACGTCTTTGTAAACGGAATCCACGCTGCCAGAGACGGTATGTTATTTCGTGCAGAAGTCCCTGTTACGGAAAAATTTGCAAAAATCACTATGGAAACATTCAATGAATATGGCGAATTTTCACAGGCTTTGCGGGTCGTATGGGATAAGGCAAGTTTTCCGCGTTACAACTTTTTTATTGATGATAATATTTTCTTCCTGACCGACATCGCAAAAGAACGTCCCAAGTCATTGTTTGGTCATTTTTATCTTGCGTTCCTGAAGCGGATGCATGATACTTACGGCACGAAATTTACGCTGAATCTGTTTTACGCGAACTCTCATTTTCCCTTTGAACTGAAAGATTTTCCAGATATTTACAAATCAGAATTTGAGGCGAACTCAGACTGGCTGCGTCTTTCCTGGCATGCTTATGCAGAGTTCCCTGATCGCCCGTATCAGAATGCCTCCAATGAAAAATTGGAATCTGATATTGAGCTCCTGACTTCAGAAATCTGTCGTTTTGCGGGAGAAAAAACATTTATTCCGCCTGTTGCCGGACACTGGTCCATGTTCCGTCCGGAAGCCTTTTCCGTTTTGCGGAAACACGGTGTAAAAGCGATTTGCGGACAGTTTATCAATCCTCAAACCTCCCTGACGGAAAAAGGTCCGGCAGAATATCTTTGCGATATCGGCTATTTCCGGAATCTGAATGACAGCCTGCATCTTGGCGAAAAACAGCTGCTTTATGATTTCAGACATGAGATCATGTTTGTTCACAGTTTGCTGATCTGCAATTACTTCAAACCGGAAGAGATCACCGCGATCATCGACCGTGCTGCAGCGGATCCAAACTATAATAATCTGCTCAGTCTGGAAACTCATGAACAGTATTCGTTTCCATATTACTTTAATTATCTGCCGGATCATTTGAACCGGATCGAAGCAGCGATCCGCAGGGCAACGGAACTGGGATACAAGCCGGTTTTCTATGCGGAAGGTCTGCTGGGGAATAAGGCATGGGAAAATTCCTGAAGAACGTTGATGGCAGAATTATCTTGAAAAAAATTACATATATGCTATATTAAGCTCAAAATAAGCATTTGACTTGATTGAAGGAGTGTTTCCATGAGTTTGCTGATGTTCATGTATCATAGAGTCTTGCCGGAGTCGCATCCGGATGCGGTGACTTGCGATCTTTTTGAACGTCAATTGGATTATATGCAGGAACATTTTCATCTTCTATCTCCCGCTGAGGTCGTTGCATTCTGCCGTCAGGGAGTCTTGCCCGCAGGGAGAAAAAAGAATTATGCCGCACTCTCTTTTGATGATGGCTGGGTCGACAATATGCTTTATGCCGATCCTATCCTGAAAAAACGCGGAATTTCTGCGATGATGGCAGTTTCAGCCGGATACAGATATGATGGAGAAATCAGGGATTCTGAGGATCCGGAAGTTCTGATGCGTAATAACACTTCTGCCCAGGAAGCCGCCCGGAACGGAGATTTTCGTAATTATCTGAATGAAAAAGAACTCCGTTATCTGGCTGAATCCGGACGGTGGTCATTGGAAGCTCATGGGACCCGGCATTATTCCGGGGCTTTGGGCAAGAGCATCCTGTGTGCCCCGCAGGGAGAAAGCCCTGCAGAGTTTGAAACCATGCTCAGGGATGATATCATGAATTGCCGTCAATACCTTGACACTTTGAACGGTCGGAAGGGACATGTCTTTTTCTGGCCGTATGGTCATTACAGCACTCGCGCTGCGGAGATCGTTCGTGACTGCGGCTACGATTTGCAGTTTACTGTCAGAAAAGGAGTTTGTAAAGCAAATGATTTCAGACTTGTTCTGCCGCGCATCGGAGTTTCCAGATGGAAAAAATTCAAGAAAAACTGTGTTGTATTTGGCAATCCGTTCTTGCGGACTCTGCGCCGTCTGTTTTCCAGTGAACAAGTTTGCTTTGATGAGTTCTGGCAGGAAGAAAAATAAGCCGGACTTAGCAAATAAGGGGACGTACAACCTTTTCCGGTTTATCAGAAACAGTCTGAATCATTAGGATTTTACTTCAACTGGGAACTCGTATTTGAGTGTGCCCTTTTTATCTTGGAAAAAGGGGATAAACGAAATATTTTCTGTAGATTTTGGCTTGTCTGCTGTTATAATACACAGTTTGATGAAGAAATAATGTTTTTCTGCTTGTATTTTTATGATACAGATGGTATATTACCCGAGCACGCGAAATTATACAGAGCCGTGCAGTTGGAAAACGAACAGATGTACCAAAGGAAATGAGGAATGAAAAAAATAATTTTACTTTTGCTGTTGGCATGGAGTGCAGTGTCGATTGCTGCATATCAGTACAATGTTTCAGGAAATCAGGGGTGGCTGAGTTTTGACAGTCAGACGACTCTTGCATTTGATCTCGTTCTGGAAAGCAGAAAAGACAAGGATAATGGTCAGGATAACTACATTGACCGCGGAAAAGGTTATGCGGATTACGGATGGTATAATCTTGATTCCGGAGCATCCGGTTCTTTCAATAACGGTGCATCTGCAACTTTTACAGAAAAAGACCGTATCGGCTTTTGGGTGAAGGATAATGCCGGCAATGTTTATACCTCAACCAAGCCTGAGAAGAATGCTGCGGATAATGTGATCTGGGGGAAATCCAGAGAGATCAACGGCGGTTTCAGTATTGCCGGCGGGGATTTCGGTTCCAACGGAACACAGGAATATTATACATTCAAAGTCAATACAGCCAATACAGGTAATAAGACCCCGTCCGGACAGCCTTTGCCGGGAATCATTGCTGTGCTTGCAGTCGGCGGTCTCGCATTGGGTGCCGGAAAGATTTACCATAATAGAAAAAATAAGAAAGACAAGATGGAAAAATGAGAGCGAAATTGTCTGTTATTGCCGCAGCCTTATTCACTGCGGTTTTTTCTGTTACAGCGGCACTTCAGTATAATTTGCAGACCGGAACCGGAGAAGCATGGTTTTCTGTTGACTCGAAGCAAACTGTTTATGTAGATGTAAAGAAAAACGATGGCTCCAATGTTGCCATCGGTGATTCTGTTATCAGCAATATCGGCTGGTACTACTATGATGATGTTGCAGCTTACCGCGGAGGCGGAAGGGGTGGTCGCCCCGGCAGACCCGGGAGACCGGGCGGAAATCAAGGAGCCGCAACAATGCCGCAACTCCATTACGGTGATATGAAAACCGGTGCTCTGGGGGAATTTTCTCCGGGAGACAAAATCGTTCTCTGGGTGGAAACCACTGCGGCAAACGGAAAAAAAGAGACCTTTACCATGTACAGTCCTACAACTCAGGACAGCGATATCTGGATGCTGGGGAAAACCGGGGAAAGTATCGTGTTCAATTGGGGTGACTTCGGGGTCGATTACGGCAAGAAGTCTCAAAATTCTGTGAATCCGAAAGGTTTTGAATTTTCCATCTCAACCAATTCCCCGACGTCCGGTCAGCCGTTGCCGGGAATTATTGCCACTCTGCTTGTGGGCGGTGGAACTGTTTTATACTTGAAAAAACGTAAAAAACTTTACGAATCAGATAAGGCAGGATAACCCGGCATTAAAATGAAAAAACTTGGAAAACCCCGCATCATTCTGATTGCTGTATCTCTTCTGATCCTCGTCGGCTGTATTGGGCTGACGGGGTATTTGCTTTTTTCGAACTATCAGAATGTTTCTCTTTTCAAACAGGCTCAGAGCAATTTTCAGCGCGGAGATGACCACTCTTTACAGGTTGCAGAATCCCAGCTGCTTCAGTTGATCCGCAACGATGAAGACAACGAAGCCGCTTATATTATGCTGGGCGCAATTGCTGAAAAACGAAAAGTCTACCCTGAACAGGTTTATTATTGCTATATGGCACATAAACTGAATCCGCTTAGTGCAGAAAACAAGGCTCAATACATCAAAGGTTTGTGCTTTGCACGGGAATTTGTCCGCCTGGAAAATTTCCTTTCACATCAGCATGGTCTCACAGAGGATTTGGAGCAGATCCTTCTTTATGCAGCAGGACAGAACGGGAATCTTAAGAAATATGAAGCCAAACTGAACCGTCCGGGAACAGGGAACTCGGCTGCAGGGCTTGCCTTGCTTCTTTTCAAGCATAGAAATCAGAAAATTCAGGAAAAATTGAACGCTCTTGATCAGTTTCAGACAAATGATCCTTTTTTAAGACAGGAGATCCTGTCTGCAAAGGCTGAATTATATCTTGAGGCGGGAGATATTGAGAATTCCGAAAAATCATTGATTGCGGCATACGAGCTGAATCCATTTGCATTTGCGCCATCTCTTGGCAGATTTTATGCAAATTTCCGCTCTTTCGGAAAAGCGTTGCAGGTCTTTGAAAAATACCTGAAAACCTATCATGATCAGGCGGTTGCCATGCAAACAGCGGAAATTTACTGTTTGCTGAACCAGCCCGATAAGATTGCGGAACTCCGGAAACAATATCAATCTGACAGCGGGAACAGTGCCATGCTGTGCTGCTACTATTTTGATGCGTTGGCGGCTTTATCGAAGAATGATCTTTCGGCATTGAAGGAGCTGACTGTTCCGTTGCGGGGGCTCATTGATACACCGCTGGCGGCGTTTATGTTTTTTGCCGTAGATGTTCAAAGCGGCAGCCTGACTGCGGTACAGCAAAGTTATACCAATCTGCTTTCCCACCGGACTTATCTTGATCTTCAGCAGCGTGCGGATCGCATGGTTGCGGAGCTGCTCCGCCGTTCTTTTGGAACTTCTTCCGGAAAAATGAATCAGCTTCTTCCGCTAGCAAAGAGTCTGTACAGCCGCATGCCGGATCCGTTTACTGCCAAGCTGATTTTACTTGCCCAGCGGCAGGAACGGTCCATTGATACTGCAGTGTTGCGGGACGCTTTGAAACGGTTCGGAAAAGATCAGGGGATTCTTAAAATCGGGATCGAATATTATTTGAATCATGATCTTTCTGAAGCCTTTACGCTTATCATGGCTTACCGGAAACTTTTTCCGGAACGGCAGAATGATATGCTGCGTTATGAGATCGTTCATGCTTTGAAAAGCAAAAATTTCAATCAGGCATCGGCTCTTTTTATGAAGAATTTTTCGCCTGAACTTTGTCCGGAATACTGGAATTTTGCAAGAGCGACCATGCGGGAGAAAGATTTGCAGTTTTTAAGCAGAAATCAAATTTATGCTCCTTATTGTCAGGCACTGCTTCTGCTTAAAAAAGGTCAGAAAGATGCCGCATGTGATTTGTTGGAAAAGACACCTCCATCCAGGAATCTGGATCTTCTGTTTTTTGCAGCGATGACACTTGGAGAGAATGGCCGGAATGCAGGTGCGTTGAAGTTGTACTCGCTTTTCCCGGAGAAGTCCCTTTACCGGCTTTCTGTGTTGTTGAATATGGCGGAATTGTTTGCTGAAAATGGAAATACCGGCAAGGCTGTTGAATATGCAAAAGCAGCTTACGAACTGGCTCCTGAACTGCCGGAGACTCAGTTGTGTTATGCCGATAAACTTCACCGGAACGGACAGAACAGCATCATTCCGGATGTGATAAAATTGACGTCTGACTCCCCTTACAGCCGCAGATTGAAAGAATTGTGGATCACCGGAATGGAGCATCGGATCGCCAATTCAGATATGAACAGACAGCGGGAACGGACGCGGGAACTTTGCCGCAGGCTGTTGACGATAGACCCGGACAATAAAACCGCACAGGATTGTCTGAAAAAACTGAATAAAATGCCGCAATAAGCCAATGAAGCTATTTTTGAACAGATTGATGAAACATCCCCCCGGAGTACTGTATGCGGTGCTGCTGGGGATTGTTGCTTTTTCTGCAGCGGTTCCGATGTTGCGTTCCGGGATGTGGGATGCAGCCCTGGTTGACCTGACAATGGCAGGAATATTGATTTGGCTCATGGTAAAAACTTTTCTGTCAACGTTCCGGAAAAAGGGTTCAGTCTGGAACAGATTAACGGCATGGATCATGTTGATTTTTGCCAATATTCTTGCTCTGCTTCCGTCGCATGAGTTCCCCGGAAGTTTGACAACTGCGTTTGCATTTACGCTGGTGATCTGTTCACTGGTTTTATTTTTCAGCGGATCTCTGATGGCATCAGTCAGCATTGCTCCGGCACTGTGGTGCTGTGTATTTATTCCTTATCATGAAGAGTTTATGCTGATGCTGAGTTTCCCTTTGCGTCTGAGTGCCACGATGCTGAGCGGTTTGATTCTGAAGCTGTTCGGGATCGGAGCAGTATATTCCGGAACCTCACTGTCTCTGCCCGGGCTGAATATTGCGATCACGGATGCCTGCAGCGGGATCAATCAGCTTGATGCTTTCATTTTGATTGCGTTTATCGCTGTCCGGATTCTGCACAAAGGTCTGCTTTGGAAAATACTTCATTTTGCATTTATCATGCCTGCCATTATCATCGGAAACAGTTTGAGAATCGTGATCACGGTCTTGTTGTACCGATGGTTTGGTGAATCTGTTCTGGCAGATACGTGGCATATTGCGCTGGGATATGTGCAAATCGTTCTTGCGCTGATCATTTTTCTGCTTATCGGCAAAATTTTTCAAATTGCCTCCACCAAATCTGAGGAGGTGGGAAAATGACGAAAATAATTCTTCTTGTGCTGTCGGTTATTCCTCTTTGTTTCCAGATTCCTTATTTTTATCAGGCATGGAGCGGCTCCCGTCTGGATCATTGGGATTGGATTTATTACCTGCTTGGAGCTGCGGCTGCAGTGTGGGCTGCCCGTGGTGAAAAATTCGGGAAATGGGATTGGACGGCACTGTTTCTGATGGTTCCGATGCTTGGAGCGGCATTTTTGGAACCGGTTCACAGGATCAATGCGCTGAGCGTTGCGGGGTCCGTGATGGTGATTTTTTCTGTGGCGTGGGGTGTGGGATCCTGGTCATTTGCATACCGGTTTTTGCCGGCAGCATTGATTTTACTGCTGGGAACGCCCAGTTCCAGTTATCACGTATCTCTCCTGCTGAATTGTCCGGTATGGGGTGCGTGGGGTATCAAATTCTGTTTGTCCATGATTTGTTTTATCTGGATCTGGTGCAACAAGCGTTTCAGCTGGCAGGTTCAGAAAGGCACTTTATTCTTTGCAGCTGCGGCATTGGCGACCTGTTTACTGCTGCTTCATACCAAAGAGCTTTACTTCAATGGAGAAGCGTTTGCACCTGAATTTCCCCGCCGGGCAGGGATGTTTTTCGGACGGAGCATTGAACCGGATGAGAATACCAGACGTTTTTTTGCCACCAGCACCGTCCGGCAGTACAGATATACCGGAGCGGGCGTTGAAATTTCGGTATTGTCAGTTCGCTGCGGAAAAGATGTTCATGAGATCCACCCGGCAAGTCACTGTTTGAGGACGAGCTTGTGGACCGTTCATTCAGAACAGATCTTGTACTTGCAGGATAATTTTGCTGTTACGGAAATTGATGCTCAGAAAGGTTCCAGCCGTTATCTGGTATGGGTTTGGTTCAGCAGTAAAGAGTTTTCCACGCCGAGTTTTCTTGGGTTCCGCAGACAATTCCGGGTGGATGGAGATTATTTCACTTATCAAATTTCAGTTCCGGTGAATGGCGATCCTGAAAAGAGCCGGATGATTTTGCAGGAATTTATAACTTTATTGGGAAAGAAGAGCTTATGAATAAACAGGAAGAAATCGCAATGCTGCGGCGGGAGCTGAAGAGACCCTCTGTGTTTTATCATAATCATATTCAGTTCCGGATGCTGCTCTGGCACATTACCATCGGGACATCTCTGACCTTCAAGCGGACCATGGATATTCTGCTGGCATTGCTGGCATTTATTCTTGGTTCTCCGTTATTTCTGATCACAGCGGTACTGGTTAAAATAACGAGCCCGGGACCGATTATTTTCAGCCAGATCCGTGTTGGCAGATACGGCAGACATTTCAAGTTTTACAAATTCCGCAGCATGTATATTGATGCTGAGGCGCGAAAAGCGGAACTCATGAAGCATAATGAATCGAAAGATGGTGTGATTTTCAAGATGAAACATGATCCCCGCATTACGCCTGTCGGACGTTTTATCCGGAAATTCAGCATTGATGAACTGCCCCAGCTTTTCAACGTGATCCTGGGAGATATGAGTTTGGTCGGACCCCGTCCGCCGCTGCCTTCGGAAGTCCGGTATTATACTCTGGAAGAACGGAAACGTCTGAATGTCCGTCCGGGGATCACCTGTTTATGGCAGGTTTCCGGGCGCAGTGAATTGCCGTTTCAGCAGCAGATGGCACTGGATAAACAGTATATTTCCAGCCGGAGTGCCTGGAATGATTTTCTGATCCTGCTGAAAACGATTCCTGCGATTCTCTCCGGGAAAGGAGCGTGGTAAGATGAAGAACCTCTTGATCAATCCCTATTCTCAAACTCAGGAATGGTGCAAGGAGTATTTTCCCGACCGCAGTCTCGGGATGATGCCCATCGGCGGAAGATGTGCCGCTGAATATTTTATTGATCTTGCGTTACGCTGTGAATCCGAACGTCTTGTGCTTCTGGGACCGACTTACAACGAGCATCTGGCAGAACTTCTTTATGAGTATCAGCAGGGTGCATTGAAACTGGATTACCGCAAAGGCGGCGGGCATACGACAGTTAGAAAGCTGCTTGAAACTTACCGTCAGGAGTGCGGTGAGGACTGTTTGATCCTGCACGGTATGCTTATGCCGAAAGCTCACACCCTTGAAGAATTGCAGGCTTCATTCGAACCCTGTTCCGGGGATGGCGAAGAAGACGGAATCTATTATTACAAAGATGGCGTCCTGATGAAAAGCCGTATTGATTTCTATTTGATCGACTCTCTGAAGAGCTATTTTGAGGTCAATTTTCAGGTGTTGAATGACGATTTTTACAATCTTCCGGGCTACTCTTCCAATGAGAATATCCACACCGGAACCAACGTTGTCATAAAAAATAATTGTGATCTTTCCGGACCTCTGGTGCTGAGAGATAATACATTCATTGAAGCCGGATGTCATATTTCAGATGCGATCATCGGCGAGCGTGCATTGGTGGATAAAAAGTGTTTTGTGGAACATGCGCTTGTATTTGACCGCACATATGCTGCAGGAAATCTTGAGATCCGGAACAAGATCGTGACGCCCGGGCGGATCATAGATCCCTATACCGGCGGCGTTTTGGAGCGGAACAGTTTCAGTTATGCGTTTTCCCCGATCCAGAACCGTTCTGCATGGATTTTGCGTTTGTGGGAGCATTTCATTGCCCTGATCCTCGCCGTGATCCTGGCAATTCCGTATCTGCTGATCCTGCCGTTTTATCTTACCCATAAAAACTCCCATTGGTGCTGGAAGCTTTCCATGGACCGCTATCCGGGATACTGGGCAGTGCTTTTCTTCCGGAAAGAGCTGGTCAAGAGCCATCCGGCAAACGAAAATTTCGTATTCCAGATGGGAGAGATCTATGCGGTCCAGAATACTCCGGAACAGAGGCGTATTTACGATTATTATTATCATTATCACTGCAGTTGCGCGCTGGTGCTGCAGGTTGTTTTGAGAGCATTGGGAAAAAGAGGTTTTGCTACTTATGTTGACCGGAAACGTTCTTGAAAATCATACAGCTTGCGGAGATGCCGAAGCGGAAGAACTGTTGACCCGGATCCTCTCTGAGATCGGGGAACAGCTCTCTGATACCGGTTTGTCTGTTTACCTGGGTGGAAGCTACGGCAGAGGCGAGGGCGGAGTCCGGGAAGACCGGCAGAACGGCATTCTTTATAATGATCTGGACTTTTTTGTTTTTTCCCGGAACAGTGTGCCCCGGGCTGGTGAACTGCTGCATGAAATCTCTGAAAAATACGAAAAAGAGTTGAACGTGGATATTGATTTCAGCCGGGTCATGAGTGTGCAGGATATCCGGAAAAATGCGCAGCGGCTGATGATGCAGGAGCTGAAGAGAGGTTACAGACTTGTTTGCGGAGAGGATCTTCTTACTGAATTTTTGCCGGAGATCAACGCTGAGGATCTTCTGTTTTCCGAGGCGTGCCGTTTGCTGCTCAACCGCGGAATGGGGTTGCTGCTGGCTGGAGAAAAAATCTCTTCCGGTTCTGCAGATACGGATTTTATTTTGAGGAATCTCTGTAAAGCTGTTCTGGGCAGCGGTGATGCAGTATTGATATCGGAAGGGCGGTATCGCTGGAAGATCCGGGAACGTCTGGCTCTGGTCATGGAATCAGATTTTCCAGAAGAATGGAAACGGCTTTATGCGGATGCTGTTGAGTTCAAACGTACCCCTCACAGGAAAAAACCATCTGATATCAATGTTTTCTGGCAGAACGTCCGGGATTTTTACAGAAGTTCCGTGCTGCGCTGTGCCGGAACCGGAAAAATCACCGGATTTCAGGATGCGCTTTATGCGAAGTTCAAGCGACGTGGAGAGCTTTCTTTGAAGAATTTTCTGAAATACAGTATAAAAACGAAGAGTTTTCCGCTCTGCGGCTGGAAAAAATATATGGCTCCTGCGGTTGCAATACGGCTGGATGAGTTATATATTGCGCTGGAAGAGATTCCCCGGAGCATAGACCGGACTTGTAAACTTTATCAGCATTGGCTGATTTTTAATTAAAGGAACAGATTCATGGATACGCTGAATAATGATTTAAGTGTACAGGAAGAGACCAAACAGATGCAGAAGATGCAGATGTATCAGAAATTGGTTTTTTTCACGCTTCTCAAGTTCAAATGGAGTATTATAGCAGTTTTTATTTTAACGGTCATTGCCGGAGTTTGTTTCCGATATGTCCAGTTTAAGAGATCGCCGTACAAATATGAAGGATCGGTCACACTTTTTTACACGCCCCGGGCAAGTGAAGAAGTCAAAATTTTGAGTATCAACCATGTTCTCGGGATTTTTTCACGGCAGCAGGTGTTTCAGCAGTTGATAGAAGAGATGCAGCTGACCCCGAAGCAGCGGGCTGTTTTGAAAAAGGGGATCGAAGTCAAACTTCTGAAAGATCAGAATGATATGTTTGTCATTACGGGGCAGGGCGAGAGCGATGCGTATGTCAGACAGCTTGTCAACACTTTTGTTGTGATCGGGATCCGGAGTTATGAAGATTACCGGACAGCGGAGCTGCGCAATTACCTGAACGCCCGTCTTCAGCGATTGGAAGAGCTGCAGACCTATCAGGGGACTCAGGTTCAGCGTTTGCATGCTTTGCATCGGAAATATGGTATTATCCATCCCAAGGAGGAGATGGAAACAGTGAAGAAGATCCAGGGGGAACAAAGTGCAACATTGGCGGAATTGAATGTTAAACTTGCCGATGCAAGACGGCGTTTTGCCATAGCGAAAAAGAAGTATGATGCGCTGCCGAAAAATGTGATATTATACCGTGAAACACTGATGGAATATGTCCGGGATCTGCGCAAGGCTTCCCGGGAATATGAAAGAGCGAAACTGATTTTTTCGGAGCGGAACCCGCGTTATGTTGAAGCCCGTACCGCGTATGAGACTTTGTCGAAAGAGTTTGAAGATTTCAAAAAACGCAATAATATAACCAACTTTACCCCGAACATGTTAGCGGGAATTGACGGGATCGTTAATGAGTATCACGCATGTGAAGTAGCTCTTCACCAACTGGAAATGAGCATGGAGTCTTTGCGCGCGGAGATGAAATTGATCAATGAGAAGGAAAAGAAACTTCAGCATATGATTCCGGAATGTGACCGTATAGAACTTCTTCTGGCAGCGGCGAACAAAATATTTCGCTTCTGATGGAAGAGCTTACCCGGGTCCGCAGTGCGATTGCCCATGTTCCGAACGATATCATTGTCAATGAACGGCTGATTTCCAGCAAAGCGTTTCCGATGTTTCCTTTGAAGATCATTGCTGTAATTTTTATTGCAGGAGTCTTTGTCAGCGGGCTTTTTGCGACTGTTATGGTCATTTATGATATTGTTCACGGAAAATTCAGCGGCATTGAAGAAGCGGTTTTCCACAGCGCATATTTTCATACAGTGGGCGTTATTCCCCGCGAAGATGCTTCATTTTCACAGGAACAGCGCAAAGTTATCAATAATGAAATGTTCTACCGCTTTATTTTGCGTCTGAAAAACACAAGAACGCTCTTCTCCTGTTCTCTTGACGGTTCGTTTTTGAGTTCAGTCATGTTTGACGAACAGTTTACCAAAGCCAAGAGAAATACGATTCTCGTGCGCATGATTCTTGAGAGCGACCGGGAAAAAATTTGTGCGGGTATGCAGAAAATCGGGGATTTCTACTATTCAGATAACGGCAATGCGGGGGTGAATTATACCGAAAAAGTTGTGCAGCACAATATTGATTATCTGCATGGATTTTCTTCCGGTGACGGCAAGGGATACGGCTACGGTTATGGCTTTGCATTTTTCCCGGTGCGCAGTCTTTCTGTTTTGGAACCTGACGAAATCAGCTCGCTGTACAGTGTAGTGAATGAACTGAAAAAACACTATCAGCTGATCCGTATTTCCAGAGAAAAACCCTTTGATGCCTCCTGTATTCTGGTGAGACAGCTGCATGATATTTGTGATGCAACGCTGCTGTATATCGGAAAAAAACAAACGCCCCGCAGTGTTTTGCGCAGGGTGTTGAAACTTCATGATGAGGAACATAAAGTTTATGCAGTTCTGACCGGTGTGACAGACGTTGAAAAAATTATTTCAGGAGACTATATCTGATGAAAAACGTATTACTCTTCTTATTTGCGATCACCTGTATTGCAGGTTTGACCGGATGTTATGAACGTTATACCGGAAATTTTGACCAGTATCCGGACATCAATAATCTGCCCAGCGGAGTAGTGGATCAAGCTGGAATGACTGATGAAGATAAGCGGCGTCAGCTGAAATTTCTGCAGCAGCTGGATGCTCAGAGAGAGCCGGTCTACCGGATCAATGCAGGAGACAAGATCAGTATCAGAGTTTATAATCATCCGGACTTGATCATGGAGTCTCTTGTGACCCCTGACGGAGCGATCGGGGTGATGTTTGCCGGACAGGTTCAGGTTGCCGGACTCACGTTGGAAGAGGCTTCGGAGAAGATCAAAAAGATCTATGCTCAATATATCAAGAATCCGGAACTTGGTGTTTTTGCGATCGACGTGCGGAGTCAGACTGCTACCATAGCAGGAGCTGTGAACAATCCGGGCATGTTTGTGATTTCCAATGGGATGCGCCTGGCAGATCTTTTTGCCAAAGCGGGCGGTTCGGCTGTCCGTGACTTCGATGACCAGATGCTGGATGCAGCAGATTATCAGAACAGTATCATTGTTCGTGACGGCAAGGTGCTTCCGGTGAATTTCTCTCTTGCGATAGAGAAAGGTGACCGGTGGCGCAATGTGAAGCTCAAGAAAGGCGATTACATCTACATTGCGGTCCGTTCTGAGGCAATGGTCAGTATTATCGGGAGCATCCACCGTCCGCACAAACGGCTGTGGGACCAGAATCTCGGGATCCTTGAGCTGATCTCTTCCGGACTCGGTTTGAAAGAAGAGCACTGGCAGTACGGCGTGATCATCCGCGGCGGTATGGAAAATCCCCGATTCTATCGTGTGGATATCGACGGTATCCTTCAGGGACGTTGTGCCAACGTCCGTCTGCAGCCGGGTGACGTAGTTTATATTCCCCATGACAATATTTCGGAATACAACGTATTTGTCCGGAAAATTCTGCCGACAGCTCAGTTCCTGAGTACGTTTACGTTCCCGGCATTGAACTTTATCAACTGAGGCGGGATATGAAATATCTGGTGTTTTTCATTGCATTTGCAGGTGTACTGCCGCTGGGGTATATCCTTACGTTGAACCGTAAGTATATGCGCTATGCGATTTTTGCAGTGATCCTGCCTGTGATGATGTTTCACCAGGTATCCATCAACTTTTTTTCTCACGAGACTTACCGTGGGACGTCCCGCGGGATGGAGGTTTCGCTTGTCTATCTGATTGCCTTGGCGATGCTTCTGGGAATGTGGCTGCTGCACCGTTCGAAACCGCTGTTTCCGGATAAGGGAAGCAAAATATATCTCGTATATTTTCTGCTGTGCATTCCCTCTCTGATCAATGCTGATAATGTGCTTTATTCCTGGTTTGAGCTCTGGAAGATGATCATGATGTATCTGATATTTCTCTGTGCTTACTATTATTTGTATTACACGCGGGATTTCAATATCATTATGATCGGGTTCGGGATCGTTGTTTCGGTTACATTCCTGTCGGTGGTCGTGCAGCATATGAAAGGGATCCATCAGGCGAACGGTCTTTTTCCGCATCAGAACAGTATGGGGATGTACATGAATTTGATTGCTCCGGTATTTTTTGCATATTACTTCAACCGGAACAAGGGATGGAAACGATTTTTGTTTGCGGGCTTTTTTCTGGTTGCCTCTGCGGCATGTATGCGGACGTACTCCCGAGGTGCGATGGCATGTCTTCCTCTGGGTTGTGCGATCACCGCGCTGCTGTCCTTGCGGTATCAGTTCCATATGCGGAAAATTTCAATTCTTCTGCCGATCCTGCTTGTCTGCTTCTTTGGAGCTTTACTGCTGCTGCCGAACATCATCAAACGGTTTGAAAATGCGCCCAAAGAATCGCTTATGACGCGCCAGTATCTTGCGGCTTCTGCATGGAACATGATGGTGGATGAACCTCTCGTCGGAGTCGGTTTGAACAATTGGGGGATCAAGATCAATCCGCCGTATCCTTACTGTGAATACCGTTATGGCAACAAGCGGATCGCGAAAGATTTCAAGGAAGGGATCGTGGAGACCAGTTATCTTCTGGTTGGGGCGGAATGCGGATTTTTTGCTTTGGCGGCATTTCTTGCGTGGCTCGGGTATTATTATATGGTT
>JAFTJI010000206.1 GCA_017456495.1 Lentisphaeria bacterium | reverse complement strand
TGCCGTCAGTGGTTCCATGATTCTGATGTGCGGAGGAATCGGTATCGCTGAACTTGGAAGTGCATTTGCTTTGATCGTGAATACCCTGAAAGAGATTCCGGTCTGTAATGTGATCGTTGTGCTTCTCGGAATCATTTTTGTGATCAGCGGACCGATGGTGCTGGTTTCCATTATAAAATTATGCCGCCGCCATGTTTCAGATTTTCTTGCGGCGAGCGGCTGGGCGGTGAACCCGCGGATGAGGCTTTCCAACCGGATGGGGCTGATTTTTACGCATATTCCGCCCAGACCCAGCGGTGCAAAATATCTGTATAAGGATATTGCCGCGATCTTTTCCAAAGGATTTGTTGATAAGAAAGCCCGTTTCCGGGTAATCTTTTATTGGATTTTCACAGTACTGGTCCTTTGCGGGATCGGTCTCTGGATCTATTTGAAATGGTACCGATAATATAACAGAAACATCAAACATAAGGAGAAAAAAAGATGTATCTCGGAAGAATTGTTGCAGCAGGCATGACAAAAGACGGAAAACCGGTGGCGGCATATCGTGTGTCCTCCCGTTCATTCCCCAACAGAACAGCTCATCTTGCAAATCAGACGATTTCCATTATCCCCCGGAAAGGGTTCGAATCCGACCTTTCCAAGAACCCCTATATCGCTTACAACTGCGTCCGTCTTTCCGATAAGATCGCGGTTGCCACTAACGGATCCCACACGGACCCCATCATTGAAAAGATCATGGCTGGCATGAACCTGCGCGATGCTTTTGCGCTCTCTCTGCTTGCTATGGATTATGAAAAAGACAGCCTTGATACTCCCCGCGTTGCTGCCGGAGTCGATGCTGCCACCAATACCGGTGTTCTCGGAATCGTCCGCAAGGATGCTGTTCTTGTCCGCACCTTCCCGCTGGAACCCGGCAAGATGGTTTACGTTTCCACCTATGAAAAGAACGCGCCCTGCCACGGCAATCTGGAACCGGAACTGGTTGTTTGCTCTGCCGAAGAAATCTGCGACCATGTGATCGGCGGCGGTGTGTTTGCTGAATTTGAAAATCCCGTAACTGCCGCAGCAGCTGTCTGGAACGGCGCAGGTTATGACCTGGCAGTCAAGGATGCTCAATAATTATGTCCGGAGCGTATCTTGACCGGCTGAACCCGCAGCAGCGGGAAGCCGCGACACATACGGAAGGACCTCTTCTGGTGCTCGCCGGAGCGGGCACCGGAAAAACAAGTGTGATCACAGCCCGGATCGCGTTTATGATCGACTGCGGGATCCCGGCTGATGCGATTCTGGGGGTGACATTTACCAACAAAGCCGCCCGGGAAATGAAAGAGCGTCTTCAGCGTTTGATCGACCCGGCACAGGCTCGGAAAGTCACTCTTGGAACCTTCCATTCTTTCTGCGGACGGATTTTGCGGAAACACATCTCTCTTGCCGGAAATTACAACTCTTCTTTCACCATTGCGGATGAAAGCGACCAGAAAAGTATCATCCGTCAGGCTGCTGCTGAACTCGGTTTCAGCAAAGATGAGCTGCCGACAGATGTTGCTGCCTCTTTTATTTCCAATTGGAAAAACAAACTCTGGTGGCCCGAACAGGCAAAAGAAGATGCTATGCTCAATCATCCGGGCAACGAAAACATTGCCCTTGTTTATGAACGGTATCAGCAGATGCTGGAATTGCAGAATGTGATCGACTTTGATGACATGCTGATGCTTACGCTCCGTATTTTTGAGAACTCTCCCGAAACTTTGAAAAAATGTCAGGAAACGTACCGCTATTTGCTGGTGGATGAGTATCAGGACACCAATACGGCTCAGTTCCAAATCGTGAAACTTCTTGCCGGAGAGCGTATGAACCTGTGCGTTGTCGGTGACGATGACCAGAGTATTTATGCGTGGCGCGGAGCTGATATTTCCAATATCCTGGACTTTCCGAAGATCTTCCCCGGAACAAAGGAGATCAAGCTGGAACAGAATTACCGCTCAACCAACCGGATCCTGGATGCTGCGAACGCAGTGATCGGCGGAAACAGCAGCCGTTATGACAAAAATCTCTGGTCCGCAAAAGGAACCGGAGAGATTTTACGGATCGTCAAAACTCCCACAGGAGAAGAAGAAGCCCGGTTTGTAGTGAATACCATCCGGAATTTTGTTGCACGCGGGGAGCGTTCCTATTCAGATTTTGCGATCCTTTACCGTTCCAACCATCTTTCCCGGCTCTTTGAACAGGAGTTCCGAAGAGCCCATATCCGTCCGAAAATCGTGGGCGGTCAGGAGTTCTTCCAGCGGAAAGAGGTGAAAGATGCCGCAACGTATTTGAAATTGATCATCAATGAACGGGATGAGCAGGGCGTTTTGCGGATCATTGGAACTCCGCCGCGCGGGATCGGGGATAAAGCGATCCTCCGGATGAGAGATCTGAAAGCCGCTGCGCCGGAACTTTCGTTCTTTGATATTATGAAGAGTGAAGAGTTCCTTTCAACTCTGACTGCCAAGCCGAAAGCGGCGATCCGGGAGTTCGTGGAACTTTTTGAGAAATACAGAAAAGAGTTCGAAGAAACAGAATTCCTTGCGGAAACTGCACGGAACTTCCTTGTCGAGATCGGGTATTTGAACGGGCTTCAGCGGATTTATAAAGACCTGGATGAGGCAAATTACCGGCAGGAAAACGTCTATGAGTTCCTGAGTTATCTGGGCAGTTTCGCGCTTCAGTTCAAGCAGGAACATGAGGGGCAGAATCCTACGCTTCAGGATTTTGTGGAAACCTATTCCCTGATGGATGATAATGACAGAACGGAAGAAGATGATGAAGATGCCCCCGTGATGTCGACTGTTCACGCATCCAAAGGACTGGAATACCCGGTTGTTTTTATCGTCGGTATGGAAAACAAAGTTTTCCCTCACGAGCGTTCTCTGAACGAAAACGGACTGGAAGAAGAGCGGCGTTTGTTTTATGTGGCGATTACCCGGGCACGGGAAGAGCTGTTTATGACTTACGCAGGAGAACGGTTCCGGTTCAAGGAATTTATCCGCTGTGTTCCGTCTCCGTTCCTCCGGGAGATCCCGGAAGATATTTCAGAACGGAATGTTCCGGATGATCTGCGAAAAGAGAGCACGGAAGATGAAAAAATGAAAGCATACGAAGATATTCTCCGCATGCTTGATGATGACGATGATTGATGTTAAGCCCGCCCTGGCGGGCTTTTTTTACATCGGTTTCAGATATGATTGTCAGAGATCAAAGAGTTTTTCAAACCAGTTTCGGGAGTCGATCTGTTCTGCTTTCAGAACAAAATTCCAGTTTTTCCAGAACGCTTCTTTCAAAATCGCTGCAGCTCTGGCCTTGGCATCTTTTCCGCCGGCTTTCAGGATCGCTCTTGCTTTTTCCATTGCCTCCATGTACGAAGCATAAATTTGAGCTTCGACAGCTTCCAGTTCTGTTTCATCTTTCCAGTTCCCTTTTTTGAACCGTTTGAATGCTCTGTCATTGAAAGTTCCATCACAGATCGAATCCTGCAGGGCATCCAGAGTGATGGGGAACGGAATATAAAAAATATGTTTCGGGGGACCGAATGCGAACCAGCAGAAGCTCAAGTCTTCTGGAAATTCCCGATCGAGTACGAATGTAGAACCTGAAACGGTCTGGAATCCGCAAAGGGGATAGAATTTTTTGGGAGAATCGGGAACGTGGATGCGGGAGGTTCGTGCGATGTCAAGCGGTGTGATTTTTTTTCCTTTATGAGCCACATTGTGGAGAAGTCCTCTGCGGATTTCAAATTCGCGGCGGGTATGCTTGATCAGTTCGGAAATTTCCCGCGTGGAGTATTTTGCCATTTCCGGCAAGTGCCAGACATTTGACCTGATTCCAACACCGGCGGTTATTTTTTTGTAGAAATAATGTTTTGCGCTGCATTCAAAGACATAAACTTCTCTGGAGTCCGCGATGAACCAGATGGAACCGGCAGCACCTCTTCTGTAGGCTCCTTCATCAATCATTTTTGCCAGATATTTGACGGCTTTTTCAGCACTGGGGCACTCTTCCAGCATGAGGCGCGCCAGTTGAGTTGTTCCGAACCCGGAGCTGGAACGGTCCTTTGATTCGTCTGCGCTGTTCATGACAACTGCCAGCCCTTTTTCATTTACTCCGGCATTGACACCGATATTGCCATAACTCCCCATCCCGATCCAGCTGAATTTACCCGGAACATTTCTCCGGATACCGGTAATGTAATGGGCATTGGTATCTCTGTTCTTGTGCAGGATCAGGTTTTTTCCGTCGGTCATATCCGGCAGAACGGTCCAGCTGGTACATTCATGAGGGGAGGTGGTGGTCCAGTAATTGATGCCGAATAATGAGATGTCAAGATAGGTTCCCGGTTTCCAGCCCATTGCCCTGTCGACAGCCTCAAATTCTTTCAGCCAGTGCGGGGCATATTTTTTTACTGTTTTGAGATAATCGACCCGTCTTTCCTGCATTTGAGCGGGAGTTAAATTTCTGACTCTGAGCTCTGGTTTGTTTTTTTTCCATCCGGTCCAGTATTTTTTCGCAATTTCTCCCAAATCATCAGCTGAGAGCGCAAAAAAAGATGCAAGAAGCAGAACGAAAACTGTTTTTTTCATAGGGAGTCCTTTCCAGCGTTTGTTGTTGATTTATAATAGCATATCTTTCTATGATTTTCAATGAGTTTTACATTTTTTTTCAAAAAGCAGGAAGGTACCGTTCCGTTTTTTATTCAGTTTTTCCGGTTGACAAGAAAAAGCGCGGCAAAAAAGGAGATTTTTTTCATGAATGAACACTCTATGACCGCCGGACGCTATCAGTGCGTTAATCCGCAATATTCATTTGCTGCCGAGGATTGGGTTCTTTGCGATGATTGTTTTTCCGGAGAACGGGAGATCAAGCGCAGAGGCGAAGTCTATCTTCCCCGTACAGAAGGGCAGATGGCTGATCCGAAGTATGGTTCCAAACGTTATGAAGCATATAAATACCGGGCAAATTTCTTCAACTATTTTGCATCAACAGTCAATGCTGTTCTCGGGATCCTGCATCGGGAACCGCCCCGGAGAATCGAAGTCCCGCCCCGGCTTCATTCCGTACAGAGAAATTTTTCCGCAGCCGGAGATTCTCTGGAAGAGATGCTTCATCTGGTCAATTTCCATCAGTTGGTTTACGGCAGATGCGGCATGCTTCTGGATGCGCCATTCTGGGATGATTCTCCGAATGCAGTTCCGGTTGCAGCATTATATCCGGCGCACAGGATCCTTGACTGGGAACAGAACGGCAATATGCTCTCCTTTGTTCTTCTTGATGAGTCCGGGGATCAATTCGATCCGGAACTGAAATGCCGGGAACATGTTCAGCGTTTGCGTTTGTGCGCTCTCGACCGGAATGGCGAGTATTATTCTCTTCTTCTGACACCGCAGGAGTATTCCCGGTTTGATTTTTCCGCAGAATTACCCGACCGTGCATATCCCGAGATCCGCGGGAAACGTCTGGGGAAAGTTCCATTCGTTTTTGTCAATACTTCTGATACTACGCCGATGATCCAGGCACCGCCGCTGCTGCCTCTGGCAAATATCTGTCTTGCGATTTACCGGGGCGAAGCTGATTACCGCCATGCGTTGTATATGCAGGCTCAGTCAACTCTCTTCCTGAAAGGTTTTCCGCTGGATGATCCGCCGATGATGGGAGCCGGAAATTATATTCATACGGAATCGCCTGAAGCCGCAGGATCATTTCTGGAGATTTCCGGGGCAGGGCTTTCCGAAATGCGGGAATCGCTTTCTGCTCTTCATAAAACTGCAGTCAGTATGGGAATGTCCTTAGTTGAAAATGGAAATTCCGAGTCCGGAGAAGCGTTGAAAACCCGGTTGTCAGTAAAGCTGGCTCTGCTTGAAAATATTGCAAATACTTCCGGAGCAGCATTCCGGAAAATCCTGCATCTGGCAGCAGAATGGTGTTCCGTCGATCCTGATACCGTTTTATTTGAACCGAATCTTGATTTTACGGATACTTCCGTTTCCGCTGCAGATGTCTCTTATCTCTGGAATGCGAAAAAGGAAGGTCTTCCGCTTTCAGAACGCAGCATTCATGAATGGCTCCGGAAAAACGATTATACCGGACTTTCTTACGAAGAAGAGCTTGCTGCTGAAAAATAAGGGAACTGATTGGATTTTCTCCTGTCAAAAACAGTGGGGACCCCCACCGCCGGGAGCTGCAATTATTTATGGTGCTTTGCAGCTTCCGGTGCGCCCCGCTCGCTTTCAGAATTATCCCCCGGAATTTTTTTACAGGAGGTCCTTATCATGCCAGTCCTTGTCACAAGAGAAGCCCCCGATTTTACCGCTGATGCCGTTTTTCCCGGCGGTTCTATCGACACCTTTGCCTTAGCCAACTGGAAGGGAAAGTACATCTGTCTGCTGTTTTATCCAATGGACTTCAGCTATGTCTGTCCTTCTGAAATCATCGCGTTAAACCAGAAAATAGAAGAATTTCACAAGCGTGATTGCAAGATCGCCGCTATTTCAACCGATACAGAGTTTACTCATCACGCATGGATTTCCACAGATTTGAAACATGGAGGAGTCGGTGAAATCAATTTTCCGCTGATCTCTGATAAAACCAAAGATATCACACGAATGTATGGAGTTTTGTATGCTCATGCCGTCGCGATGCGCGGTTTGTTCCTGATTGATAAAGAAGGGATCGTCCGTCATGAATTGATCAATGATTTACCATTGGGCAGAAGCGTGGATGAGGCTCTCCGGATGCTTGATGCTCTCCGTTTCTATGAAAAATACGGAAACGTCTGTCCTGCAAACTGGAAACCGGGTGATAACGGGATAGAACCATCCCGGGAGGGTGCTATAGATTATATGGCAAACATCACGGCATGCACGATCATATAAAGTTTTTTATTAAAAGAGAGGAAGCTGTTCCGGTTCTTCATTTTGCGCCGGAGCGGCTTCTTCTTTTCCTGTCATGACAAGAAATTCCTGTTCCGTCAAAATAGAAATCCCCAGCGTGACTGCTTTATCGTGTTTACTTCCCGCAGAAGTTCCTTCAACCAGAAAATCAACAGATGGACCGATGGAAGACGATACTTTTCCGCCAAGCTGACGGACGATTTCGCCAGCCTCCTGCCGAGTCATGGAGGAGAGCGTTCCCGTGAAGACAAATGTCTTCCCAGCGAGCAGCTGCGGAAGTGTTTCCTGCTGATAAAGCTCCATATTCACGCCGTACTCTTTCAATCTTCCGATCAAAGCGCGGTTTCCTTCATCGGCAAAAAAGGTCACGATACTTTCCGCCACAACAGGTCCGATATCTCCGATTTTCTGAAGATCTTCCACCGTTGCAGACATCAACGAATCCATTGTTGTATAATGTTTGCAAAGTTCCTGTGCGGTTCTTGTGCCCACATTTCTGATTCCCAATGCAGTGATCAGCCGGGGCAGGTCACGTTTTTTACTTTCAGCGATCGCGTTCAAAAGATTCTGGGCTGATTTTGCGCCCATACGGTCAAGAACGACCAGCTGGAACATATTTAACGTGTAGATATCGGCGATTCCGGCAATGAGTTTTTCTTCCAGAAGCAGATCAATAACAGCCGGTCCCATGCCTTCAATATCCATTGCTTCCCGGGTTGTGAAAAACCGCAGACTCTCTCTCAATCGGGCAGGGCAGTCCGGATTGATGCAGCGGTATGCAGCTTCGCCGTTGCCTCTGACCGCTGCGCTGCCGCAAGTCGGACAATGCTCCGGAATGGGGATCGCTTTCTCTGATCCGTTTCGTTTGTCCGGCAGGGAACGCAGAATTTCCGGAATGACATCTCCGGCTTTGCAGATCACGACATGATCCCCGATCAGAAGATTTTTCATGGCAATGTAATCGAAATTATGCAGCGTTGCGCGGCTGATCACAGATCCGGCAAGCTGGACAGGCTTCAGGACAGCCGTCGGTGCGATAACTCCGGTGCGCCCGACGTTCAGAGTCACATCTTCCAGAATGGTTTCAGCCTCTTCGGCGGGGAATTTATAGGCAATTGCCCAGCGCGGACAGCGTGAGGTTTCTCCAAGTGCAGTCTGCGCGGAAACGTCATTCAGTTTCACAACGACTCCGTCGATATCATAAGGCAGATCATGACGGACCGCCAGGAACTCTTCCTGTTTTGCCCAGACTTCTTCAATGTTGCGGCAGAGAGCATTTCTGGGGTTGACCGGCAAGCCCATCTGCTTCAGAAAATTTATCTTTTCTGCCTGAGATGCAAATTCTCTTCCATCAGCAAACTGGATTTCATAGAAAAATGCGGAAAGATCGCGGGATGCTGTAATTGCCGGATTCAGCTGACGGAGCGATCCTGCCGCCGCATTTCGCGGATTGGCAAAGGGGGCGCGCCCCTGCTCTTCACATTCTGTATTCAACCGGAGAAAAGAGTCTTTCGGCATATAAATTTCTCCACGGACTTCCAACCGGGAAAGTTCGGTGGGGATCCGCAACGGAATGCTCCGGATCGTTCTTACGTTCCCGGTAACATCTTCTCCGGTGACTCCATCGCCCCGGGTGGATGCCTGAACCATAACGCCGTCTTCATAAACAACTTCAACGGTCAAACCGTCGATTTTCAATTCTGTTTCATAAGCCGGTTCCGGAAAGACGTCGCGGATTTTCTTGTCGAAATTCCGCAATCCTTCCAGATCGAAAACGTTATCCAGACTCAATAATTTTGTTGTATGCCTGACCGACGGGAAATCCTGTAACGGCGTTCCGGAAACCCGTTGAGTCGGAGAATCTGCTGTGACCAGTGCCGGATTTTCAGCCTCCAGCTGCTTCAGCTCAGCCATGAACTTGTCATACTGGGCATCTGTCAGATCCGGGGCATCCAGAACATAATATTTCCGGTCAGCTTCCCGGATGATATTTCTCAGCTCTGCAATACGTTCTTCCGCAGTCGGCATACATGATCTCCTGATTAATAAACGGAATCAGGGAAATAGAAGTTCTTTGCATTCTGCGGGGTAACGACTTCGGAGGGAATGATCACTTCTTTATCGCCCGGTGCAGTTTTCTTTCCGGCACGGAGTCCTTTCAGTGCCAGATCCATCCCCACGGCAACCATGTTCGGCGGGTAGGTGACTGTTGCGCGCACAACCGGATCATTATCCATCACGAGCTTTACGATATCTTTGCTGCCGCCGCCACCGGTGAGAGCTTTGATATCTGTTCTCTTGGAATTCTGGTATGCTTTAATCACACCTTTCAGAACGTCATCATCTCCAGCCCAGACTGCATCAATCTTCTTGTGCTTCAGAAGATAGGTTTCCATCAGAGTAAGTCCTTTTTCTGTATTCCAATAAGCTGGCTGGGATTCCAAAATCCGGATCCCGGGATATTTTTCAGACAACCGTTTGCGGAATGCTGTGACACGGTCTGTATTGATGGGGCAGGGGATCCCTTCCATGACAAGGATATCGCCTTTCCCGTTGAGGATCTGTCCCAGCGCATCTGCAGAAGCTTCACCGAAACTGGTGTTGCTGCCGTTGACAAAAATATCCTGACAGGGTTCGGGCAGGGGATTTGAGACAATGACGAGATAGACACCCTTTGCCTTTGCTTTTTTGCAGACTTCGTTGAGAGGTCCCGGTTCCTGGGAAAGGACGACAAGCGCATCTACATTCTGAACCAGAAGGTTTTCGATACGGTCTACCTGTTCAGCAGTATCGCGGGCGGTTGTGACAATGACTTCCACATCCGGATTGGCAGCTTCGATCCGCTTTTTTGCCTCTTTTGCGTTCCAGACAACGCCGCCGGTCCAGCCGTGTGTCGCTGCCGGAACAGAAACACCGATCCGGTATTTTTTTCGGCTGCTGCATCCGCTGAACAGCGCAACGATCAAAAGCATGGGAACGATCAATTTCCAGATTTTCATGAGTCAAGTCTCCTTTTTGAACGATTATCTGTAAACAGCTCTCTGCTGAACTTTCTGCATTTTAGGTTCTTCCAAAGCAAGGACATACCAGCTTTCAGCAAGTTCGGCATTGGAGAAATTCTTCAACTTGTTGTTGACGATTGCATCACGGTTCTGAGTCAGAATCGCGCTGTCAGTCTTTTTCAGAGCTTCGTTCAGAACTTTCAGAGCTTCTTCTTTCTTATCAAGTTTCAGCAGGATCCAGCTGTAGGTCGCAGCCGGAAGAACAATACCGTCTTTCCGCAGAATACGGGTTCCTTTCTTGTAAAACTTATCCAGATTTTCATCTTTTGTCTTGTACATTCTGGCAAGTTTCATGCAGACAGTCTGAGGATCAAGGAACGTACAGCCAGGGAGAAGTCTGTCAACTTCCTCCCAGTTGCGCATCTGATAGTTGAACGCCATTTTCATGGTGATCATCTGTTTCTTGATCATGAGATTCCATTTACAGAGGGGCTTGAAGTTGTCGCAAAGCGCGATCGCAGCTTCGATTCCACGTTTCTGTTCTGCTTCCAACTGCATCCGCAACATGGTCTGATTTGTATTCCGCTGACGGATAAACGTCTGCTGGATCCGTTCCAGATTCTTCTGCGTTTCCATCATGACTTGCTGAAGTTCCATGCTGACTTTGTTCATTTTGCCCCGGAGCATCAGGGAAATTGCGATCTGAACCAGAACAAATGCAAGAATTGCCAGAACAACGATCCAGAACGCGGACCATTCAGTTGTCTTTTTCAGAACAGTAAAAACTGCTCCGGCGGAGAAAATACCGATCAAAATTGTAAGCATAAGAAAAATCCTTTCCGTTTATACAAAATCTTATGTGCTTATGTTCAAACGGTAAAATACACTCTTTCTATTTTTTTTCAAGCTGAAAATCTTCAATTTTCCATAAAAAGAGCAACAATATCAGGGAAATATCCCGGGATCACCCTTCAAATGCGTGATAACTTTCCAGGGCAAACTTCCCGATCTTGTAAAGAAGACTCAAGCCAGCCTGCCGGATTTCCAGAGGAAGCTGCCGCAAAGGACCATCTCCATTGCAATGACAGAGAAAGGCATCCGCTTCAAAGGTGAAAGACCCTTTGTAATCAATATCAAGCAGCCCCTTTACTATGCTGTCCAGCTGAAGTTTTCCGCAAAAGGGAGCCAGATGCTGATCAGAGTGGATCCCGTTATCATGAACATGCACCGCTTTCAAATTGCTGCCCAACTCTTTCAGCTCGGAATACTGATCAAATTTTTGATCCATAGCCGCATGTCCGGTATCCCAGCAAGCTCCCAGAAGCGGATGATTCATATAAGTAATAAAATCATTCATCTCAGCTCCGGTTCTCGGAAAATAACAACCATTTGCATTGCCGTTTGAGGTGTTTTCAATACAAAGAGTGACATTGAATTTTTCTGCTGCTTTCAGAACATCACCGACAAATTTCCGGTTATACTCGAAATAACCGTCACGGTCAACCGGATATTTATACTCCTGAGAAAAACTGGTGTGCATGACAGTTACGGGGATCCCCAGCATACTGCAGGCTTCCACACTCCGCTGCATCGCCCGGATGCACTTGGAATAATCGCCTCCCGCGCCGGGATTATAGCCGGGTGCATGAGCCTGAACAAATTTGAATCCGCACTCTTCCGCAGCGGCTCCGGCAGCTTCCACTTCTGCTTTCCATGCCCGGTCATCATCCAGCATATAGGGGGAATCCTTGTCCGTATGGGCATAATAAAACGAATAGTCCAGATATTTGAATCCGGTTCCCTGATAAGCCCGGACAGCTTCCGCCGGAGTGGATACCAGATTATATAATTCACCGATCGTTGTTGCAATTTTCATAATAAAAAAACTCCCTGAAATGTATTTTCAATATTCTATAACCTTTGAGGTGAAATTACAAGCTGGAAATGAAAAAAAAACAGAAAAAACTCTGTTTCTTATGCAGGCATTTTTTACAATTCCTGAACTTTTATGATGGCATATTAATTTTTTGTTCGCAAAAAAATAGATATACCGCAAAAAGGTTTGAAAAGAGAAAAGTGGGGTACGGGGAGAAAAGAAAAAAAATCCTCAAATTTTTTTTGTCTCCCCGATCAAAAAAAAGGGCGGAACGCAATGTTCCGCCCTGAATCACAGATCTGTGACTGATCAGACGAGAGAATCCCAAAGCTCTTTGCTTTCGAGGTTCTTCTTGACCAGGTTCACGAATGCAGCTCCATCAGAACCGTCAACCACGCGGTGGTCAACGCTGAGGGTGACTTTCATCATATCGCGAACTTCGATCTTCTTTTCTTCGCCAACAACGACGGGCGTCGGAATTGCAGAGGAGACTGCCAGGATTCCGGATTCGCCGGGGTTGATGATGGCGTTGAAGGATTCAACATTCATCATACCCATGTTGGAGATGGAGAAGGTTCCGCCCTGCATTTCAGCAGAGGAGAGTTTGCCGTCGCGTGCTTTTGCAGCGAGTTCAGCAACTTCAGCAGCGATTTCATCCATGGACTTCTTGTCGGCATTGCGGACAACAGGAACAACCAGACCGTTGGGGACGCTGACAGCGACACCGACGTTGACTTTGCTCTTGTAGATCACGCTGTCACCGACGCAGACAGAGTTGACCAGCGGCATTTCGCGGAGAGCGAGAGCAACAGCTTTGACAACGAAGACGTTGACACTGATGCTGATTCCAGCCTTCTTCAGTTCAGCACGTTTTGCCTTGACAGTTTCCATGTCAATGGAGACGGTGACGTAGAAGTGGGGGATCTGCTGCTTGGATTCGGTCAAACGGCGGGCGATGACTTTTCGCATAGCAGACATGGGTCTGGGGCGTTCGGAGATCATGTCATTGACGTCAGCCAATGTGAGTCTGCCGTTTTCACCGGTTCCTACGAGAGAGAGAAGATCAATGTTTTCAGCCTTTGCAGCATTGAATGCTGTCGGGGTGATCTTCTTGTCATTGTAACCGGAGGTTTCCAGATAGTTGCGGACATCGCTTTCGGTAACACGACCGACACCGCCGCCTGTTCCGGGGACTTTGTTCAGGTCGATGAGGTAATCCTTGGCGAAAGCTCTTGCTCTGGGGGAGACAGCCTTTTTGGAAGCTGCTGCCGGAGCGGGAGCAGGTGCTGCAACAGGAGCCGGAGCTGCTGCCGGAGCGGGTGCTGCGGCAGGTGCAGCCTTGGGAGCTGCTTTCGGTGCTGCGGGAGCTGCCGCCTTGGGAGCGGCAGGAGCAGGTGCAGCTGCTTTGGGTGCAGGAGCAGCCGCAGCAACTTCGTTCATGATCGCAGTGATGTCTTCCCCGGGTTCACCGAGGATGGCACCAATGGTCATCACAGGAACTTCTTTTCCTGCGGGGACGAGGATCTTCAGGACGGTACCTTCGAACTGGGATTCCACGTCCAGAACGGATTTATCGGTTTCGACGTCAAAAATGACATCACCCTTCTTGACGACGTCGCCTTCCTTGACCTTCCAGGACTGGATGGTGACGGTCTCTTCAGACTGACCGAGTTTGGGAATTGGAAGTTTTGTAGCCATAATTCAACTTCTCCGGAGATTACATCAGTTTATGGACTGTTTCAACCATTTCTTCCACGCTGGGAAGGAATGCTTTTTCGAGGCTGTGTGCCTGCGGTGCAATACCGTTCTTTGCGCCGAGCTTGAGGACCGGTGCATCGAGATCATCGAAGCAGTTTTCAACGATCTTGGAGACGATTTCACCTGTGAAGGATCCGACGTCAACGCACTGGCTGACAACCATACAGCGGCCGGTCTTGCGGACGGATGCGAAGACTGTTTCCCAGTCAAAGGGAACGATGGTTCTCGGGTCGATGAGTTCGACGGAGATACCTTCTTCTGCGAGAGCATCTGCAGCCTTGATTGCATCGTTGACTGCGGGACCCCAAGCGACGATGGTTGCATCAGAACCTTCACGGATGACGTTTGCAACACCGAACGGAACGGTGTAATCTTCCTGGGGAACAACACCCTTGACGTTGTAGAGGAGCTGACCTTCAACGAAGACAACCGGGTTGTCATCGCGGATAGCGGTCTTGATAAGTCCCTTTGCATCGTAGGGGTTGGAGGGATATGCAACCAGAGTACCGGGGATGTGAGCGAAGATGGATTCGAGAGACTGAGAGTGCTGTCCGCCGTATCCTTTACCACCACCGACGCTGCAGCGGATGACCATGGGAACCTTGGTGGAAGCACCGGTCATGTAATGCCATTTTGCAGCCTGGTTGGAGATCTGGTCGGATGCCATCAGAGCGAAGTCCATATACATGAGTTCGACGACAGGACGATATCCGGTCATAGCCATACCGACACCGGTACCGATGATAGCGGCTTCGGAGATGGGGGAGTTGAACACGCGGGCACGGCCGAAGTATTCGAGCATACCTTTTGTCAGCTTGAATGCGTTACCATAGTCAGCAACGTCTTCACCGTAGCAGACAACGCGGGCGTCGCGTTCCATTTCTTCGATCATACCTTCCTGGATAGCAGCCTTGTAGGTCATGCGGCCTTCTGCATCGCGCTTGATTGTCGGTCTGGGACCGCGGGTCATGCACTGATTGTAGGGAGCAGGAACGACTTCGCTGGTGGTATCGGTGTACATGTATTTGATAACATCTGCGGGATCGGGATCTGCTGCATCAGCTGCACGGCGTGCTGCACGGCGGTTGCGTTCTGCAACTTTTTCTTCGATCGCAACGAGCTGCTTTTCGGTGAATGCTTTTGCATCGAGAAGGGACTTGCGGAAGCAATCGACGGGGTCGACTTCCTTCCAGAGAGCTTCTTCTTCTTTGGTTCTGTATTCGGTTCTCGGGTCGGAGAGAGAGTGACCGAAGTAACGGTAGGTGTTGAATTCCAGCATGACAGGACCCTGACCGTTTTTGCAGAGTTCCTTAGCGCGGGAGATTGCATCGCGGACTGCGAGGGGATCCATACCGTTGACAACTTCTGCGTGCATGTTGTTGTCGGCGAAACCGGCTGCGCGGCGAGCGAGGGGGCTGACACCGTTGACTTCGCCATCAGCACGTCCGGTCATACCGAAGTGGTTGTTGATCAAGCAGTAGATGATGGGGAGACCGAAGTTGATGCTGGAGAATTCGGGGTTGGTGAACTGCTTCTGTGCTGCCCAGTTGAAGGATTCGAGAACGACACCGTTAGCATAAGCACCGTCACCTGCGAATGCGCAGACGACTTTGCCGCGTTTTGCTTCATCAACGTCGATACGTGTGGTCATAGCAGCACCGGTAGCGATCGGAATACCGCCGCCGACGATAGCGTTTGCACCGAGGTGACCGACGCGGAAGTCTGCGATGTGCATACCGCCGCCGCGGCCTTTGCCGTAACCTGCTTCTTTACCGAAGAGTTCGGCGATGGTGCGGTAGATGTGATCTTCCATGACAGCTTCCTGGAGTTCTGCACCGGAGAGGTTTTCGAATTCAGGGCAGCGTGCTTTGAGTTCAGCATCTGTCATTCTGCGGATAGCGTGGAAACCTTTTGCGATGGAGTCACCATGTCCACGGTGGGTGGAGGTGATCTGGTCGGTGATAGCGAGCTGGGAGCAAACACCTGCAGCGGTAGCTTCCTGACCGATGGAAAGGTGTGTGGGTCCACGGTATTCGAAATCGCTCAGGACTTCGTAAGCACCGTTTTTGAGTTTGAGGATCATGTCCTCAAATTCGCGGATCACAAGCATGGACTCGTAGAGTTCAGCGAGTTCTTCTTTGGTGACACTCTTGTTCTTCAGTTCAGATTTTGCTGTGCCGGAATAGCTGTATTCCGGGATCGGAAGAAACGTTGCTTCTCCCTTTTTGAACTTCGGGGCGGAATTGCTGTAGTAATTTCCCATTTCGGTACTCCTTGTGTTGTTTTTGTCTGTACTTCAGACTATTACTTCAACTTTCTGTTTTTTTAATTGTTTTATCATTTCCTGCGAAATCCCTGCATCTGTGATAAGATAATCTACCGCAGATATCGGGTCACAGGTGACGAACTGATCGGTTCCGATCTTGGAACTGTCCGTGAGGACATAGACCTGATCGGAGACTTCCGCAGCAAGATGCTTGGTGTATGCCTCGTTCACATCCGTGGTAGTCAACCCCTGTTCAAGAGTCAATCCCATGGTGCCGAGAAACGCCTTGTCAATATGCAGCGATTTCAACGTGTTGCCAGTCAAAGGTCCAACCAGTGTGCGGCTCAACGGACGGAACTCACCGCCGACAATGACCAGCCGGCTTTCCGTTTCCATCAGCTCAGATGCCGCCATCAATGAGTTCGTCACAATGGTCAAGCCCTTCTTATCAGAGAGCAACCGTGCCAACTCCAGAACCGTACTGCCGCCGTCAAGAAAAATCGTATCGCCGTCATTGATACATTGTTCTGCCAAATGGGCGATCCGAGCTTTTTCTGACGCATGAAGCCCCGTCTTTTCTGCAAAAACAGGCTCCGTTTTCGGATTCTTTACAAGTTCCGCTCCCCCATGAACCCGGCGGAGCAATCCCTGCTGTTCCAGATTTTCCAAATCACGGCGGACGGTCGCTTCAGAAACATTCAGCTCCTCCACAAGACCGCCGACAGTCTTGATCCCCTCCGCCATGCAGCGCAGGATCAACGCTTCGCGCTCTGTCGAAAGCAGCTTCCTGGAATTGCCTTTTCTGACCATTTCCATCTCCTGTTTTTTGGGAAAAATTTGACACTGTCGAAATATGCCACAATTTCACTCTTTTTTCAAGTCGACTTTTAAAGAAAATTGCAAAAAAATTCACTTTTTTGACACTTTTTGATCTTTTCTGATGGTTTTTGAAAAAATATGAAAGCATTTTTTCTGTTTTGCCCAGGGCTGTTTTTGCAGAATATGATGAAAACCACAGAAAGCTTATTTGCATTTTTTTATAAGCTGTGTTATATTTTAATTCATAAATATTATCACGGAGAATCGACTTATGATAAATTTTACGATTGATCAGTTCAATGATCTTACAAAGCACATTCCCGGAAAAAGGATCGCTGTGATCGGGGACGTTATGCTTGATACCTATCTGACCGGAAGTGCTTCCCGGATCTCTCAGGAAGCTCCTGTTCCTGTCGTTCTCGAAAAAAACAGAACATCCTGCCTCGGCGGTGCCGCAAACGTTATGAGAAATATCACTTCTCTCGGCGGACAGGTCTACGCATTCGGTGTTGTCGGAAACGATCTAGCCGGCGAAAAACTGCGGGAACTCCTGAAGAAAAACAAGGTGGATGATTCTCATATCGAGTTTGATCACCGGCGCACTACGGAAAAAATGCGTGTGCTTGCCAACAATCAGCAGGTTGTTCGCATCGACTCCGAAGATACCCGCGAAATTTCGGCCGAAGTCGCCGGAAGAATCTGTGAAAATATCAAAAAGCTGATTTCCTGCGGCGGCGTTGATGCCATCATCTTTGAGGATTACAATAAAGGTGTCCTTACGCAGAATATGATGGATGAAATCGTTGCCGCAGCCTCAGAAAAAGGTGTCTTCACTTCTCTTGATCCCCATCCGGGACACGGTGTAGTCGTCAGAAACCTCTCTCTGATCACACCTAACCGATTGGAAGCATTCGGACTTGCCGGACTTCCTTATAAAGATCCGGATGATCCCGCAGAAAGAATGGAACTGCTCCGTCAGGTTGCAGAAAGAATCGACGAAAAATGGGCAGTCAAGAATCTGTTGATCACATTGAGTGCGGAAGGTATGGGGCTGTTCCGGAAAGGTCAGGAGCCGTTCCTGATGCCCACCGTCGCCCGGGAAGTTTTCGATGTTTCCGGCGCAGGAGATACTGTGATCGCAACCTATACTCTTTTCAAAGCCTGCGGGGCCTCCGATGAAGTCGCGATGCACCTTTCCAACATTGCAGCAGGTATCGTTGTCGGCAGAGTCGGAACTGTAACGACAAATCTCGAAGAGATGAAAGCCTCTCTGAAAGAACGTCTGGCTTAAAGAGTTATCCGAATACAAAAAATCCCCGTTTTCTGAAGTGCACCCCAAAAGTTGGACACAACCTTTGAGGTGCATTTTTTATGAAGAAAGAACACAGAACAAACCGTCGGTATAGTGCAAAATTCAAAATCCGTGTTATATTAGACATGAGGAACAATCATCTTGGATACAAAG
>JAFTJI010000205.1 GCA_017456495.1 Lentisphaeria bacterium | reverse complement strand
GCATATCCCTTTATTTTATCTTTTTCATCTATATCAAATGATCATAGCTTACTTTTCTCTATTTAAACGCAACTCTTCTGTTTGTCAGATTAAACGCAATCAATATCTTTTTAGGGGTTGCGTTTACTTTTACAAGGCACATTTTTCAAGATTTTACTTAAAAAAACAAAAAAGCAATCCGGAATGATTTGCATTTACTCGGAACATGCTGTATATTAAGTCAATTAAATTATTAACCATGTGTCTGCGGCTTCTGGACGGTATTGAGCCGGAGTCAGAAAGGAACCCCTGAAAATGGCAGCAACCGAACAGTTACCGACAAGATTTTACAAAGCGTTGTTCACACTTGTGGACGATATGCGCGATCGTGCAGGCGAACGGGAAGAATTTTCCAATTCCTGGAAAATCACAGTTCAGCAGTTGAGATTGCTGAGAACCGTTGAACGTCTGACCCGTACAAAAAGCCCCGATGGTGTCATGCTGAAGACATTGGCAGAAGCTCTGAATGTTACTCCAGCAGCAGTTTCCGGAATGGTGGAAACTATGGTGAAACGCGATTATCTTCAGCGGACTCAGGCAGAAGATGACCGCCGTTCTGTCCGGATCAAACTTTCAGATTACTGCTGTAACAAAATTCAGGTGCTTGACAGTTTCTTCCGCGGAATCTCTGAAAAAATTGCATCCCATATGCCTGAAGATGAATTTCTTCAGATCGTGGAAAGTCTGGAAAAACTCTCCGGCGATTTTGACGATATGGTCCCCTCCAGAATTTACAAACATTAACATACAGGAAGCAGAACTATGACATTCATGGAAAAACTTGATGCGGCATGGAAGAAATCCGGCTCGCTCGTTTGTGTGGGACTTGATCCCGATCTCGCAAAGATGCCCGATTGTGTGAAAGGGGCAAAATATCCGATTTTTGAATTTAACAAGGCAATCATTGATGCCACAGCCGATGCTGTCTGCTGCTACAAGCCACAGGCTGCTTATTATGCCGGACAGGATGCCGATGATCAGCTTGCTATGACCATTGCTTATATCAAGGAAAATTACCCTGAGATCCCGGTGATCCTTGATGCCAAACGCGCAGATATCGGTGCAACTACCGCAATGTATGCCAAAGAAGCATTTGAACGCTTTCAGGGCGATGCTGTGACCGTGAACCCTTACATGTGCATGGACGCACTGAAACCGTTCCTTGATCATGCAGATAAAGGCGTTATCATCCTCTGCCGTACTTCCAATCCCGGAGCGAAAGAAATTCAGGATATCAAGCTGGAAAACGGCGAAGAGATGTTCATGCACGTTGCGCGTCTTGCTTCCACCAGCTGGAATTACAATAAAAATATTGCGCTGGTAGCCGGAGCGACTTTCCCGGAACAGCTCGGAGCGATCCGTAAAGTGACGGGTGACATGCCTCTTCTGGTTCCCGGAATCGGTGCACAGGGCGGAGATATCGCAGCTGTGATGAAGAACGGACTTGATTCCAATGGCAACGGCTTGATGATCAACTCTTCCCGCGGTATCATCTATGTTTCCAAGGGAGAAGATTTTGCAGAAGCAGCCGGAAAAGCTGCAAAAGAACTGCGCGATTCCATCAACGCCTTTAGGAAAATGTAATTTTTTTTCAAAAAAAATTTGTTTTCCGCGAAATGGCGTGTATATTGTCGCATAAAGGAAAGTTTTCAAAAATTTAACACAAATAGATTAAGGAGTAAAATCACAATGAAACTCAAATTCAAAGCTCTGATCGTTGCGATCGGTCTTGCATCCATTGCTCTGACCACCGGCTGTGCAACTGCTATGCCCCTCGGACTCATCAACACCATGATCACAACCCCTGTGACTGTTGGTAACGGTGAAATCAAGTGGGAACGTACCGGTGAAGCATCCTGCTACAGTCTTCTCGGTCTCTTCGCATGGGGCGACTCCTCCATCAACGCTGCTTGCAAAGAATCCAACATCCACAGAGTCGGCTGGGTCAGCACCCGCGTTCATAACGTCCTTGGTATCTATGGTGTTTATACCACCATTGTTTACGGACAGGCTGAATAAGTTCTTCTGCTGACCGGATCGTAAAAAGATCCCGGTTTTACAGAGCCGGAACAGTGAGAAATCCGTTCCGGCTTCTTGTTTTTCTGGTTTTATTCCGTGTTTTTGAAAAAAAAACATGAATTTTTGAACTTGATTTATGAAAAAACACGAAATGATACTTGAAAAAACAGAAAAATGTGGTACATTTCATAAATGTTCTAAAATCACACAAACAAAAAGATAGAGAGAACGATCATGGGAAACCTCAGAAAAAAGCGCCGCCGGAAAATTGCCCAGCACAAGCGCAAAAAAATCCTGAAGGCCTTGCGTCACAAGAATAAGTAATTGTGGCCGATTGGCACTGAGAAGAGACGTGACGCATATTTTTCAGCGGAGCGTCTCTTTTTTTTGATTTTTATGGTCTAACGGGAAGGAGAATGGTATGCGGAAGATAATTGTTATTATGATTTTCGGAATCCTCTGTTCCTGCTGTATGGCAGAAGTGGGATTCCCGAACGGAACTTATAAGGTATCCGAAAAAGGGCAGGCAAACGCTGAGATCATGCGCGATACTGCCATGTTCTACTATTACTTCAATCATAAGAAGTTCAAAGAGGCTGCTGATATTCTCCAAACTGTTCTGGACCGGCGGACCAATGCAAAGTTTCTGCTGTACAGCTGTGTCGTGATGTATAAAGAAGGAACGTTCCCGGAAGACAGATTTATTGCTCTTGCCAAAAAACATCCGGAGTCACCTCTGTTATGTCTTTTTTTTGCTGAGACATTAGAGGAAAAAGGGAAAAAAGCAATTGCGCTTGAAATCGTGGAAAATGCTCTTGCCTACCGTCTTGATCCTCCCGCAGAGGGGGAAGAGCCCCGCGGTAAAAAAGAAAAATGGATGTCGAAAGATTTTCAGGCATTGATCAGAATGTATATCGCTTTGCTTGATAAAGACGGAGCCTATCAGAAAGGCAGCGAACTGCTGAAGAAACTTTTCGCTGTCTACTCCCGGGAAAAGCTGGAAGACGAGACTCTGATCTATTTGACCACCTTCGCATTGCATGGGCAGAAAAAGGAGCAGAAAGAATTTTACCGGCAGGAAGCCAAACGGTATATTGCCATGCTGAAGCAGCATCTTGCCGCTCCTAACGATTATTCATACATTCTTTCCTCCAGTTCTGCAGAGGCTTTTCAAGAGGCTGGTGAGACGGAACTTCTGGAAGCTCTTCTGACAGAAACGCTGCTGACGAATCCGGTTTCAGTCAGCTCTTACAAAAACCTCGCCACGTTTTACTTTCAGAAAAAAATGACAAAATGTCTGATCAAAGCGTTGTCACTGGAGATTCTTTCGCATGCGATCAAAAACAAAAAGACTCCGAAAGGACGGCTTATTTTCCTTTTCAATGCAGCATTGGAGGATGGGGACGAGAAAATCATATTCAGCCAGCTGGGACGCATTATGCGGATGGAGCTGATGAATGACGAGCTTTATTACAAGATGAGCTTTTATTATCTTAAGAAAAATAATATTCTGAAAGCCCGGTCATATTGCATGGAAATCAAAAATCCTGTGCTGCGTGATACTTTGATGGCTTTCATTTTGAGTCAGCAGAAGAAATATCGGGAAGCAATGCTTCTTTATATGAAACTGGAACGGGACAACACGAAAAGTCCGTTCTTGAAAATGAGTGTTGCCGAGCTTGCCAAAAAGGCTGGTGACAAAGAGGTTGAATCACAGTTCCGCAACGAGATACTCATGAAAATAGATCAGTCTGCAGAGTATCAGAATTATATTGCCTACACCTGGGCTGAGCAGGGAATCAATCTTGATCAGGCTGAAACATACCTGAAAATGGCATTGGATGCAGATCCCGCCAATTATGCTTATATTGACAGTATGGCATGGGTCTGCTATAAGAAAAAGAACTATCCGAAGGCAAAAGAATATATTTTGAAAGCCCTCAGTCTTTGCGGTGATTCAGAAAGCCAAGGGGTTCTTCTGGATCATGCCGGGGATATTTTTGCTGCGCTTGGGGACCGTAAAAAGGCATTGTTCTACTGGCAGAGAGCCGTTCAGTCAGGTGATCCCGATCTTGATATCACCTCTGTTATGAAGAAGCTGCCGCGACCGTTTGCCCGCGTGATCAAGCCGGTTCAAAATCCAAAACCAAAGGCAGATGATCCGAAAAAAGCACCTTCGGCACGTCAAAAGAAAGAGCGTTGATGGAACGGGAACAGAGAATAAAATCCAATTTCTTTTTCGGGGCTTGCGATGGAAACGTCGGAAGCCCTTTTTCATTAGGATCATAAAGATCAAGATCCCGGATGAAGGTGTCGAGTTCCAGATCACCTGCGAATGTGTTGAAATCACCTGCGATGATCATCGGCTCCGGATTGATTGCTGCGATTTTTTTGACATACTCAAGCTGCAGCCGTCTGGTTTCTCTGTGCAGGGCAAGATGAAGCAGGAAAAAGCGGATCCCGTTGAGGTTCATTTCCATGATGAGCCGCTTGAACCCGAATGGCATATAATAGTTCCGGACTTGCTGAGGCTTCTTTTTTGAGAAGAATGCGTTTGCCTGTTTCCGGAGAATGGGGATTTTTCTTCCGATGGAAGATGTGCCGTATTTGACGGCACAATTGGCATAACCGGAGAGCTGTTCCGCGATGAGGGCTGTTTGATCTACATATCCTGTGCGGAACGATCCGGTGTCGATTTCTACGAGACCTACAACATCAGCGTTGCTCTGATTGATGAATCCGGCGATGGAATCAATGACAGAAGCCGGCGTTCTGAGATAGCGATGGGCGGAAAAGATCCCCCTGACTCCGCCTGCAGAACCGGTGCCGTACGCGATGTTGTAGATCAGCAACCTCATTACTTGACGATATCAATGAGTTCGACTTCGAAGATCAGCATCTGGTCGGGACCGATCATTTCGCCTGCGCCTCTGGGACCGTAAGCGAGAGCGGAGGGAACGTAAAGGATGTATCTGCTTCCGACAGCCATGAGCTGGAGGGCTTCGGTCCATCCTGCGATCACCTGATTCAGCGGGAAGGTTGCGGGTTCGCCGCGCTGTTCGGAGCTGTCAAAGATGGTTCCATCGGGCAGGGTTCCGGTATAGTGGACTTTGACGACGCTTGTCTTGGAGGGCTTTGCGCCGATTCCTTCGGTGATGACCTTGTACTGCAGACCGGATGCGGTTTCTTTCACGCCTTCGTTCTTGCGGTTGATGGTCATGAATTCCACTTCCTGCTTCTTGTTGTTGTCGGAGATCTGCTGCTGAGCTTTTTCAGCTGCTGCGCGCATTTCTTTCTGGAACTCTTTCATAACTTCCATAAAATCCTGCTGTGAGAGCTGGGGTTTTTCGCCTTTGAAGATGTCCATGAGACCGGCGACAGCCGCTTCGGGATTGATTTCCACGGGAAGATTGCGGAAAGAGGATCCGATATCCATACCCAGTGCATAACTTGTCTTGTCGACTTTGTTTTTCAGTTCGATTGCCATAATTGTTTTCCTGTTCTTAAAGGGTTAATGATGATAAGGGAATATACACTCCCCGGGTGAATAGTCAAGTTGTTTTCAAGAAAAAAACTGCACCTGAAACAGCCGGGATGGATCTGTCTGTATTTTCAGCGATAATTTTCCGGGGGGAGGAAATCAAATTACCTTCCGGACACATAATGATTCCGTTCTTTCAGGGTCGCGTGGATATTTTCCAGAAGTTTCCGGTTGCGTTTATCCAGAGAGACGGAATTGAATTCCAGTTTGATTCCCTGTTCCACTTTTGCGACAAAACTGTTGATTTCGCTGTCGGAAAGAGCTTGCGGATTTTTCGCCCATTCCCGCAAAAAAGTCTGTTCCGGCAGTTCCGGCTGACCTTGCCGCACGATCGTAATGGGTCTTCCGCCGCTGGCAAACTGATATCCTGTCAGGGCTGCGATCACCTTCGCATAATCATGTTCTCCGGCATGAAGCCGCAGGAATTTATATTCCATGACATCTGCTCCGGAATCCTCATCATTTGCTCGGCTGTAATGGTGTTTCCGGTCAAGAAAGTTCAAGCTGTTTTGCGAGTTTGTATCGAGTTCGTTGTTGTAGATTCGCCACTCCCGGAGCGTGCCGTCTTCATCGGGATGCAGATCCCCGCCAAGCAGGAGCAGACAGACCAGGTCGGACTCTTCATGCCTGTTTTCTGTGATCATCGTCCGTCCGGAGCGGTGGGGCATTTCCATGGAGATATGAAGACTGTGCGGGGGAAGACCGCAGAACTTTACTGCTTCGTTTATGACTCTTGACATTGCCCATGGACAATCAAAGAGCGGACGGGAGAGGTCAGCTCCGATATTGAACCGCCCGAGGGCATATTCCAGAAAACCGCGATAGCGCGCCTGACCGCCCGGTGTGATGGTTCGGTGTGCATCAATATGCCCGCCCAAACGCCATAGTCTCCGCTGAAGATCGAAGTCATTGAACCAGTAAAAACCGTCGAAGAGGGGATCTTCTCCGACATCTGCGTAAACCGCGCGCACTCCGAGGGGGCTGAACTCCAGCTCCGCTCCAAGCGGTGTCGGCGTGGAATACCAGTTGGATTCCAGATACGATGCCTTGGCGCGCATGATTGATTTGTCATAGATTTTCTGTGCGGCAAGGATCGCACCCTCGGCATATTCCCGGTAACTCCGCCCGGGCACGGCGCGGTCAAGCTGCTTTTCTTTCAGCAGTTCTCCGATCCGGGTATGAAAACGGTTGCAGTACATCAGAGAGAGAAGAAGACTGATCCCGTGCCGGAAATATTTCTGTGAAACGCGGACTGCATCGGGGAAATCTTTCCGCACCCGGCTGGCGATTTGATTGAAGATGATGTGCCTGCAGATAAATTCCATATAGTGGTCGGCATAAGGGGCGATCAACGGATTTTCAAACAGCCGTCCCAGTTGCGGCGGTCTCGTTTCCCGGAACGTCTGACTCATGATATAGTTACAGATGTAATCACCGTCAAAGTGGGATTCCAGAAGAGAATCTGTCTCAAGGCTCATAAGTTCCTGCAACGCCTGCCGTGCAAGCTCGTTTCCGGCAGCAGGAGTTTCCGGCGGGATCTCCTCTTCCAGAACCTGTTCGATCTTCCGCTCGATATATTGACTGTAACGGTCCTCAAAGTGGATCTCTTTCGCAAAAGAGTGCTGGAGTGCGGGGACGTTCCCGACATAAGTCTGGCACCTGCGGCGGTGACCGTCGCTGTTTCTCACAACAACTGGAACCCGGAAATAAAGTTTTCCCTCGTTTTCAAAGGCATCCAGCCGCGCGATCTCATCGGGGGAAAGATCTTTCAGGAGTTTGCCCCGGACCATCGTTCCGTTTTGCCGGACGATGAAAAAGAAAGCTCCGGGCGGGACGATTTTCAGGTAGTTGAACAGAGTGTATGGCTCGCTTTCCACATCACGGTTGAGCAGCAGTTTCACATGCCGGGAACTCATCATCGTGCCATACACGAAGAGGTCGACATTCTCTCCGCGGGATCCGTTCCATGCGGCTTGAATTTCTTCAGGAGTTCTGCGTTTCCGGACAGAAACAGCCATCGTTCCCCCCGACTCAGCCGATTTCGAAAAGCACTGCGATCTCATCGCAGCAGTTTTTCTTGGAACAGAGAACACAATCGCTCCAGATCTTTTCGGGGAACATATCTTTTTCCACGATCCGGAACCCGAGATTACAGAAGAAATTATCGCGGTAAGTCAATGCAAAAATCTTTGCAGGAGCTCCTTCTTCCTGTTTTTCTTTGAGGAATCCGCTTACGAGCTTTGAACCGATCCGGCATCCGGTGAACTCCTTGGCAACGGCAAGAGAACGGACTTCATAAAGAGAGTTCCCGTAATCACGCAAGGCGGCACATCCGGCGAAGGTTCCATCGACTTCCGCAATCCGGAAATTCCGGATTTTTTCCAGAATATCTTCCGGGGGACGCGGCAGGAGAAGATGCTCTTCCGCATAAATTTTCAGAAGATCATGGATTGCCATTACATCGGCGTTTTCCGGTGCATCCGGGGGGAGTGATTGATCGAAGCGGGCTTTTCTGATCAGGCATTCTTTTGACATGAAGCGGCATCCTCCTGAGCTTTCTTTTCCATGAAAAACTCAATTCGGCGGAATCGTTCATATCGCTGGTTTACCAGCTCTTCAGCACTCATTTTTTCCATTTCTGCGAGTTCGGAAAGGATCACTTTCTTGATTTCTGCAGCGGCTCCGTCATAATCCTTGTGAGCTCCGCCCAGAGGTTCCGGAATGACACCGTCGACCAGATTCAGTTCAAGCAGATCCTTTGCGGTCAGGCGCAACGCTTCAGCCGCGCGAGCAGAGAAAGATCTGTCGTTCCAGAGAATCGCAGCACAGCCTTCAGGGGTGATCACAGAGTAGTAAGCATTTTCCATGATCATGACTTTGTTTCCGACACCGATCGCCAAAGCTCCGCCGCTTCCGCCTTCTCCGATGACAATACAGAGGATGGGGACGGTGAGCGCGAACATTTCCCGCAGGTTGACTGCGATCGCTTCGCCGATGTGACGTTCTTCAGAGGCAATGCCGGGGAATGCTCCCGGTGTATCAATAAAAGTGACGATAGGCACTTTTGCCATTTCAGCGACCTGCATCAGGCGCAGGGCTTTCCGGTATCCTTCCGGGTGCGGACAGCCAAAGTTGCGCATGACATTGTCTTTGGTATTTCTGCCTTTCTGAGTTCCGATCACCATGACGGGCTTGCCGTCGATCTTGGCAAAACCACCGACGATTGCGGCATCATCTGCAAAGCGGCGGTCACCGTGAAATTCGAGGAAATCGGTGCAGAGACGTTCGATATAATCCAGTGTATAAGGTCTGTTGGGGTGACGTGCAAGCTGAACGCGCTGCCAGCTGGTCAGTTTGCCATAGATTTCCTGTTCCATGGTATCAATTTTCTTCCGGAGAGCTTCGATCCCTTCGGTCACGTCAAATTTGTTTACTGCAGAAAGCTGTTCCAGTTCCTGAAGTTTCGCTTCCAATTCTGCAACAGGTTTTTCAAAATCAAGATATGCAGCTGCCATGTGTTATCCTCCTTAAGAATAGTACAGGTATTATTTTCACATGGTAACATATCATTCCAAAGCCACTTTTTCAAATCTCAACAATATTTTTTTTACTGTTTTTAAGGCGTTTCTGCTGTTTTTTTCATAAAAAAAAGGGCTGTTCCCCATACAGGTTGGTAAATCCTTCTGTTATTTTTACTTTAAGATGGGGCTGTTGCAAAACCTGAAAATTCTGCAATAGACGATTGTTTTATTATTTGAGTAATAAAATCATTTGTATCCCCCCTGTCTGAGAGTAATTTAGAAGATTTTATCAGTTTGCTCAAATATC
>JAFTJI010000204.1 GCA_017456495.1 Lentisphaeria bacterium | reverse complement strand
CTGCCAGCTTTCCCATGCTGTCGGTGTCGGAAGAGCGGTATAAGTCCCGGGGAAAACCAGAGCAAATCTGCGGTATTGGGGCATGACATAGCTTCCGCTCTGTGGGACCCGTTCAATCAGATTCTTGCGGGCAAGCAGATTCAATGCCTCGTTGATGGTTCCGCGGCTGGCATCGAAACGGATCGAAAGTTTCCGTTCTCCGGGGAGTTTTTTTCCGGCAGGAAGTTTTCCGCTCCGGATCTCCTCTGCAAGCGTACCGCTGATCTGTTCGATCCGTGACAGTTCTTTTTTTTCGTTGCCTGATTTTTTATTCATTAAAACCTCGTTGTCAGAATAGAACTATATTCCTTTTTTTTATTTTGTCAAATGCGGAACAAAAAAAACGGGGGCATTTTCAGCCCCCTGTCTGTGACCTTGGGTTTACTTCCTGATCAGCCCCTTGGGCAGTTCCGTCGGGTTGATGAACTGTTCATGCAATGTCGCATCGTTGATCCGGTTCTGCGGAAGAATTACTTTCCAGACCGTTGTCCGCAGGAATTTCACCTTTACAGGTTTTGGAAGCGTATCATCAGCAAAAAGATAATTGTGAGAACCTTTTTGAATTGCTTTTGACTCTTTTACAACATCAAACCATGTTTTTCCGTCCAAACTTCCGGTGATTTTGTATGTGCAGGAGAGATTGCTCTTCCCTGCCAGAACAGTGATCAGCCGTTTGATTTCTACCGGATCGTCAAACTCCCGCTGACACCATGACCGCTGAACACCGCCGTGGTAGTAGGTTTTCAAGTTTCCGTCATAAGCCCGTTCCGGGATGGAATTTCCGTAATAATTACTCGCGGAGGCATTGATGTTGCGCATGGAATAAAGTTTCTTGACGGACCCGATGAAACGTTCCGTTGAATCTGCAGTTCCCACTTCTGCATCAATCTCTTCAAGCCGTTTGATAAGAGCCTGATAGACATCATCTATGTTAATGTTGTGTGCCTGCAGATCTTTTTTCCATTTTTTATAATTGAGCAGGATGTGATACTGCATTCCGATGAAAGCATTTCTTACACGGGCATTTTCAATTTTAGAATCTTTGGTCGCATTCAATGCTTTCAGATAAAGCTGATAAGATTTCATCGTTGTTTCAAAGGACTCAAATTCAGCCGGGATTTTTCCGATGGTTCCGCCCAGAAGAATATTGCAGAACCCCTGTTTTTCATTGACATCCCGGAGATTTTTCCAATATTCAAAGATGTATTTACCGCCTTTTCCGTAGTAGCGGTAGCAGAACAGTTTGTGTTCTGCTACGGCATCGACATTGAACGGGTTCCATTCCAAACGCCCCATCAGGAAACTTTTGAACGGCTGTCCGTTAAGAAATTCTCCGAGACCGTTTTCGTTAAATACGCCCAGTTTAGTATATCTGCTGAACATCTGCATATTCTGAACCTGGATCATCGGGTTCGGATCCTGACTGAAATGTCCGGGTGAAAAGATATAATCCCAGAATACCAGATTTTTGCAAATTCTGCTCCACGGTTTGATGACATTGTCTACAAACTTTTTGCCGCGATAGGTGTTCCGCGGGTCATCATAAGGAACGCCGCGCGAGATTCCCCATGCGCAGATCTGCACCCCCACATTATGGCGCGCCTTGATATTTTGCGGAGGTTTCTGAGTACGGTCATAAGCAAAGGTCACAAAGATGACATCCGGAAACTCTTTTTCAAGTTTTTCTGCAACACGGTTTGTAAAATCAAGCCACATACCGGATTCATTTACATATTTTTTCAGCAATGCCTGACATCCCTTGCATTCGCAGGGGGCAACCGTATAATCCCCTTCCTGAACAGAAACCATTCTGGCTCCGGGCATTTTTTTCATGAAATAACGGATCCGTTTGACCGTTTCTTCCAGCAGTGCGGGATTGGATAAACAGTAATCCGAAGCGACTCCTCTGCCGACCCGTTTTCCTTTGTGGATCGCAAAAAATTCCGGATTCGTCTTAAAGTAGATTTTAGACGGGATCAGCTCGATCATTCCATGACATCTCAAAGGAAGACTCCACAGATATTCTCCGCCGAACTCATCAGAAACATGCTGACGGTGATGGGCAGCGTTTGTGTTGTTATACAGATTTCTGGCAGCCCAGCGGGGATCCGGACGGTGCCCTGAATAGCGGTGCGGTACAAATCCGCCGGAAGTACAACGATAGACAAATTTCGGTTTTTCATGGATTTTCAACGTCCCTAATTCCAGCTTTTTCAGTTTCGGAATATAGGTGAAATCAGGCGTGTACCAACGGATACCAACAAGACGGTCAAGGAAATAATAGACCCCGTAAAGAGTTCCTCTCGGACGTCCGCCGGTGATGTAGATATTTCCTTTGTTATCGCTTTCGATCAGAAACTCTTCTTCTCCCAGCGCATCCAGACGTTTTTTTCCGAACCGACGGATGCAGTGCGGGGATCTTCCGATATGAATATTTTTTTCGGGACCGGTAATTCTTCCAAAAACCAGTCTCAAATGAGAGAGCAGTTCTTCTCTTGCAGTTTTTTCCGCAGGTGTTGCATCCTCGCCCAACTGATGATGGGCATAATAGTTCCCGCGCATCACAACATTTGCCCATACCGGCAAAGCTGCTGCAAAAAGAAAACAGAGGATAAGAATTTTTTTCATTTTGTAAACTCCTTTTATTACTGAACGTTGGTTCCAACTCTTACATTGTATTCATTGATATAAGCAAGATAAGTGGAATCATCTTCCATAGCCTTTCTTGCAGTTTTCAACATACCAGGATCACATGCCTGAACATGTCCATCCAGAAACCAGATGTTTGCTCTTCCGCCGTGGCGCAGGATCCAGGTATAATCATTTGCATTGCTGGAGTGGGGGGAAATACCTCCGCTGCGTCCGTCCATCTTGATCCCCCCGTCGGAAATCATCGGAAAATTGGAATGAGACTTGATCTTTTTGCCGTAATAATACAATTTTTCTTCACTGTCACGGACACTCCAATTCAAATTGACAGCTCCACGGGCGGGGATACCATACATATTCCAGTAACCGGGTCCGACACCATGTTTCAGTGTGTCAGGACAGGTCGTCATATCGTAGTCAGCAATATACTTGATCTGCCGGATATAGACGGATGCCCATGCTGTAGAGGGAGCTCCGGTCGGGTTTTCCACATAGTAATATTCGTCACTGTCGTTTGCATATGTTGTGAATGCCATTCCGCACTGTTTCAAGTTGTTGATACATGAAGCGGCTCTTCCTTTTGCTCTTGCGTTATTCAGTGCGGGCAGAAGCATGCCTGCGAGAATTGCAATTATTGCAATCACAACCAAAAGTTCAATCAGCGTGAACGCTGATTGAGTGAAGATGTGAAGGTGTGAAGAGCTTTTTTTGCGATTGCCGTTTCCGGCAAGATCACAAAAAAAACGTGAAGTGCGCCCTGACGGGCGTAAGGATGTGCAGTTTTTATGAATTTTTTTGAGGCAATACAACGGTAAAACACCTATTTGACAAGTAACACTCACCAACAGTTCGATCAAAGTAAACCCAGCTCTTTTCAAAGTTTTTGTTTTGCTTGACATTTTCCCTCTCCTGTTTTAAAATTACTTCAAAATGATATTTTTTGAATAGAATTTAAAAACTGCCATAGACCAGTTTTGTTGATATTTTAGCACATGTTCACAAAATTGTCAAGCCCTGAAAGAAAAAAAATCTGATTTTGAAATTACACCATTTCATAAAGATTCAGATTACTGAACAGTATTTGTTTGACAAATCTTTTTTCTGCAATATATTACAGTCAGACTTTAACATTTTTTCAGAAAGGACATGTTTATGTTGAAATCTTTATTGTTGTTGACAGCGGGAGCTTTGCTCTTTACTGGCTGTGCCGCCCAGAAAGAGTTGGTCGTAGATCAGACAAATCCGAAAAAGTGGTCCGGAAAGGTGGAGTTCTCTACTGAACATGCCAGAAATAACGGCCCCTGTTTTGTTCTCTACGGACGTTATCCGACTGCTTTGATCTATAATGAATACATTCATATCAATCCTGCAAAAACTTACATTTTCAAAGTCAAATTCAGATCATTGGATGCTGCTTTGCCTGCCAGTGCATATATGGGATTTGAGCTTTTCGATGCTCAGAAACGGAAATTGCAGTATTGCCATGTCGTACACACAGGATTAAAACATTCCGAGGTCGTTTCTGCGAAAAAAGGCGATAAATTCATGATCGTTAAAATGATTCCGGATTTCCACAAGATCAAGAATCTCCGGGTCGCATTCAATGCAAAGGAAGATTACAGCGATATTCCGAACCGGGATCTTTCTGCGGCATGTACAAAAGTTGAAAAGATGGCAGACGGAAATCTCCGGCTGGAATTGCGGGGAGCTCTGGCAAAAGATTATCCTGCAGGTACAAAAGTCCGTTTCCATACACCTTACAGCCCGCCGATGTATTATCTTACCAGCGGCTGGATGCCCGCAGGAGAGGGGAAAGAATGTACGGTGGTTCTTTCCGGAATTTCCGATAAACCGGGAGCCCCCAGCAAACAGTTCTGGAAAGGCGCAGTCTATGCCCGCCCGTTCGTTTGGTTCGGCAACTGGAACCGGATCCCGAAAAAAGGCGCGAAACTGCTTGTAGACGGCTTCTCTCTGGTCGAAGCAGACAAAGCTCCTGCTGCGAAAAAATAAGGCGCAGAAAAATCAGAGCCTGATATCTTTCAAGGTTTCTCCTTCGAAGAAAGAGACCGGCAGCAGTTCCGAGTGGGGCAGGTCGGTCTCCCCTCCAATGACCCGCATGGCAAGAGATAACGCATATTCTCCCAGCCCATCCGGGTCAAATTCTATAGACGTGATCCGGTAAAAATGGTGAAATTCCGGTCCGGTGATATATCCGCACACGGAGAGATCCTCCGGAACATTGATTCCGATCCTTCTGCATTGACCGATCAAGTCCGCTGCCTGAATATCGTTTTCACAAATAATTACGGTGTAGTCTTTTCTCAGCTTTGCAATATATTTTTCAAAAGCGGAAATGTTCTGGATCGGCAGCGATGCAAGGTTGATTTCCTTAAGTTCGATCCCCAATTCTTTTGCCCGTTCCTTTGCCCCGAGAAAACGTTCCCGCTGAACCGTAACTCCCGTTGGAGATGAGAAATGAAGAACTTTGCGGTGTCCACGTTTCCAGATCTCTTCCACAAGGATTTTCCCAGCCATGAAGTTATCAGGATTGATGTGGTAAGTCAGTTCTTCGTTCCCGTGAGGAACCAGCGTATCAAGACAAAACACCGGAACATCCGGCAATTTGAGTTTGAGAGCTTCTCCACCGATAAAGATGGCGCATGGTTTGAGACTTTCGATCTGTTCTTCCAGTAACTGAATATTTGTCTGTCCAGCCATTGGAACGACCATGAAATTATAACCGGCGGCATGAGTTCCATTGATCAATCCGAGGAGCAGGCGGGAATAAAAGGAGTGGTGTCTGGGAAAACAGCCGGTATAAACGATCCGTCTTTCCGGATAAAAATCTTTCCGGATCAAAATTGTCCCGCCTGCACCCCGGGTGCGTTTCAGATAACCTCTTGTAACAAGCTGTGAGACTGCCCGGTTTGCAGTCCCTTTATCGACATTGAATTTCCGGGCAAGCTGATATTCGGACGGGATCCGTGCACCGATTTTATAGCTTCCTGCTTCGATTTTTTCCAAGAGATAATTTACAATAAACTCTTCTTTTTCACCGCTCATTTTGAATCCCCTAAAATCTGTTTTTTTTAAGTGAGGTAATTTCAAAAGTCCGGCAAAATTTGGCTGAAAAAAGATTGTTGATGAGTTGGAAATGGTAGTTTGAGTGTGGCTACCCAGCTTGTCCTCCGTAGCTTCAGCGAAGGAGGAAGGGTAACCACCGAAAACGCTCCATTTGCAGATCGCAACAAGAATTTTCTGCCATTTTTGAAGACTTTTGAAATTGCCTCAAGTAATATATCAGCAGAAAAAGATTTGTCAAACTGTTTATTGACAGGGTCATTAAAATTTATTTATTTTTTATCTGCTGCTTGACAAAACAAAAAAATTGGACTATATATAGATGAAGTCTAATAAAAAAAAGAGAAATAATGACAGGGTCAATAATGAATATTGTGGAAACATTTGTTCAGGAACCGGAGTACTGGATCACCTCTTTGGACGGGGTGAAAGAGTATCTTGAGAAGCATGTGAAGAAGGGAACCGTATCTGTTGCAGGGAACTCTGCCGGGGGACGGGAAATCCTTGTTTATGCGTATGGTGAAAAAGAAAATCTGCCCCAGACAGTCTCTTTTTCCTCTGCTTTTGCTGCCCGAAAACCGGAACTCTACACCAGGGCTCCCGAACGGAAAAAACTTTCTCTTTTCATCTACGGGGCGATCCATGGCGCAGAAGTGGAAGGAACGGCAGGATTGCTGAACCTGATCAATCTTCTGGAACACGGAACAGATTTGCGGGGACGGAAAAATGATGCTCTTCTGAAACTGGCAGAACAGTACCGCATTGTGATCGTTCCGCTCTCTCAGCCGGATGGCCGCGCCAGATTCCGCCGGAACAGCATGGTCGGACAGAGTTTGGATGTGTTTCAGTATTATGCTCACGGAGTCTGGAACGACGGAACTCCCTGCAAATATCCTTATCACAAAGAGGTTATGCCGCTTCCTGTGAATGAATTTGAGCAGCTTGGCGCGTATTTCAACGATAACGGTGTGAACTGTCAGCATGATGACTTTTTCGGGAATATCCAGCCGGAAACGCAGACTCTGATCAGGCTGGTTCATGAGGAACGCCCCGACTGCATCCTTTCCTGTCATTCCTGCGAGGCCGATCCGGGAATGAGCACTCCGGCTGCGACTTTAACTGATAACGGCTTGCGGATGGTTCAGCAGATCGCGGCAAGTGTAATGGCAAATCAGATCAAAGCGAACTTGCGGCCTTACCACAGAGTCAATCTTCAGCAGGGCAGAGCGTTCATTCTGCAGGATATTCTTTACATGGCATCCGGCGGACTTCCGCTGTTGTATGAGTTCCCTCACGGATGCGTCAACATTCCATTCAGCCATGATGAGATCATTGATCTCGGATTGATTTTATTTGAAGAAATCATGAAATTCGGTGTGGAAACCGGGTTCAAGAACCGTTTTTAAGATAAAATTAAGAAAGAGAGGAATGATGTTTTACAAAGAGTTGTGTTCAAAACGAAAAATGGATAAATTTACCTTGATTGAATTGCTTGTTGTAATTGCGATCATTGCCATTCTGGCTGGAATGCTGTTGCCTGCATTGAATCAGGCAAGGGCGCAGGGGCGAACATCTTCCTGTATCAACAACTACAAACAGCTGCATTTGATCGATGCTGAATATGCCGTGATGTTTGATGGCTTCGGTATGCCTTACAGTATTGCCGGTGCAGGTGAAACCAGGATTTTTGCAGATGTTCTGACAAGGAACGGCGGAGTTCCAACAGCAATTGCGGAAGAGATGAAATGGCCGAAATTTGAAGAACCTTTCTGTCCGGGCGGTAAAAAGGATGATACAAACAAGGATCAGTTTACCGGAACATACCGGGGCAGACCTGGATTGAATACATGTTTCCATTCCGGGAATTATGCCCGTATCGACAATGCAAAATATACGATCAAGAAGTTGGCGAGAATCCGAAATGGTTCTAAAATCGTTCATTTCGGAGACTCCAACAATGATGGGATCGGGTATGACACGCATCTGCAATACCGTCACAACAGAAAAGTAACGATTCTTTTTTACGATGGTCATGTTTCTTTGTATGCACATGGTGAGATAACGAACAATAACATCTGGGCGAACTCGACAGGGAACAATAATTAATGGCATACGATTGTTTTTATAAAAACTGAAAGGTGCAAAAAATGAGAAAGATATTTGGATTGTTGGGATTGCTCCCGATGATGCTTTGCGGTGATATCGTCAGCAAGCCGGATGCCAATACATTATGGCTGGAAAACGGGAACCCATTGAAACTGTCGCCCAAAGGTGTTCGCGGCTGGCGGGCACGGGGTGGCGAGATCAAACAGATCGAAAACGGTTTTGAATTCAATGCCATCGGAAAAAAAGGTGATGTGGGCATGTATCTTGCAGCCTCCAAAGAGTTCCCGTATTTGGAATTTGATCTGGAAATCGTAGAAACCGGACATCATTTTTCCATGTATGGCGGGTGTGTCAATGCCGGACCGAGATTCCACTGGAATCCTGCTCCTGAAAGCGGTTATTATGTTCAGAATCTCTATGAAAACGCTCCGAAAATGCGTGCAAGCGGCAATATTTTCTACTCTTTTGCGATCCGTGATGCCCATGTCAGGATCAGAAATATGCGTATGGTCAAAGTTCCGCGGATCCGGGTGACTCTGGATAACAACTTTTTTATTGACCGGAAGTGTCTGTGTGAAGATGCTTTGCTGAAAGCAACGGTTGAGAGTTCCCTCAAGCCGGTTTCTGAAGTCTCTCTTGGTTTTATGGATTCCACCCGGGGGAATAAACTTCAGCTCAATGAAAATGATGTATGGCTGCTGAAACCGGTGACTGGAAAACAAGGTATATTCAGTGCGGAAACAGAGGTTCGTTCCCTCTCCGGAAGAAATGTGAATGTCGGTTACATGATGCTGGAAGTCAACGGGTTCGGAACAAAGGCTTTTACCTGGTTCTGTCAACCGTGGAAAGCTGGTGCCAAGTTTAATTCGGACAGACCATTGAGTTCAAATCTTGATTGGATCAAAAATCTCCGCACCGATCACCCGAGGATCTATATCAACAAAGATACTCTTCCGCTGGTCAAGGCATGGGCAAAAAAGATCGGGATGAAGCAGCTGCTGACCGATGCGGAACATTTTCAGATCGATCCTGCCCTGAAAGTGAAAAAACGGGGTGCTGTCGGGACGACCCGCCCTTACGCCAGCCGGGAGGTTGAAGTCGCGGCTCTTTATGAGGAAGAAGCCTTGACTTGTGCTTTGGCATATCTTCTGACTGATGACAAAAAATATGCGGAAAAAGCATGGAAATTCCTGGATCTCAACCTTGCTGTTTATAAAGATACCGCAGAAAAACGGGCAGCCATTTCCTGGTTTGCCATCGGAAGAATCGAAAATATGGCGGCTCTCGACTGGATTTGGAACTATGATGTTCCCCGGGCAAAGAAGTATCTGAAAGAGTTTGTCGAAGTCAATATCAAATATGCTCGTCATGGCTGGTGGGGACCTTTCTTCGGGATCAATGGCGGAAGCGGGAAATCTTCCGGGTTTTACGGCGATTCCAACAATGAACTTTACATGGGGATCCTTGCTTACGGGGAGGGCGTTTGTGATGAACTTGCGCTCAGTATGCTGAAAGAGGGTTACAAAAAGTACCGGGAGTGTCTGAATTACCGTGATACAATCGCTGAAGATGACGGCATGTTATCCAGTCCGACAATCAACTATTCTGCCGGACAATACCCCTGGGCAAGCTATGATTTCCTCTATCTGTGGCGTACAGCATTCAAGAAGCCGGTCAAATTGCCGTTTTTGAATCACCTGATGTATTTCCCGGAATGGTTCCAATGGAACTCCATACCCGGGAAAGGAAAAGTCAAAATCCGGAATTATGGTTTCGGGGACAACGACCACTCCACCATGGCAATGTTCGGGATTTCAGCGCATTTATACGCAACTCTCGGCGCATATGGAACGCAATATCCAAATGAAGTTTCTCAAATTGCCGGAGCCATTCAGCGGATGGATGGGAAATTCAGCATTGACTTTTTCAAAGATCCGAGACGGATCCGTCCCCGGAAAAAAGCTCCCCCTTATTATTACGGTTTCTTCCGGAGATATCTGGCTTATGATATAGAAAAGATCAAACCGCCGCAGAAAACAACTGTCCGGAAAAAAGCTCTGGCACGCCATTTTCGTACCGGCGGGGCAATTTTCATGCACAGCGGAACCGGAAAAAATGATACCCGTGCGCTTTTTGTAACCGGAGCCACTGTCGAAGCTCATAACAACCGCGGAGATGAGAACCATTTCACGATTTTCAAAAACGGATATCTGGCGATCGATTCCGGATATCGTATGGATTCCTGGTATGGAGCAATGAAATATCACAATGCTTCTATCGCGCATAATACCATTCTGATCCATGATCCTTCTGAACGTTTTCCGGAAGATGCGGCTTTCTGTGAATCTGTTTATCAGAAAAGAAGTTACATGTGGGATGCCGCAGAGCGGGATGCGCTTTACCGGAAGCATAAGCTCCATTTTGCCGATGCTGACGGTGGACAGGTTTCCAAAATCGGCGGACAATGCCGTGCTTTCTCAACCAATCAGTTTTATACTTATGCTCTTGGTGATGCGACAAAGGTTTATTCCGTCAAAAAATGCAAGGAATTTACACGGCAGTTCATCCATATCCAGCCGGATGTGTTCATTGTCTTTGACCGTGTGGAATCCACAAATCCGGCATTCAAAAAAGAGTGGCTGCTTCATTTTCTCGAAGAGCCTGTCGTGAATGGATATGAGACGACCGCAAAGGTCTCTGATGAGGGCGGGATCCTCCGCTGTACAACCCTTCTTCCGGAAAACGGAGTCATCACCAAAATCGGTGGTCCCGGAAAAGAATTTATGGGCGCAGCTGTTAATTGGGATGGTCCGAAGAAAATCTTTAAGAATCTGCAGTATGCCGGTGCATGGCGGATCAATCTTTCCCCGAAAACTCCGGCAAAACGGGATTATTTCCTGAACGTGATCGACGTTGGTGAAACTCCGGTGAAAGGTATCAAAATGACTCAGAATACCGCAACTGCAACTGTGACATTTACCACTCCGCAGGGCAGAACGGTTATAGTTGTCTTCAATAAAACCGGCAAACCGGGTGGTTTTATCCGGATCGAAGAAAAGGGAAACGTCCTTTGTGAAGAACCTCTGACACAGAAAGTTATGCCGCAGAAAGGCTTCCTTTATTGAGTTCCGGCAGAGCCGATGCGAACGGCACACAAGCCATGGATAGACTGGGAAACTGGGAGTACAAGGAGTTCTGGGATTTCTGGGAGCACTGTTTTT
>JAFTJI010000203.1 GCA_017456495.1 Lentisphaeria bacterium | reverse complement strand
GTTTATAAAGACCTGTACGAAAAACAGAAGAAAATGGCGAAAGGAGATCTGTCATGAGTACACCTCCTAAAATCAATATCAAGGAACAGCTCCGGTTCTTCCGTCATATCATCTGGTTTGTTCTTATTCTCTTTATTGTTCTTGTTCTGGTAATTACCATCGGACACATGGATGACGAAGTCAATGGAGTCGGCAACGTGGAAGGCGTTCGGCAATATGAAATCAAGACGCTTGTAAGCGCAAAGATCACGGCGGTCTATAAACATTCCGGAGAAACCGTGCAGCGCGGTGAAAAACTTGTTCAGTTTGATGACCGGAACCAGCGGGATGTTATCAAAAAGATCAAGAATGAGATCAAAACGATGGAAATTGCTCTGGATGTCAAACTCAGGGATTTAGAAATCCTGCAACGGGATCCTCTGCCAACTCATTACCGGCACACCAAACTTCGGCTGCAGGAGGCAGAAGAACGGTGCCAGCGTTCCGAAAAAGAAGTTGAAGTTTACAGAGAACTGTTCCTGAAAAAGGCGATTACAAGAAGAGAATTTTTGAAAGTCGAGATGGATCATCTTGCTGACAAAATGAATCTTGCCAGATTGCAGGAAGACTGGAGAACTCTGGAAACCGGACTCGCTAAAGTCATTGTCGCAAAAGCAAAGGAAGAAATCCGGCTGATGCGTCAACAGCTCGAAAATAAACGGGAACTTCTCCGCATGGAAGAACGGCGGCTGGAAGATTACACAATTCTTGCTCCGGACTCCGGTATCGTGACGGATATTCCGCCGCGTCCCGGAAATTACTACACCAAGGGGGACGTTGTCGTCAAGTTCTCTGCAAACCAGTATAAAAAAGTCGTAGCTCTTGTCAATGAAAATCAGGTTTACAAGGTTAAACCCGGACAGAAAGCCAGAATCATCAGCACCCAGTATAATTATCTTGATTACGGGTATTTCTATGGAGAAGTTGACTATGTTTACCAGCTTCCAGTGGAAGTTAACGGGCGGAAATTCTATCCGGTAAAATTGATTTTGAAAGAAGAACCCTACCCGCTCCGTTTTGGATCTTCCTGTGAAATTACGATCCTGACCGGACGGGAAAGGATCCTGTTTGTGCTGCTGGGAATCAAGAGTGAAGATTACATGAAGCGTCGGAAAGAAGGCTTGAAACGGAGGGTCAAATCTTTCAAAGAATCAGCGTTTCCGGCACTCAACCGCGCCAAGCAAAAAACGCCCTGAAAACAGCACTGAAAAAAATTCCTTGCATTTTTCAAAAAATGTGCTATATTACAGAAGAGCCTGATTTATAACGCATTCAGACTCTTCTGTTGTTTCTGCCTTAATGCAGAACAACGCTCCGAAAGAAAACAGAAAGGATTTAAGATGAGAAACCCGGTTCTGATCCGGGGAGCTTTCCAGTGTTTTTGCAAGGAGCTTTCCGGTATTCTCCCGAGCCTCTTTATCGCCGTTTTGCTCTTTGTTTCGATGCGATCAGATGCTCAGGAATCTCTGACATTCAGAGAAATGAAATATGATAAAATGATACAGACTTCTGCTGCCAGGCATGGTGTTGATCCCATGCTGATAAAAGCAATCATTTTTACAGAAAGTTCTTTTATCAATACAAAAGTCGGAAAAGCAGGCGAAGTCGGCTTGATGCAGATCCGGACAGCAGCTGCCGCAGATTGGGCTAAGGCAAAAGGAGTTCCAATTCCATCTCAAGCTGAAATGTTCAATCCGGAGCTCAATATTGAAATCGGAACGTGGTATATCACCCGGGCGTTGAAACGATGGTACAGCAATCCGGATTTTCTGCGAATGGCCTTGGCTGAATATAATGCAGGACGCAGCAGACTCCTCGAATGGATGGTTTATTTTAATCACGACACAGATCTCCTCATGGCAAATAAACCGGTCGGGAAATATGCCGACAAAGTTTGCAGAAAATATGTAGAATACGTTATTCTCAACGAAAAAGCGGATGCTGACAACAAAGAAAAGACTGTTTCAAACGGAAGCTCTGTCACGAAGGATCTCTTATGAAAGATATTTATTACGAAAAGCCGGAATTTGTTGCCGTATATCCGGACAAAATCGAGGAAGATAATTTTACCGCGGAATCCGGTTTTTCACTCAGCTACAGACTCCTTATCCCGGATTTGGAAGAGGGGAAAAAATATCCGCTGATCATTCATCTTCACGGGGCAGGAAGCTGGGCGGAGGATTACCGGGATCTTCCCGGACAGTGCCTCTGTATGTTAAAGAAAAACTATCCAGCAATCGTTCTTGTTCCGAAGACAAATTATCCGATGAAATGGGCTGATCATGACTGGACCTTGACAGAGCATCATCAAACGGAAGCCCCCCTGCCCTCTCTGCAGGCGACCTTTGAACTGGTTCTGCACTTGCTGAAAACTGATTCCAGACTGGACAAGAATCGGGTCTATATCATCGGACAATCCATGGGAGGATTCGGCACCTGGGATTTTATCACCCGCTACCGGCATATCGTTGCCGCAGCAGTTCCCGTCTGTGGAGGCGGTGATGTTGAAACGATGAAAATGATCTCAGACCTGCCTGTCTGGATCTTTCACGGGGATGCCGATGATGTTGTCCCTGTGGAAAATTCAAGAAAGCTGTTTGCAGAGTTGAAACAGCTGGGAGCCCCTGCCCGATATACGGAATATCATGAGGTCATGCATGCCTCTTGGACACCAGCTTACAATGATGAGAATCTATTCCGCTGGCTGTTTGCACAGAAGCTGAAATAACGCCATTAATACAATAATTGAGGGGAAATTGTTCTTTATTTGAGAAACCGTCCACACATATAGGTCAGTATTTTGCTTCACTTTGTTTAGCAAGCTCATCCGCCTTATATTTCTATTCTTTTGACCGGGAGTTTGCTATTGCCTTTTTTCAGACGCAACCTCATGATGGACCCCCTTGGCTTTCGCTAACAGTTCCTACTGACAAGCCTGTACCGGATTTTCACCGGAAACTCAATGTACGTGCCGCGCGTACAAAAAAAAAGAGGCTGTCTCCAGCAGAGAACAGCCTCGTTTTCATTTCAGCAGAATCAATTATCCGATGAGATTTGTTCCAATCTTGAGAATTGTTCCGACCTGATAGACAACCAGCGTTACGATATAAGCCAGCAGGAACAAACCAGCACCTTCGATAAAGGTCATTTTCCAGGAGTTCAGTTCGCGACGGATGATCGCCAGGGTTGCAAGACAGGGGATGGAGAGCAGACAGAAAAGCATCACACAGAATGCCTGAAGCGGCGTATATCTCTTTACCAGCTTTTCACGCAGAGTAACTGACTTTTCATCGGCTTCGCCTTCTGCATAAAGGATCCCCATCTGCGAGACAAAGACTTCTTTTGCCGCAAGAGCTCCGATGGTTGCTGTAGCGATCTTCCAGTCAAAGCCAAGCGGTCTGAAAATGGGCTCAAGAACTTTTCCGATGCGTCCGGAGATGGTATATTCCATTTCTTCTGCAGCCTGTTCATTTTCAAGAGCAGCGACATCATCGTTCAGCGTCTGGGCGGCATCAATCACTGACTGCTGTTCTGGAGTCAGCTTAACCTTATTTTCAGCCAATCCATCAAGAAATTCCTGCGGAAGAGCTTTTGATTCTCTGGCAGAAGCAAGGACCTCACCGGAAATGATTTTGCCGTCTTCCAGAATCTTGATCTGGGCATCGGTCAGAGATTTTCCGTTCTGAACCTGTTCAATCAGTTTTCCATAATCCTTTTCAAATGTCTTTTTCTGCGGGAATGTATTGCAGATATAAAGGATTATACTGGTTGCGAGGATGATCGTACCGGCTTTCTGGAGATACATCTTTCCGCGATCCCACATATGAAGCATCAGACTCTGGAAAGTCGGCATACGGTAAGGGGGAAGCTCCATAAGATAGACTTCGCCGTCGCCTTTGAAAAGAGTTGCCTTCATGATTCGGGCAGCGATCAAAGCGATCACGATACCGATCACATAGATTCCCCACATGGTGAAAGCCTGATATTTTTCAGCGAAGAAAGCGGGAATGATCAACGCATAAATCGGCAATCTTGCCCCGCAGCTCATCAAAGGAAGAACCATGATCGTAACGGTTCTGTCGCGCTGAGATTCAATGGTACGGGTCGCCATGATTGCAGGAACCGTACAGCCGAAGCCGAGAACCAGCGGCACAAAGGATTTGCCCTGAAGTCCGAATTTCCGCATGATACCGTCCATAACAAATGCGGCACGGGACATATAGCCGGATTCTTCCAGGATCGCAATAGCGAAGAAAAGGAACAGAATATTCGGCAGGAAGACGATCACGCCGCCCACGCCGCCGATGATCCCGTCCGTGACCATACTGCGGAGATACGGCAGTTTTTCTTCAGCCCACACACCCTTGACGAGTTCACCGAGCCATCCGAAAAACTCTTCGATATAGCCCATCAGCGGATCTGCACAGGTAAACGTGAACCAGAATGTGACATACATAATGAGCAGGAAGAGCGGGAAACCGAGGAACTTGTTGGTCATGACCATGTCGATCTTATCGGAAATTTCCCTGCGTTTTTCTCCGGTTCTGGAGATAGTATCGCGGCAAGCTCCGGCGAGCATGGCATAACGGCAGTCAGCCATAAAAGTTTCCGCTTTGATCGCATGTTTATCAAGCAGATGTTTGATCTGGCAAGTGACTTCTTCCTGAACAGGTTCCAATGCTTTAATCTTCATTGCAGAACTGTCATGTTCCAACAGTTTGATTGCATAGAAGCGGGAGGGAATGAACTTGCAAATATCAAGATTCAGCTCGTCGATCTTATCAGAAACCGCCTTGATCGCATCATCAATATCTGCGCCGTAAGTAAGCATGGGAACGCCATGATCGTCCAACTCTTCCAGAGTGGAGGCAAGACGTTTCAGCAGATTCTGTACCCCGCTGGATTTACAGCCGACGGTCTGAACGATCGGAGAACCGAAATATTTTTCCAGTTTTGCAAAGTCATATTTCAGACCTTTTTTTTCAGCATCATCAGCCATATTGAATGCGAGAAGCATTGGGATATGAAGCTCCGCAAGCTGAGTTGTCAGATAAAGACTGCGCTGAGGGATCGTAGAGTCTACGACGTTGATAATGAGGTCGATCCCGGGCTTGGTGAGTTCGTCAAAAACGACTTCTTCTTCCGGAGAACTGGAAGAGAGAGAGTAAACTCCGGGCAAGTCGATGAGCTCGATCTCTGCTCCGTTCAGAACAAATTTTCCGGATTTGCTTTCGACAGTCACACCGGGATAATTTCCGACATGCTGTCTGGCTCCGGTCAAAGCATTAAAAATCGTTGTTTTCCCGCAGTTCGGATTCCCTGCGAGAGCAATTCTGTAAGAATTTTTCATCAATCTTTGTCCTTTTCGGTTATGATATTGGAATCTTCTTCCATCACGATATTTGCGGCTTCATCTTTATGGATCGCCATACTGGTTTCCATAACTTTTACACGGATCAACCCGCCGAAAGGAGCATGAGCTTCAATCAAAAGCTCGCTGCCGGGAACGATTCCGACATCTGCAAATTTCTTGCTGCCCCTTGCCTGAGGCATGATTTTCACGATCGTTGCTTTTGTTCCGACAGGAAGATCTGCCAGTGTACATTGTTTTTCATCACCGGAAACATTGTACTCTTTTGTTTTTCCGGAATTGCAGCAGCAACCGCACGAACATTTCTTTTCAGCCATTTTCAACGCTCCTGTTTTGGACTGATTATATAAAAGTTTGCATCAGCTAACATTGAGAAGAGCAGAAATATTACCACTACGTCCCTCTTCATACATATAATATACACTATATTTTTTATTTTTCAATTAGGTTAAACTAATTTCTTTGTTTTTTTTTGCAGTATTACGGAAGAACAGGATGATAAAAGTACCTTAAAGGTATAAAAAAAACGTTTGACATCTGAAGTCAAACGTGATAAATATCCCGGAAAAGATCATCCGTAAAAAGAGTTTCCGGAGCACCCTCAATGTAGAGCTGTCCATCTTTGAGGAATAACGCGGTGTCAAGGTATTTCCGGGAAACAAAAACATCATGAGTGACCATAATAACGCACATTCCGGATTTGGCAAGATTTTTCAGAAGAGAGTAAAAATGATGCTGGTTTCCAACATCCAGAGAACTGAACGGTTCGTCCAGCAATAAAACCGGTGTATTCTGAGCAAGCACACGGGCAAGCATCACCCGCTGTTTTTCCCCGCCGCTCAGCTCATTGTAAGGTCTCTTCTGAAGTGCAGTCAAGTTTAACTGTTCCAAAATCGGTTCAATAGAAAAAAGTTGTCCGGATTTCCGCCACGGATAACGTCCAAGCTCCACGACTTCCCGCACATTCAAGGGGATCTGTTCCGGACACTGCTGTTCCATAAAGCCGATGGTTCTTGCACGTTCCTCTATCGTTTTATATTCTGGCTGAACGTTCCCGGTATCGGGCTTCAGTTCCCCGGTGATCAACTTCAGAAGAGTGCTTTTTCCACAGCCGTTTGCGCCGAAAATTCCGTAAAACTTCCCGGCAGTAAATTCATAACTGAAAGATTTCAGAACAGATACTGAGCTGTATGAAAAATCAATTTCCTGAAGTTTAATCATGGGATTTTCTCCGGCGTAAAAGAAGGATAAAAAAGAACGGTCCGCCAGCGGCAGATGTCAGGATCCCGACGGGGATTTCGTACGGGGTATAAAGCATGCGGGCAAGCAGATCTGCAAACAGCAGAAAACATCCGCCGGTAATGATACAGGCGGGCAGAATGGAAGAAAATTTTGCACGGGAAAAACAACGGACGATGTGCGGGATCGCCAATCCGATGAAACCGATCACACCGCAACAGCTCACACTTCCGGCAGTCATCATGGCAATGGCTATCAGAACCAAAGGCTTGACTTTTTTCAAATCAACGCCGGAAAGAGAGGCACTGCGGTCGCCGAGAAGAAGCATATCCATTTCAGCAGAAAGGCTGCAGAGCAGACAGATCCCCGCAGCAAAACAGCAGCTCAGGATGATCACCTCGTTCCATCCGGCGCGCCAGAAACCGCCAAGCATCCAGAAAACGACGGAGGAGAGTTTTTCATCTGCAAGGTACAAGACACCGGAGGTGAGAGACGAAGCAAAGGCGTTGACCGCGATCCCCGCCAGCAGCAGCGCGGCACTGTCCCATGAAAAACGCCTGCCCGGAAGAAAGATCAGGAACAGCGCAGCCAACGCAAAAACAAAGGAAAATATGATTGCCGGGATCGGAAAGAACATTCCGCAAACTGCCCCCAGCGCAGCAGCATAAATCACACCGAGAACATGCGGTGATGCTAAATCATTCCGGAACAGATTCTGCGCAGCTGCTCCGGAAGATGCCAACATTCCTCCAGCAAGAAATGCCGATAAAAGGCGCGGCAAACGGATCTCAAGAAGAATGGTACGGGCAGATTCCGGAAGAGACTGTCCGGAAAGCAGACAGAAGAGTTCGGAATAACCGCACTCCCCTGCCCCGGCACCCCAGAGCAATATAAAAAACGGAACAGCTGCAATATACCAGAGATTCTTCACGTTACACTCCGGCGATGATTTCCACATTGAAACGGTCATCTCTGGCGGTCAGATCCAATGCCTCTTCAGAGGTCAGATGCGATGATCCGACTTTTGTAAGATAGCTGAGACACAGTTGTTTTGCCTGTTTCATCTCATCCGTCGTCGGGCGTCTGTAATCCAAACCGGGAACCGGAATATATCCCATGATATGGAACGGAATATTTTTATCCAGTGCGGAAAGATATTTCAAAACATGTTCCATCTCATCAAGATCGACCAATCCGGGAATATAGATCATGCTTGCGGAGAGTTCCATTCCGGCATCGAAAGCCCGGGTAAAGTTATCGAAAATCAAAGATTTCGGACGTCCGGTCAGCTGCAGATGGAGGTCATCGCTCCATGCTTTGAAACCGATGTTTGCGGCATCCAGGAAAGGAATCTGCAAATCGCTCCCGTTGGTATGTCCGAGTTTTGTATAGGCACCAAGTTCTTTTTTGGAAAACTCCGCCATTTCACGGAGTTCTTTGGCAACGGTCGGCTCTCCGCCCATGAAATAAACTTTTCCGGGCTTGGCGTTCCGCAATGCGGCTTTCTGTTCTTCCACGCTCAAAAAACGTTCCGGCTTCGGATAAGCAAAACCGCTTTTTCCTCCGCGCAGCTTGTAACTGCAGAAAGGGCAGTGAAAGGTGCAGCCCCAATTGTGGAGCGTAGCAAAGTCATATTTTTTATTTTGGGTAATCCGGTAAAAGGACATCCTTATTTCTCCCTTATAATATGATTCCTGAAAAATCCAATTGCTTCCAACGGCGCAACGCCTTCGGTAATCAAGCGGCGAGGAACTGCATAGATCCTGTTATTTTGTACAGCCGGGAACTGCGAGAATCCCGGACGTTTCCGGATTTCTTCCGCGGAGCCGTGACCTTCGACATAAAAAATGATTTCCGGCTGATGCGCCAGAAGATTTTCTGTACTGATCAAACCGGTTTTCCGGTTCATAACGATTCCTCCGGCTCTGGAAAGCAGATCGCCGGCATAACTCTCTTCACCAACAGATTTGAACGGACCGTAAAGTTCAAAATAAACGTGCCGCATCTTTGCAGGTTTGGGAATCGCAGATAATTGCTTTTGAAATGCGGAACAAAGCTCTTCCGCTCTTTTTTCTTTTCCGGTCAATGCGCCCAAACGGCGAACCAGCACCGGATAAACATTTAACCGGAAAGGGGCGATTTCTGTCACTTTGATTCCAAGATTCCGGAAATTTGCAGAGGCATCATTCTGATAGCGCCAAAGAATCACATGGTCGATCCTCAAACCAGCAATTTTTTCTCTGGAAACAGCATTGCCCTTTCCAATGATTTCCGGGAGAGGCTCCCCCGCAGCGATTTTTCCATATTCGTCGATCGCAACAGGCGGGACACCCAGATCATATAAAATTTTTGTTGCCGCGGCTGACAAAGAAAGGATCTTTTCAGGCTGTCCGGAGTCATTGTTCACGCGGGAACATCCGGTAAGAAAAGCGACAATGCTCAAAAACAGAAAGAACTTCATCTTCCACTCCCGTAACCGCCGTTATTCTGCAAATCCCAATATTTGTCAGGAAGAGACCGGAACAGAAATTGAGAAGCATGTCCATCAAAGAGAAATGCCTGAAAAGCAAGATTGTTTCCGCCATGCCGGAACGATAGATTTTTACAGAAGCCATCGACAACGGAGACTTCACCGTTCCGGGTTCCAATTACCGCTGACGAAACGGTCCCATTTCCGAAAAAATAGGAATCGGAAACCTCTGAAACAGCTATGAACCCGGAGGGATTTCGGATTTGTTTTTCACTGATATTATACCAGGGATATTTCTCTTTTTCTGCAGCAGAACATCCGGCAGAAAGAACGCCTGAAATTCCGTATGACGGCATATTTTCCCCGCGAACACGGCGGTCGGAAGCACATACCGGCAAATCGTTCCGGTCAAACAGTGTATTCATCCAGCGGACAGTGCCGGATGACCAGATTTTGACAGTTGAGCCGTATTCGGAAGAATAAGAAAGGTAAGCGGTTCCGATTTGTTTGAGATTGGAAAGGCACGCACTCTCCCTGCCCCGATCGCGGGAGGCTCCGAGAGCAGGCAGAAGCATTCCGGCCAGAACAGCTGTGATCGCAATGACCGTCAACAGTTCCACCAGGGTAAAATTTCTCCGTTTATGTGCCGTATTTTTCAACAACAGCATTCCTCTCTTCTCCCAATATTCAAAGACTTGGTAATATACTCTGAATTTATTGGAAATCAAGCCGTTTTTTTGTTTTTCCCGGTTGACACAAGAACGCGGACAACTAACGTTTAAGGAGGTTTTCCATGTCATCTGAAAAATCAGGTTACAACATCACAGTCACATGTTCGCAGGATCCGACGATCATTTTTGCCTGCAGAGCAAAAAAAAGACCGGGGGTCAGACTCGGGGATAAAATTGATATGACAACCGATGCAACTGTCGGCAGCAGAAAATTTGAACCATCTGCTCTTTTTGAGGTCACAGACGGACAATTAACTGTCCTTGATGATCCCACCAATGCAGCAAAGATCATTGCGATCCTCGGTCAGAAAGGGACAATCACGTTTACCGGAAAAGTTACCAAAACCACTGTCAGCTACACAAATGCCTGGTTTTCATCCTACACACCGGATGAAACGCGGCTCGATAACAATCCGCCGACAGCTACGATCGTGATCCAATCCTCCGGGTCCTTGCCTGAATAATGTCACTCCGCAAGAAAAAAATTCATATCAGAGAATCTGTACTCAGTTCAGGGGAAAGGATCCTGATACGTCAACTCTCTCCGGCAGAAAGGCTGCATTGCCTCTCTCTGCCGGGGGACATCAACCTTTCAAAACATCTGTCGCTGGGGATGATCCGCCCGAAAACAACAATCAGGAAAGCCGCTCAAATGCTGAACAGGAATCCGTTCAGAGCATTGGAAATCCTGCGGGCAATCCAATCATTCAGCAGGGAATCCGATTTGCTTTCGCTGAAAAAATGGAACAGATTGCAGGATGAACGTTTTCTGGAAACCTTGACTCAAATCGAAAGGCTGAAAGGAAATCATGACTCTTTCTGAAAAACTTTTTTATGCATTTTGCGGATTGACACCCGTTGAAGAACGGGTATTGCAATTGGAAAAAATATCTGTATCCCCGGAACCGGAATACAAGGCAGATTGGATCACTGAAGCCTTTTTACCGGACGACTCAGCGATGTGCCGGGAAGATATTTGCACCTTTCAGGAACGGCGTGTAGATTGAGGGAACCCAGATGCTTTCTCCGCTGAGATAGATCATCCAGTTTTCCCACAATTTCAGATTCACCTTGTCTGGAATGACATAAGCAACGAGATATTCAGCGCGGTCGACTTTATAAACGAGTTTGTAAGTTGCCTGCCCGACAGGTTTCTCCAAGGGCAAAAGCCGCCCGAAAGCAGTACTCATCATCGGCAATTTTTGCACACGGAACGCACTCTTTTTTTTCAAACTTTCCTTAAACTCCTCCCGCGTAAGATATCCGGAAAATTTACCATCCAGCCGAACTTTCCGCCAGTGTCCGCTGCGGTCGGAACCAATAACCACGGCTTTCCTTCCAAAGACAGGTTCCCGCAGTTCTAAAGCGGAAGATGCCGCAGAGGGAGCTGTCCGGAAGATCACATCTTTGGTATAAACGCCTTTCTGTAAAAAACAGACAGCCACCCAGACATCCATTGTTTTTGAAAAATCGACTCTTACCCAATTTTTGTCCGGAGAATGAAACGAAACAGGAGTTCCTTCTTTCAGAGTCACGATTACTTCAGATGAATCTGAAGGAGTTGCGTAAAGCTGAATATTCCCGTGGATCTGAAAAACATTTTCAGGTGCAGCATACAAAAAAGCAGCGCACAGCAGAAGAACAGCTGTCAGAGCAGACTTCATCTCTCAGCGGCTCCAAACTTGATCCAGCACCTGATGGAATACCGTTCCGGCAGATTCCGGATCAATAGGAACCGGTGCTGTTGAAAGTTTGACAGGGTTCAGTTTTGCATTTTCAGCCAGGATATCAATGAATGACGAATCTGTTCCGCTGAGGGTACCCGGCGCAGTTTCAATTCCCATATTCTGAATGAATTTTTCACAGGAATCAACAATTTCTTCCGGTGTTTTTCCGGGGAATACGTTTGCGAGCAGCATGGTTCGTTCCGCTATTTCCGGATTGGCAAGATAATACCGCCAGAAGTGGGGAAGCAAAGCCGCAACAGCCGCACCGTGAGTTGCTTTCCCGCAAAACGAAAAACTGCAAAGATGAGGCAAACTTGTAGGGCAGACTTTGATACACATTCCGCCAAGGCAGGCTGCCGCGGAAAGAGCAGTCCGCAATAATGGATTTTCGCTGTCATTGCTCAGAAGCGGCAGGGAATCGCGAATCAGAGAAACGCTCAAAACAGCCCATGCGGCAGCCTCCGGATGCTCTTTTCCTGCCTTGATGTTCAGAAGACTTTCTATAGAGTGAACCATTGCATCCAGTGCTGTATCAACTGTAACTTTCCGGGGCAGCGTCAGTGTCAGTTCAGGAAGAACAAAGGCATATTCCGGAACGATCTGCGGCTCAACGATCAAACATTTCACTCCGTTTTCAGCATCTATAATATTTGAATAAGGAGTTACTTCAGAACCGGTTCCGGAGGTTGTGGGAAGGCTCCAGACACGTTTGAAAACTTTTTCAGGGAACGCTTTGGATGCAACACCATTTCCAAACAATGCTCTGACATCCATTCCTGTCTGCCAGGAGAGATATGCTGCCTTTGCAGCATCCATAACACTTCCGCCGCCGACAGCGATCACGATTTCCGGCTTTTCTTCCTCCATCCTGCAGACGATTTTCCGGACACACTCAGTATCCGGTTCCGGCGGAATATTTTCAAAGCGGGGAGCATTCAAGTCAGAACGACCGACAGCCCTCATCACAGCAGAAAAGGCTCCGCTTTTATAAAAAGAGGCATCACCTCCGGCACAAATCAGCACTGTTTTATCCCCGATACGGGGAAATTCACAATGCAGAGCCGGAAAAGCTTCTGTTCCGAATGCGATTGAGGTATCCGGATTTGTTTCAAAATACTCAGCAGCCTGAAAAAGTTTATCATTAAGTTCCATTTGCTCATTTTCCTTTATTCAGCATATCGGCACGTTTTTTCCGGTCTTTGAGGGGAACCATCGTCCATGTCATTGTGACACGACCTTCCAGCGCGCCGGTATCTTTATTCTGTTTGACATGAAGGTAACCGTCCGTAATGATTCCTGTCCAGGTAGAAGGATCTCCGGGACGAACATACTGTTTTTTCTTCATCCGGTCATCAGGACCATAATTTTTCAGGAAAATTTTCTTGAGATTGGTAAAGGAGTCAAAGCTGTCAATGTCATAAATTGTCATAACTTTTACCAATCGGCCGTTTTCGTAATAGAGTCTGGTTTCAACGACCTGCTGGTCAAATCCGACGGCGAGATCGTACTCTTTTCCCTGCACTAATTTCCAGCCGTGAGATTCCAGAACATGTTTGATTTCATCTCTGGTAAAACGCCAGAAAATAATATTTTTCAATCCCTGTTCCGAGTCAATCGTACCAACACGCCGGGCGACATCTTCTTTATAGGCACGGATCCGTTCTTCCAATTCTTTTTTATCAAAAGAATCCAACCGTTTGATCTGGATTCGCTGAATGGAGTCCAGGTTCAAACCGCTGACTTTACCAGCATAACGCGGGTCTGCCTCAATAATGTCGATCAGCAGGTTGTTGATGACCTGAATCGGGTAACGCCACATTTCTGCATAACGGACAAAACCGGAATCTATATTATACTTCAATTGTTTCCGGACCAGCTCAGTTTCTTTGGAAAGCAAAGCATCTTTTCGCAGGCTCAAGTAGATTTTCAACTCTCGATCTACATATTCCCGCTGTTTTTGCTTAGCATATTCCGGATTGACTTTTACTTTATCTTCTTCGATCAGATCATAATACGGAACTGTCCGCAAACCGATTGCAACAGACCGTCCATTGAAACGGTAAAAAGTTCCTGTTACGCGATAACGGCTTTTTCCTCTTTGATAGGTAAGAGATATCTTTTCTCCAATTTTATATGTTGTATAGATCTTTGCTGCTTTTGCCTCAAGAAATCTGCGGTACTCGTCTTCTTCCATTGCAAACTTCTTATCCAGCTTGATGAGCCGATAAGCCTCTGCTCTGAGTTCTCCTCTGAGACGGTTATCCGGTTTCCCTTTCGGCTGAATTGGAACTTCCCTGTCGATCACATCATAAATTTCATTGATCACCCGCTGGTCTGTGAGATCCAACTTGGGAACCGTATTAACATAAGAATCCACAACGGCGTTAATGAACCGGACCTTGTCCCCCTTGAAATCACTGAGTTTATATTTCTTGGGACCTTTCTGCTGGGCTGACAGCGAAGCACATATCATTACCGCAGCTGCAAAGAATACAAAACAGCAGAAATTCAAAATTTTTCTCATAATCATTCAATCCTTCCCCTAAAGCTCTTTCGAATTATTCACGAACGCCAGATTTATAACAAACAGAGTCTTCTGTTTTTTATTTTTCTACATTATAGCACAAAAAAGCATTTTTGCCAACGCTGTAAATGGCTTTTTTTAGAAATAAACCTGTATTTTTTTTGTAAAAACAGATAAATCGGAAAACCGTAACGAAAAAAGAGAAACGGCTCCAGCCGCGCAGATGCGTTGATCAAATGCTCCGCTCATAAAGGAACTGAACAAAATCATGTTCCGTAAAGGAAAAACCATTCCGTTCTGCGATCCGGATAAGTTCATCAATACGGTCTTCCTGCTCTTCAAAACGATCCTGAAGAGATAAAGCCTCTTTTTTCACCTCCGGGGTTCTCTCCAAAAAAGCATAAAATGCTGCAACAGCTTCCTTTGCCATAAAAATCACTCCTTCCAGTACCGGGTCCAGGGGGCTTCTCCGCTTTCCCATAAACGATTGAGCAGATCATGCTCGCGCGGTGTATCCATACATTGCCAGAAACCTTCATGACGGTATGCGTTCATTTGACGATCCTCAGTGATCCGTTCAAAGGGTTCAGCCTCAAAAAAAACATCTTTATCTTCCGGAATATATTTCTTGACGACGGATTTTTCAACGACCATGAAACCGCCGTTGATAAAGCCGCCGGACCGGATCGGTTTTTCATCGAAACGGATCGAACCGTCTTTTCTGAAATGAACTTCCCCGAAACGCCCTTCGGGATGAACAGCTGATATGGAAAGAAGCTTTCCGGAAGCTTTGTGATTTTCAAGCAGCTGATCAATATTCACATCAGCGACACCATCGCCATAGGTCAGAAAAAAGCGTTTATCACTGCTCTTCAAATATTTCGAGGCGATCCGGATCCGGGTCGCTGTACAGCTCTCCAACCCGGTATCAGCCAAAGTTACTTCCCAATCTTCTTCCTCCCGTTTTCCATGAAATGTCATCTCAGGGGGGTGTCCCAGCTTGATCGTTACGTCATTCTCTCTGGCGGAAAAATTGAGAAAATAATCAATAAAGGTTTCTTTTTTATAACCGAGACAAAGAATGAACCGTTTGACACCGAATGCGGAATAGGACCGCATAATGTGCCAAAGGACCGGATGGGTTCCGATTGGAACCATAGGCTTGGGCAAAAGCTCAGTAACATCCCGCAAACGGGTTCCTTTCCCTCCGCATAAAATCATTACGGGAGGCATTTCTTTTGCAGAAGCCATAATCATCTCCTTGAAGGGTTATCGTTTAGCCATGTGGAAAATGTAATATGCACCGAAAGCCTGGTACAGGATCGGAACAATCCAGACAATATATTGCGGAAATGCCTGCGGAACAGAACGCAAAACATTTGCGCCGAGGATCGCGCAGAAATAAATTCCGGCAAGCAGCACACTCATAAACAAACCAACAGATGTTTCGCGGCGGGATGTCCGGATTGCCATGGGAAGACCAAGCAGAAGAAAAGCAATTGGAGACAGAGCCATAACGACACGCTGATTCAATTCCGTCTCGATTTCGCAAATACGTTTTCTGTCCCCTCTCTGCCGTTCAATAACAGACCGTGCATAAAGAGCACGGAAGTTTTCAAATTTATCACGTTTCATAATGGAAATTTGTTCCATCCTCTTTCCGTACTCAATTTCGATAGAACTGTGTCCTGCGGTGGGGCGTTCCTGGATACCATCCTTCATATAGTCAATAATCACAGTATTTTCCAACTCAATTTTAAGTTTCTGAGATTTTGCATCCACTTTGATCCATCCCACAGATGCAGAAATATCCTGTTTGACTTCATTTCCTTCCATACGGTAGATCTGAACCCCGCGGATGGTTCCGTCATCTTCTTTACTGTCGATCAGAATGATCAAGTCATCAAACTGCTGAGGAATGCCGGGCTTGAACAGAGCCATAGGCGACTCCAAAGCGACCATCTTGATGACATCTTTGGATTTTGCCAAATTTGTAGGACCGACATCCATCTGAATATACAGGCAGATGCAGGAAAGTCCGAACGTAATAGCAATGATCGGTGCAACGATCTGAAGAATAGAGACACCGCAAGCCCGCATGGCTGTAATTTCATTATCTGCGGAAAGCCGCCCGAAAACCAGCATAATCGCGACCAATGCAGCCCACGGGATGGTATAGGAGAGTGCCACGGGGAGAACATAAAGCAGGAATTTGAATGCGGCGGAAGAATCCACGCCTTCTGAAATATATTCGAAGACTTTGAGCAATCTTGCGCCGGTCATACCGAAGGTCAGCACCCCGATTGCGGCAAGAAAGGTCACTAGAAAGTTTTTGGCAATATACCAGTTCAGAGTTTTCAGCATGATATTTTTTTACTCCGTTATTATTTGAAAATTCATCATTACGTAATTTAGCACATTTCTCCGAGATTGCAAAACTGTTTTTTACCGGAACAACAAATATTTGGATAAAAAACTTAAAATTCCTTGCAGTTTTCAGGTTTTGGGGTATATTATTGCTGTTATCAATCAAAGATTGAAAGGTTTTGCAATGGTAAGAAAAATTATTTTTGTTCTTGTTGCCGCAGCTTTTTTTGCGGTTCCATATTTCTGGGAGCCGGCAAGAGATTATGCTCCGGGGATTGCGGTTCTGACAGGAATCGTTTTTGCTGTAACATGGGGAAATCCATTCAGCAAGTTCACTTCAAAAATAACCTCACCTCTGCTGGGAGCGACAATTGTCGGCATGGGGTGCGGAATGAATCTTCTGGAAGTTCTTCAAGCAGGAGCACACGGATTGATCTATACCTTTATCGGTATCACAGCCGGGATCGGGCTTGGAGTTCTTGCGGGGAAACTTTTGAAACTTCCGAAAAATACAGTGTACCTTGTGAGTGTCGGGACTTCGATCTGCGGCGGCAGTGCAATTGCGGCTGCCGCACCTGTTCTCAAGGCAAAATCGCATGATATAGCCATTGCTTCCGCCACGGTCTTTACCCTGAATGCTGTTGCTCTGCTGATTTTTCCGGCGATCGGACACTGGCTGGGATTTTCTCAAGCCCAGTTTGGTTACTGGTCCGCGCTGGCAATTCATGATACAAGCTCAGTAGTCGGTGCAGGAATGCAATATGGTCCGGAGGCATTGGAAATCGGTACGACAGTTAAACTTGCGCGTGCGCTCTGGATTGTTCCGGTGACCATGTTTTTATCCATGTTTATTGCGGAAAAAGAACCCGGTGAAAAAAGCAGGATAAAATTCAAAGTACCCTGGTTTATTCCCGGTTTTCTGATTGCGGCAGCTCTTGTCACCTGGATTCCGGCGATTGCTCCGGCGGGGAATTTCATCAAGGGTCTTTCCAAATATTTCATGATCGTCACACTCTTCCTGATCGGTTCAAATCTCAGTCGGGAAAAGCTCAAAGAGCTGGGATTGCGCCCTGTTTTGCAAGGTGCAATATTGTGGATAATTCTTTCTGCCGCATGGTGTTCTGCCATTGCTCTCGGTTGGGTAAACTGTTCAAAATAAGGGATCAATAATGGATATTTTTGATGAGATCATTTGCTGCATGAAGGCAGAAGCATCTTCCACCGGGAATGTTTTTGTCCGGCGGAAAGATCTGGCTGAATTTATGAATGAGCCATTGGCAAGCCGTCCGGTTCAACAGCAGACTGTGCCGCCGGTTGCCAAACCTCAGCCGCCCCCGGTTGCAATTCCTGAAACAGAACCGGAACCACCGATGCCAGCTATGACTGCCCTGCCCGACCTTGCCAATATGGGATGGCAGGAACTTCATCAGTGCGCCTTGCAATGTTCCGCATGTCCCCTTGCACCCACACGGAAAAACGTTGTCTTCGGCTGCGGCTCCCAACAGACAGAACTTATGTTTATCGGAGAAGGTCCGGGTGCAGATGAAGATGAACAGGGTGTACCGTTTGTCGGAAAAGCCGGAGAGCTTCTTACAAAAATGATCAGAGCGATGAAGTATGACCGATCTGAAGTTTATATTGCAAATATCGTAAAATGCCGCCCGCCGGGAAACAGGAATCCTTCTGATGAAGAGGCGGCAATATGCCTCCCCATCCTCAAGCGGCAGATCGAACTTGTCAATCCGAAAGCGATCGTTCTGCTGGGTGCAGTTCCGCTGAAATATCTCATGGGAATGACTGGCATCACACGTCAGCGCGGAAAATGGATGGAGTATAACGGGATCCAGGTCATGCCGACTTATCACCCGGCATATCTTCTGAGGAATCCGGCAGCAAAGGCAGATGTCTGGAAAGATCTTCAGCAGGTCATGGCTTATCTTGGCAAGCTTTGATCCACAAGTTCCCAGCCGGAGTTTTGCAGTTTCCGGATCAGTGAATCAACCAGATATTCCGGAGCACTTGCCCCGCTGGTAATTCCGACATCTCCCGGGATTTCAAAAAAAGATTCCGGCAGAGCCTCTGCATCCGGAATCAAGACTGCTTCAGCTCCAGCACTTTCCGCGACTTCCCGCAGGCGTTTGGAATTAGAACTTTTTTCCGAACCGATCACGACGATCCGGCTGCATTTTTCAGCGAGTTTTTTCACAGCAGCCTGGCGGCTGGTCGTTGCCTGACATATTCCGCCGGAAACATAAAGACCGGGAATTTTTTTCCGGAGCCGATCAAGGATCGCTCCATATTCGTCAGTGCTGAGTGTTGTTTGGGAAATCACAGCATAACGCCTGCCGGATTCCGGCACAAATGCCTCAGCTTCGGAAATATTCTCCAATACCACAGGAGCATTCTGAACCCGTCCGACAACCCCCTCAGTTTCCCGGTGAGAACGTTTTCCTGCCATCAGAAGAGAATACCCTTCCGCCTCAAGTTCAGCAGCAGAAGCATGGAGCCGTTTGACAAGCGGACAGGTTGCATCAATTACTGTGACCGGCATTTGTCTGACAGCATTTTCCAATGCCTCCCCTACCCCATGGGCACTCAGGATCAGGACCCCATCTTTCCAGGAGGGATCCGGCTCTTCAAAAAACTCAACGCCGCAAGCGGAAAACTCATTCACCACACTTTCATTATGCACGATTTCGTGAAGAACACGAACCGGGAAAGGACCATTTTTCACCGCATTTGAAACCATTTTTACGGCACGTTCAACGCCGGAACAAAAGCCGCG
>JAFTJI010000202.1 GCA_017456495.1 Lentisphaeria bacterium | reverse complement strand
TTTGGCTGAAAAAAGATTGTTGATGAGTTGGAAATGGTAGTTTGAGCGTGGCTACCCACAGGGTAACCACCGAAAACGCTCCATTTGCAGATCGCAACAAGAATTTTCTGCCATTTTTGAAGACTTTTGAAATTGCCTCTTAATAAGTTCAGCTTTGTTTTCCATCCGGGTTAAATCAATTTTAACCTCATGATGGCATTTTGATTTTTGCAGAGCAAAAATCGGAATGCCGCAAAAAGGTTTGAAAAGTGAAAAGAGGGGCACGGGGAGAAAAGAGAAAAAATTTCCTTAAAATTTTTTCTTTTGTCTCCCCGTTCACGAATAAATCATGATCAGAACAACTCTTCGGGTTCTGCTGTTTGATTCAAGAGTTTCAAGACGCGTTCCACGCCCGGATAGCCGCTGAACAGAAAGATTTTTGAGCCGTACAGCGGATTCTCTTTTATCACGGAATCGCCGCCCTCTTTTTTTGGGAACAGGGATCGGTCGATTCCGATCAGCATGGGATAATCCGGGTTCTTTTCCAGAAAATCCAGACGGTCTTTCAGTTGTCCTTCGTGCCATTTGTGGAACAGTTCCAGATGGATCATTTTTTCGCCGTCGGAAAAAGTCAGATCAGGGAACAGGAACATTTGACCGCCCAGATTCAGGAACGGCGGGGCATCGGGAACGATTTTCCAATGATCGGAAGTTTGACGGAAGTGGTTCACAAACATTTTGATCTCTTCGGGGATGTAAGCGGAGAGATTACCGAAATGCCCGCGCAAGTTCGATTTACTGTCGAGAACGAACTTCAAATCATGAGTTCCGGGCTTGATGACACTTGACATTTTCCATGATTGCAGCTGCAGGATAGCCGGGAAAAATGATGCCAGCTGCAAGCCGTACTTTGTTCCGTTTTCCAGAATCGCTGCCGGACCGTCAATATAAACTTTGATCCGTTTGGCGTTTCCCTGCCGATCCTGATCCATGGAGACGGTTGCGAGCAGCCGCAGGAACCGGAGCTGTTTGAAGAATCGGCGCAGCTTTGCCGGGTCAGGTTCTTCTGCGGTGATCTCCAACGAAGAAGAGTAAAGTAAAAGAGACTGAGCAAGCACACAATTATATCTGGTGATCAGCTCCTGCGGCGTCCATTCCGGAACAGATGCAATCATTTCATAATCAGGGAGATCCGCATAGATTGGAGTCTCCCGGAAGATAGAACCGGCGCGTTGAAAAACAATTTGCCGGAAATTCTCCGGAGAAAAAAATTCATTTGACTTCAAAAGTTCAGCGGAAGCAAGAAAAAGTTTTGCCCGTTCTTCGGGAAACGCGGCGGAATCATCGCCGGAAAACTTGCAGGAATCAGTAATGACTTTGCTCAAGCCTTTCGGGAGCTTTATATCGGTCCATCGGGCGGAAAGAGCATTGATCGCAGATTCCGTCTCTTTCCGGTAACCTTCCACGCCGATGCGCCATGTTTCCAGAAGCTCGGCGGCAAGATCCAGGATCTTGCGGTCAGTTTCTTCCAGAAACATGGGTTTAGCATACCCGGAAAGATTCCGGAACCGGAGTAAATCGCGAGTCAACATCAGTTTTTCCTCCTGTACGCCCGATTGGAACGGCGGCGTTCGCTGGTGTAATACTCCCCGGTTCCCTGACTGACAAGTTCAAAAAGTTCTGCCTGTTTGCCTTTTGCGGAACGCAGGATCCGTCCCAGCCGCTGAACATGTTCCCGGGTGCTTCCGCTGCCGGAGACAACGATTCCGACAGATGCCTCCGGAACGTCAACACCTTCGTTCAGGACTTTGCTCGTGACGATCACGGTATAGGTTCCGTCGCGGAAACGGTCAAGGAACTCTTTCCGTTCAGCGGCTTTCGTCTTATGGGTGATCACCGGAAGACAGAAAGTCTCTCCGATGATGTAAGCTGTATCGTTATCGGCAGTAAAGATAATTGTCCGTTCGCCGCGATGAGAGGAAAGGATATCCCAGACTGCCTGCAGTTTTGCTCTGCCGCAGCGGGCGATGGAACGCTGTTTGAGATAGGCTTTCATCACTTCCCGTCCGTTGGGACGTCTGGCGCAAAGAATAATAAATTGACTCCATCCGTCCTTTTCGCTGAAATTGATTCTGTTAGCGCGGATGAATCCGGTATAAAGGGCGCGGGCTGCCAGATACTCTTCCTCCTCATCGGGGAGCAGAGGTACTTCGATCCGGCGTGTGGTGTAAGGAGCAAGAACATTCCCTTCCAGTTCATCAATAAAAATTTCACAGACTTTCGGACCAACTAAAGAAAATAGGATCGCTTCGCCGCCGTCCTCCCGTTCCGGAGTTGCGCTCAACCCGAGACGGTAGGGAGCAATGCACATTGCCGCTGCGGTCCGGTTCACTTCCCCGGGCAGATGATGACATTCATCAAAGACAACGATCCCGAACTTGTTGCCGATATGCTCCATCATGATGACAGCAGAATCGTAGGTGCTGACGGTGATTTCCCGGATCTCTTTGGAGCCGCCGCCCAGCATTCCGACGGGTACACTAAAGAACCGTTCCAGAACAGAAGCCCACTGATGAACCAGATCAATGGTGGGAACGACAATAAGAGCGGAACGTTTTACACTTGCGATAGCAAGAACAGCAAGAAATGTTTTCCCGGACCCTGTTGGCATAACGACAACGCCCCGTCCGGGAGGATTTGAGGTTTTCCAGGCCTCCAAAGCCCGCTTCTGATGGGGCATCGGAGTAATGGCTTCTTTCAGGGAGAAATCCAGCGATTGATAATCCTTTGCCGAGTCGGAGACTTCGATTCCGGCTGCATGGAAAGCACGGATCAACGCAGCATAATCGGAGGCTTGGGCGCGCCACTTTCCCACCCGTTCATCGAAGAGCAGGAAAGGGATCGCATGTTCCGGAGGTTCTGCACCGTCTGCAAAGGAACAGAGGAGCGTTCCCGACCGGAATTCAAGAAGACACTTTGACATTAAAGCGTTTTCATCCGCTTATCGGTGCTGCCGCATTCGGAAGAGATTGCGGTGCGTCCTGTACGGGCAATTTCGATAATGCCGTATTCAGCAACGAGCTTGATGAAGTTTTCCACTTTCTTGGAGTGTCCGGAAACTTCGATTGCCAATTCTTCCGGCTGAACGTTTGCGATCTTTGCATCAAAGATTTCCACAAGGCTCAGGATCTCCGGGCGTTTTTCGTGTGTTGCTTTGATCTTCACGAGAACAAGTTCGCGTTCGATAAAGGTTTCCCCGTTGAGTTCGGTAACGCCGATCACATCGACCAGCTTCAGAAGCTGCTTTTCGATCTGATCCAGAATTGCATCATCGCCGGTAGTAACAATGGTCATTCTGGAAATATTCGGGTCCTCGGTCCGGTTTACTGTGAGAGATTCGATATTGTAGCCGCGTCCGCTGAACAGACCTGCGATTCTTGCCAATGCTCCGAATTTGTTCTCAACCAGCACTGAAATGGTATGCACATCACTCATTTTTTCATCTTCCTTTCTGTCTCCGTTCAAACTGCTCCCGGAAACGCTCTTTTTCTAACAGTAAAATAACGCGCTCCATGAAAAAGTCAAACGCAATAATAAAAAATTATTCTGCCAAAGTGCCTTTTTCCAGAAGAATCTCTCTGGAAAAGCCTTCCATCTTCAGCAAATTACCCGTAAATGCAAATTCTTTTCCGGTCTGACCCTTCAAAACAGAAAGAGTTTCTTCGCTGAAACTGACCGTTGCTTTGATCCTGTTTTTCATTCCGTAACCGGATGCGACTTCGCAAATCTCAAACGTTGCTTTTGCGCCGGGACCTTTTCCGAAAACAAAATCTGTGCTGTAAGGATAAACACTTTTGAGAGTTCCGCGCCAGTGCACTGTTTTTCCGATCGCTTTCTGGAAAAGAGCTTTCTCCTTTTCGCCGGGAAACGAGGCACTGAAAAGAGCCTGACACAACGCTTCTGCTGAAAGATCAAGGTTTTCTTCCATAACTTCTGCAGGAGTTTCTGCAACAGGTTTTGAAACTGATGTAATCGGCTTGAACTCCGGTTTTTGGGGCGGTATAACGGCTTCGGACGGAGTTTCTGCAACGGGTTTCGAAACTGACGTAACCGACTTGAACTCCGGTTTTGGGGGTGGTATAACGGCTTCGGACGGAGTTTCTGCAACGGGTTTCGAAACTGACGTAACCGACTTGAACTCCGGTTTTGGAGGGGGTATGACGGCTTCTGCAGGCGGGGCAGGATTGAATATTTCCTGAGGTTCCGCCTCTTCCGGAATTGCGGAAACAGTCGGCATAACATTGGTTGCCGGGCGTCTTTCCTGCGCAGAGAACTCGACATCATCGGAGTCTTCCACAGGCTGGATCTTCGGGAGCTTAGCTGCCGGAACCGTTACAGTATGACCGCCGGAAAGAGCTTTTGCAGAGGCGGCAGCGCGTTCGATAAATCCATACAGCTTCATGCCGTCATTGATTCCGGATGCCCCCAGAATGAGACAGGAATCCGTTATTTTGACAGAGTGATATCCTCCGAGACAATTCTTCAGGATATTCATGTTCTGTTCAGTAAGAAAAGCATGCAGTTCCTTGCTGTCCGAGGCTGAAACAGAAATTCCGGGCGCGGTCAAACCGCGGATCTCAAAGGATGAACCAACAGAATCGCTATTGAAATTCCCTTTGATGATGCTGAGACGGAACGGGAGGTGCAAAGCGAAATCGACCCGGCAGAAAACAAGCCCCTGTCCGGATTCATCGAAATCTCCCCAAACTTCCACGGGAAGCCCGTCCACCATGCCTGACATTGACGGAAAAACGCTTTTATCATCCGGCGCATACAGCTGTAAACCATGATAGTGAGCGGCTTCGGGCCACATCCGCTGATTCGTGCGGTTTCCGCCCTGTTTGCTCTGCTGTTTGGTCAGAGAATAAATAATGATCGCAACAATGATAATTATAGTGATCAGCGGCATAAGTCACCTTCTTTCTTTTTTAATGCAGCATTTTCCAAACGCGGTAGACTTCCGTAATGCCCCAAGCCTGAGCATCACAGCCGCGCGGGATATGCGGATAATTTCCATCCAGGATTTCCGGAATTTGTCCGATACAGCCATTCCGGAACAGATTTTCACCTGCGGAAAGGATCGCTTTTGCAGTTCCTTTTCCGAACGCACCGTAAACCATAAAATATGCTTCGGGATAACTGGGGGCAAGCCAGGTCCACGCTGTACCGTTATGATATGCCGGTTTCCGACGGGTATCTTCATCGCCCTCATAACGCCCGAAATAGGGTCTGCCCGGAGTATTCAGGAGCCGACCGTCACCGGAACGGACAGGCAATTCATAACGGACCGGACGGTCTGCCAGACTCCGGATCGCGCCGGGGATCAGCAAAGCACTCGCGGCATCAAGGATCGTCTTTCCGATCTCCCGATCCGTCACTGCTCCAAGTGTTATGGCAAGCAGCTGATTCGGACGTAAATGATCATCGGCAACAGCCTGTTTTGCAGGAACTCCGGCTTTGCAATGCAGACAATCGGAGAGCCAGCCTTTCCCCGGGAGCAGATAGAGTTCATGAATGGAATTTTTGACCTGTTCCGCCAATGTTCCATAGACAGGATCAGCATTTTCCATGGACGCAAGGAATGAGAGTGCGGCAAACCAGAGAGCCTGAATCTCAATGGGATAACCTTCACGCGGCGTCCCGGCTGGATAATTGGTGTCCATCCAGGTAAAATGCGGAGGACTGAAGACCAGGCCGGATTCGGGATCCATCCTGATCCCGTTGGGCGTACCAACGCGGATCCCGTCTGCAACAGATTCCAGAGTCTGCCGCAGAGTCGTTCCATCCGCACGGATGACTTTCTTCAGAAACTCCTGACTGCCTTCCGCTTTGCAAAGGTCAGATGCCGCAACCAGAAGCCACAGGGGCGCATCGGAAGTATCACGGTTCCGGGCATCATCACCGTAAATCACATTGGGAATCGTCCCCTGCTCCGCAAACGATGCAAACTGACAAAGGATCGCTTTCACATCTTCCCGGAACTCCTCTGCGGCAATCAGACCGCGCGCCGCGATCAGGGTATCTCTGCCCCAGTCAAGGAACCAGGGATAACCGGCAATCACAGATTTGAATTTTCCGCGCTTCACCACAAAGGAACGCATGACTTCCAGAAAAGTCTGTTCAGCCGGGCGTTCCTGACGTTTTGCAAAGTACTCCGGCGTAATGAATGCGGGATTCTCTTTTTCCGGTTCTTCCGGAGTGCAGACAGTTCCGGCGATCTGGAACAATTCGCCGCCATAAACGGGGATCTCAAAATATCCGGGGCTGTAAACATCGGAATAAGGATCCAAACCGCGCGCCGCCTCATTGGACTGCCAGAGCATGTAATGCCACTCATCGGCACGATGGAATTTTCCGGCAGAACTGACAACTGAAAGTTTCCGTTCCGGCACAGGCGCAAACTCAAAGCCGCGGTCATTCTCTTTGATGCACCCAGTCCAAACCTTTTCCACATAAGAAGCCTTTGTCGCATTATGGAACGAACGGTCCTCAAGATCAAACCGGACAACAAATCTGACCGGGGAGTCATCGGGAAGATGATTTTTCCGATCCTTTCCGGAAAGGCGCATCAGAGAGATTTTACAGATATTTTTCCCGGGGACAAGTTCTATTTTCAACGTACAGGAAACATACATTCCGTTGCCTGCGGGGATCTTATAGTGCCACAGACCGCCGCCATCTTCCGCAACATCAAAGGAGATCAGGCAATTTGCTGCAACCTCCTGAGTCCGTGCATGATAAACCATCCACATCCGCATACGGCGCAGCATGATATGGCGGTCCTCCGGATATTCCGTGCTGAGATTTGCAAGCATGAGCGCATCATAACGGGAGCTGACTTCCGGCATATCCAGACGGAGATGGGTGATCGCGCCGCGCCCGTTCGCCTGCAGGAAAGTCAGCGGAGAAGCTGAGATTTCTTTGTGATCATAATGATCTGCGGACCAGTGAATATCAGGAGCCAGGAACAACAAATGTCCGGTCACACGGGTCAGTTTTCCTTTGGACTCAAACACAGCGAACTGCAATTCCGCGTTCCGGTGATGTCCTTCCGCATGAACCGGATTGAATATCGCAAAATATCTGCCCTGAGAATCAATCAGGCTGTCATACTGGCGCACGATGTGACCATCCACCACCAGCCGGACACGGAACCGGGCTGGCGAAAGAATCAGAACAAACCGTTTCGGCGGGATCATCACATGGCGGCGGATATCCTCCGGCAGCCGGAACACGGTATAAGATTTTTCATGCACTTCCCCGCCGAGATTGCGGAGAAACTCTTCCGGCGATTCCAGAAGAGAGGCGGCAAGGATCTCCGGATCCTCTTCCAGCTGCATGACCGGACTGTTCCGGTGAAACACGATGGTCTTTACCGCCATGTTCCGCGCTTTCTGCCGTTCGGTTTTTGAAAGGCGGTCAAAGACTTTCCGACTTGCCTGATTGACGATTTCCGCTTCGACTTCCCGACAGGAAAGACACAGGACTTCCCCCGGAGCAAGGGTCAGGGAAAGCATTTCATCAAGCCCTTTCACGAAGGTGATCTTCCGTCCGGTGAGGAGGTCAAACATCGGCTTTCCGCTGCTGATATTCCGGAGCGTTTTCCAGCGGAGAATAGCAGTGTGTTCACAATCCAAATTGACAGCAGCAAGGATTCCGTTCAAACCATCAGCGTCGGTCCGTTTCATCAAAACAGCATGGGGACTTCCACTGCTGATAAATTCTGTTTTTGATCCGTTATGGAACGCAGGATGGACACGCAGGATCGTGTTGAGCCGTCCGATATACTCCACCTGATTTTCCGGATTTCCCCAGGATAAACCGCTGGATTCATGGACATCTATTTTTTCTGTTGCGAACCACTCCACGCCGTTGGCAAAACCAAACGCACCGTTGCTGGATGAAAGCGCGCAAAGTCCTGTCCGCATTTTTGCATACAGCGGAGAAACCGCTGCCAGACGGGAATTATCATGGGTTTCCGCGTAGTGTACCATCAATCCATCGCCTGCGCTTTGCTTCCAGGCATAATTCAAATAACCTTCCACCTGATCTTTGGTATAGTTCTGGAACAGTTCGGAATATGCCCAGTTCATATTGGCAAAATCCAGCAGCCGGGAAGTGACAGCGGGATCTCCGCCCAGACCTTCCAAAAGGAAAATCGTATCGGGGAACTCATTCCGCACCTCTGCAATGATATACTCCCACGCGGGGATCGGAATCATATATCCGGCATCACAGCGGAAACCGTCAACGCCCCGCTGACACCATGTCAGGAACACATCGGCAATATATTTCCAAAGTTCCCTGTTGCTGTAATCCAGCTCCGTCAAATCTGCCCAGATCGTCCCCCATGCACCGGGAGAAATGATCGTTCCGTCCGGCTCATGCTTCAGCCATTCCGGGTGTGTTTCATGGATCTTTGCCGCCCAGCCGGTGTGGTTGATGGCAATATCAATAAAAATCCTGCCGTCCTGGCCATGTACCGCATCAACGAGTTCCAGAAATTGTTCCAGTGGGGTTGCTTTGGTATCGAACTCAGCCAATGACGGATCTATGGCAGTAAAATCGAGCGACGCATAAGGGCTGCCGAACCGTCCCATCCGGGCATATACTGTCGGGGTCGGGTTGATGGGCAGAAGGTGCAGGATCCGGCACTGCAGTTTTCCGAAAATATGATCCAGATTCCGGATCACATCCCGGAACGTCCCGGACTTCGGAATGATCGTGTACCCCAAGTGGTCCAGATCGTGCATATCAGCCGTTTCATCGGGGCGTTTTGTGCGGGTGCAGTTGGGTCCGAATTGACGGACGAATGCGCAATAGATGGAGTTGCCGCAGCAGTAGTCCGCAGGGCTGACATTGATATGAACATTATCGCCGTCGGGCCAGACCGCTTCTTCCGTACCATCGGGCATAAAGAAACATTTTGCTTCAAAGTGTCCGGCTTCGATCAATGCAAGTTTCAGAGAATAATTTCCGTTTCCGTCATTGATCATGGGAATATCGTGCCAATCCTGACCGGCTGAAGCCAATCCGGTTTTGACAAGAGAAATCGTTTCCGCTCTGCGGATGGCGGCGTTTCCGATATTGGTCCGGAGGAACGCTTTTCCTTTTCCATGAGCGGTCAGAGTAAATTCCAGAATATCGCCGCCATGAAGAAGCTGATGGGTTCCGGGGATCGGATTTTGAACAGGTTTTGACATTTTCAGGACTCCTTTAACGTATGATCAACTCAAAGGGGGCACTTTTCACATCCATACTCTCAAGATCCATCACGCCGCGGATGGCATACCGTCCGGGCTTTTTCAAATCTTTGATGAAGGACAACGGCAAAGTTATAATAACAGAACTTTTCGGATCAAGTTCCAGCGGATATCTGGGACAGTCCCCTTTCAAGGTTGCCCGGGGAGCATCTTTCCACGCATTTTCCGGCAGAGAATCCGCCCCGCCCTCCCGCGGACACGGCGCGTACTGAATTTTCAGATTATCCTGTTCCACGGTTTTCCATTCTGAGATCAGAACACGGGACAATCCCTCATTGGCAAACTGGAATTTTACAGTCTTATTGAAATCTTTCAACCGGTAAGAACTCCGGGTGGAAATCACCTTCAGGATCATTCCATGCTGCTGGATCTTCGGAAATGATTTATTCACCTTGATTTTCTTCTGCTCTTCCTCCTGCTGCTTTTTGGGACAGCCGGTAAAAAATATCGGAAGGATAAAAAATAATGCTAAAACCAGTTTTTGTCTCTGATATCTCATACTGAAAATACTCCCTGTCATGTTCAAGTGTAATTTACTCCTGTTTTTCCGTTCGTCAAGAAAAAAAATAAGTTTGACAGAGTTTTTTTTGCTGATATCTGTAATTTTCATTAAAATCATCGGGAAAAATCATGGTTCAGCGTGAGCCCCCATCTGAATCAATGAGATTTCCATAAAAAAAACACCCGTACCGGAGACAGGCTGCTGCAAGCTGCGGTACGGGGTGTATTTTCCGGAAAAACGCTTCCGGAGATACGGCAGTTTTATGATCTGCCTTTGATGTTCCAGATGGGTTTCACCAGGAATTTCACATCAACGGTCGGCTTGATCAATTCAAGGATCTGCGCCATGGGCTTGTAAGCATCCGGTGTCTCATCTACAGAGTACTCCACGGAGGTGGAATATACCTTGTGCCGCTTCAGATCCTCGGCTGCGGCTTCTGCGCTCAGCAGCAGTTTTGCTTCAGCACGGGAAAGACATCTTCCGGCACCATGCGGTGCGGAACAGTTCCAGTCGGGATTTCCCTTTGCTTCACAAACAGCAATACCGTCACGCATATTGAAGGGGATCAGAAGCCGTTCTCCGGGCTGGGCACTTACGGACCCCTTCCGCACGATCATGTGATCCAGATCAATATAGTTGTGCATTGTTCCGATATAATCCTGCGGTTTCCCGAAAAACCCCTTGATGACGAACTCACCGAGCTTGTTAAGGATCAGCTGATGATTCAGTCTGGAAAAACGCTGACAGGCATCGACACAAGTAAGGTAGCGTTCCATATAAGGAGAGCTGTTATCGAGATACTTGTAATCTCTTGCCGCAGAATCTTCGCAAACCCGGGCTGCATGGTATCTGTAATAATGGCATACCCGCTGTCCGGTATATCTGGATCCGCTGTGCACTGTAAGCCAGTAGTAACCGTCCTCAGGATCCTTGCCCAATTCAATAAAATGGTTTCCGGATCCGACAGATTTCAGCTGACTGAGGATTCCGGGAGATGTAACTTTTTCTCTCGGATTCGGCATATCTTCCTTGAGAAGCTTCTCCGCATTTTCAAACGCCTTGAGATCATCCTTGGAGATCATGCTCTTTTCCCGGGCGGAAAGTCCTCCCTCCGCATACGCATTGATTCCGATCCCGATGTGGGCTCTGGCAAACGCATCCAGCTGAGCAAGGGTCTCTTCACTTTCAAGAAATGACGGATCTGCCTTGAACTTCATTGACGTAATGTTGCAGCCGATATCCACGCCGATAATATCCGGGGAAACTCTCGGAGCTGACTCATTGATCTTCTGGGTAAATCCAACCACACAACCTTTGCCGACATGACAATCCGGCATAATGACGACTTTCGTATTCTCCGAAAGAGAAGAGTTCATCACCGCACGAATCATTTTGACGGTATCATCATCGTTATCCTGTGTCGTGATCCATGCTGTTCCGAAATCTCCAGTTACAGTTTCCGGACGGCCATTGTCATAATACTTGTCCATTTTTCATTCTCCTTTCACGGGAGGCTGTTTCAAAAAGTCCTGCAGGAATTTTCCGGCATTGTTGAAGACTTCTGAAATTGCCTCACAAATCGTTATGACCATCTCTTTTTTTTTGAAAACATTTTTCTTTCAGCAACTCTGTTAATGATCCCGACAACAAAAGAAAATCAACTTGGAAAAAAGTTTTCAGCAGGTGTTGTCCGCCATGACAAAAACACCTGCTCTGCAGTTTTTTATCTCTGCTGCTTTGTTAGATATTTATTTTCTGAATTTATGACAGCTGATTTTGAAAATAATCAATTTTTTTTCACAGAAACCGGTTCAAACCGGAATTCAATAATTTCGGGGACAGCACCTCCATAAGCCCGCAAACAGCTGATCAATTTAAAATACTTCGCAAGAGGAAGCACCAGCCGCACCTCTGGGATGTTGTCGATTGTAACGATCTCAGAAACAACTCCACTGAGAGAGGAAATCTCCGTTATGACGTTTGACAAATCCTCTTCTTTCACACAGAACGTCATTTTTCCCACAGGTTCCAAAAGATCTGTATTATTCTCAGATGCAAATTTCAAACCGTCATAACCTGCTCTTCTGAATATCGTTGCAGAGAAATCTCTCTTGAAAAAACAGTCCAGCACTTCCACATGGAAATCACACACCGGATAACGGTTCGGGATTTCAACATCCCAGGCAGCTTCCAAAACACCTTCCCTCACAGCATTCACCAGAGTTTCAGGGATAGAATCACCACCGGAAACAGTTATTCCGGATCCGGGCTCCCCTGGAATAAAATTCAAAACACACCGGCTGCCGGAATCTGCAGACCCGTATTCATAAGAGACTTCATCGTGTAATCTCTCCCGGCAAAGAACTTCCGGCACTTTTTCTGCGGCTTCAAAGGCATTTCCCCCGCAGTACAAAAAAGAGAGATAACTGACACTGACATCCATTCCGACAACTGTTGTTTCAGTTCCATGCCCCTTAAAAATATGGATCCCGGGATAATTCAATTTTTTCTCTTCCAAAGCTGAAATCAAGGCTCCGGATGTTTTGCCGGAACAATGATAACTCATTGTCCATACAAGTTCAGAAGATAACGGAAAATGCAAAGCAGCCGGATGGGTTCTATCGCAAAGAACATCGCCAACTCCGATTTCTGAAACAAGATTTTCCGGAATTTCAAAATAACTTTCAGTATGCCGGAATACACTGTCCCCATTATAAGTCATACATCTGGAAAGTACACAGGTATCTCCGCTGAAAATTGTTTCTGAAACCGGAAGAGAGAACTCTTTCCCGGTTCTTGAATTGACGATCGGCACTCCTTTTTGAAGCGATCCGGATAACACCCGGAGACTCAAAAAATCGGGAATACGGTCCCGGGCAAATACAACGGCAGAAAACGGAGCATCATCACAGCAATAACGGATCCCGGATTTCTCTGCCAAATCCTGTAAACATCCGGACTTGTCTGCCGGAGATGGAAAATAATCTGCAATAGCATCAAAAATCAACTTTGCTCCGCAGACACTCGGGCAATCGTACTTCCGGTTAAGTTTTTTCGCATAAATCACTGGAACGATTTCTCCGGCAAGCACACATTTCCGCAGGACTTTACGGAGATATTCTTCATCTGGAATCCGATCCGCAAGAAAATCTTCCATCAAAGTTTCATCATGTTCCGCCGCAGCTGCAACGATTGAACTATATAACTTTTCAAGCTCTGCTGAAAAATCTTCCGGAACAGGACATTCTACGTTATTTCCTTTCTCGTCAAAACTGAAACATTTCCGTCCGACGACATCAAAAACTTTGGAATCTCCGGCGGGGACAATCAGCGGAACAGCGTTGATCTTATGCAAGGATTTCATTTTTTCGACAATTTTGTAAAAATCGTCCGGCAAAACATTATCATTAGATTCAAGAACGATGAAACTTGACATATGATATTTATTTCGCAGTTTCAGGAACGATCTCCAATCTTCAGAATAAAAATTTCCATCTTTCTGGATCAGGCAGGGACAGACCACCCCATCTGCAATATACGGAAATATATTTTCACGAACAGAAGCTGCCCGAAAAAAATTATATTTGTAATCTGATCCGCCGGAAGAAAGGCTGATGGAAATGATCGGATTCGGCTCAATAATATAGACATCTTCCAAATCACTCTTATAATTGTCGTAACATTCGCGGTTCGGATCATAACCGGCCATTGCATTATAAACGGAATCCAAATGATCATTCAAGAAACCGACATTCCGGATATGAGCAAGAGAAAATTTTCTATCCGCTGACTTTACAAATTGTAATTCTTTATTCATATTGCACCTTCATATTCAGTTATCACTTTAACCAACTACAATACAACATTTTTTTTATTTGTCAAGCAGCGGCTAAAAAAAATAGGGGCTGTTGTCAAACTGAAGACAAACAGCCACGGGCAGAAAACAGAATCTCGAAGATCAACTGTTTTTATTGAGAAATTCTTCAATATCCTCGTCGGAATCCTTCATTAAATCGTCATCAGGCATGATATCAAGATCAGCCAAACGACTGGAACGGACATGATCAATTGCACAGCACAGGTTTTTTGCCATACCTTCAACACCTACGGAAGACCGCGCAAAACTGATACACTGATCCCGCTGGAATCCAAGAGTGCGTCCAGTAGCCCACACATCCTGATCTGCCGCAAGGAAATTGAAATTCCACTTATATTTGTTGCGCTGATGTTCGATCCGTTCTTTCACATCATCTGCAGTAAATTCCCTGCTGGCATTTTCATAGCCGTCGGTGATGATAACACAGAGAACATGTTCCGGGCGTTCTGACTCTGGCATCTCCGCAAAATTCCGTCCCAGAGTATCAATCGCGGTACAAACAGCATCATTCAAAGCAGTACAGCCGAAACAGGTATATTTCCCCATAAGATCATCTGAAAAGTCTGAAAGATCTGCTGATTTCACAAGATGAGTGACTTTGTCGGAAAACTGGAACAGGTCAAAAACCGTTTTTCCTTTTGCCTCCTTCTGCTTGGCAAGCAACGCATTGAAACTTCCCTTGATGTCATTCGCAATACTTTCCATGGAACCGGATGCGTCAAGCACAATACAAAGATGGGTGTAATCTTTTTTCATAATCTTTTTCTCCTTCACTGAGTTTGGTTGATTTTTTTAAATTACCTTTTATCACAAAGCTCTTCGTCAATATAAGACATTTTTTTTTGCGAAAAATGACAGGTTTAATCGTTTTTTTTCAAAATTCTTATAAAATTTTTCTTTTCAGGAGTTCGATCATCTTCTCAGCCCGGGACCGTATGATTTTTTCTGCCACGGTCAAATATAATCCGGCATCGTGAATATACTGTTCCGGCTCGTTCTCATTTTTCCAATGATAATTCATGGCAAAAACTTCTTTCGGGATCCCGGAACCATTGCAGTAATCATCAAGAAAAAGAGTATCGGTAAAAACTTTGAAATTTTCGTCTCCCCGGAATTTACCGAAACAGAAATCATTGACCTTTACCAGCTCTTTCAAAATCCCGTCCTGTCCGCTTGAATTTGTCTGAACCTTATGCAGTTCTATCAGGAACCGGTCAAAGAAATCGTGCCAGTCGTTTGTTCCCCGGTAACAGTTAAGAGAGGTCTGACGGGCAAAATAATTCGGCAGGACAACATAATTTCCGATATTGCAGCAAATCGTCCCGAACCGGCGCACCTTTTCCCGCAGGGCATCCGACGGAGAATATTTTTCCAATCCCGCAAACAATCCGGGTCTTCCGTCGATTTTTCTGCCGAACATGGTGTGGAATGTATTGATCGTATCGCCGCGGTATTGTTTCTGAAAGCCGAAGTTATCCATATTGAGATTCGGAAGAAAATCGCCCCACAGGACAACATAAACAGCCCGCATGATATTGGTATCGTCACAATCAAAATATCTGTCCGGACAGCCGAATTTTTCAGAACCGTTCAGGGTCTTGAAATCAAAATCCCTCAACGCGTTCCAATCCCCGGACAAAATTTCTTCAACAAATTCTCTCACCAGTCTCTCCGCATCAGCAGCCATAACAACCTCCATAATTTTGTGTACATTTTAAACGTTGAAATTTATTTTCTATTTCAGCGTATAATATAACACAGGCAAGTAGACTTCTTTTGTCCCTCAAACTTGTATTTTGAAAAAATTGTGATAATTTATACCGAACAGGAGATTAAGGAATGAAAAATCTGGCTGAAAAATATCACGCAGGGCAAACCCGCCAAGGAGAAGGATATATCCCTTATATAGTACACCCGCGCGACGTGGCGGAAACATTGATTTCATGGGGCGAAAAGGAAGATTCCCCGCTGATCGAAATGGCATGGGGACATGATCTTCTGGAAGATACCGCTGTAACAGAACAGGAGATTCTGGCGGTTTCCAGTGAAAGAGTTCTGAACGGCATCAAAATGCTCACTCACGCCGGCAACGTTGATAAGGCGGCTTATTTACAAAGCGTGGCTGATTCCGGAAACCGGGATGTTCTTCTGGTCAAAATCTCCGACCGGATCTGCAATACAAACGATTTTGTCATCCTGAAGGGCGATCTGTACGCTTATAATTACATGCACAAAGCTGATTGTCTGATCCCGGCTCTGGAAAAAATTTCCGATGACCCCGTGGTACAGAACGCTTTGAAAACATGGAAAGATCTGAATTATACTCTCCGGGAAAAAGCATTGCATGATGCGATCCGCGGCTGTTTGCTCGGCGGAGCTGTAGGAGATGCCCTTGGTGCACCCATAGAATTTTTACCGCAGAGAAGTATCGAAAAACTCTACGGCACAGTAGACGATTATGTTGAATACACCGATGGTACAGGAAGGATCACCGATGATACGCAGATGACCCTTTTTACGGCGGAAGGTATTTTGCGTGCCCATGTACGGGGAAAAGAACGCGGGATCTGTTCTCCGGAAAGCATTGTAAAATTTGCCTATCTGCGCTGGCTGGAAACACAGAGGATCACGCCGGATGCACCGGAAGATTTCATCAACAGCGGCTGGCTGATCAAAGAAAAGGATCTCTTCGTTACCCGCGCCCCCGGATCAACATGTATTTCGGCTCTGATTCGCGGCAAACAGAGAGCAGAAAATAACAGCAAAGGCTGCGGGACGGTCATGCGCATGGCTCCTGTCGGACTCTTTTTTGATCCGGTCGCGGCATACGAATACGGCTGCAAATTTTCTGCGATCACTCATGGACATCCCACCGGGATCACTGCCGGCGGAGCGTTCGCCATGCTCATATCTTATCTGCGGAAAGGAACACCGCTGAAAAGAAGTCTTGAGCTGGTTCAAGCTCACTTGAGAAAATATCCGGAAGCGGCGGAAACGCTTGCTGCTCTTGAACATGCGGAAACGGCAGAAAATATCACAGAGTTGGGTGAAGGATGGGTTGCGGAAGAAGCACTTGCAATCGCTGTTTTCTGCGTGCTCCGTCATCAGTGGGATTTCAAAGCGGGAATCATTGAAGCGATCAACATCACTGGCGACAGTGACTCCACCGGTTCGATAGCCGGAAACATTCTGGGACTTTTGAATGGTGAAAAAGCGATTCCTGAAAAATGGCTTTCGAACTTACGGGAACACCGCATCGTCAGTCAGGTTTCCGACGACCTGTTCCGTCGTTTTGAATCAAATTCCGAGGGACATGTTTCAGAAGACTGGTGGAACAAATATCCGGGCTTCTGATTGTCCGCCGCCCCGTTTTATTACTCAATTATATGCTGAACCGAGAAGTGTGTGTTTTTACACTCCGGTTCAGTTAACGCTCTTTTTATTAAGGTGAGGTATATTACGATTTCTCATAAAAATGAAAAACGGCAAATATCGCCGTAATTTTCCAAAGAACAGAATTTTTTCATTTTGCTTTTCAATTACGCTGCCATTCTTCCAAAAACGTTGTCTAAAGACGTAATTCGTTTTGACTCAATATGAAAAAAACTTTTCTCAGCCCTTGAAAAGTTGCTTTCAGAGAGTATATTACGGGGATCATAATTTTAAAATTTGGAAGGAGGCTACTATGGCCGCAAGAAGCAAGCATATCAAAAACAAGCTCACAAAAGCAAAAAAACAGATGTTCTATGATCTTCTGATGAAGTGCCGCGAGGATTTTATGTCCCAAGTCAAATTTCATGCAGATGAAGCACTCTCCTCCCCGAAAGATTCTGCAGGCGAACGCGCCGGTATGGCAACTCATATGGCTGACCTCGGAAGCGATAACTCCCGTCATGATCTGGAACTCGGTCTCATGTCCTCCGAGGCAAGCGTTGTGGAAATGATCGAAGAATCCCTGCAGAGACTTCATGATGACGAATACGGAGTTTGCCTCGATTGCGGCGGACTCATCCCCGAAGCTAGACTTCAGGCGAAACCTTATGCGAGATACTGTACCGTCTGCAAGAGCAAACGGGAAGAATTGGAAGACCCCGGCAACAGAAGCAGATAAGTTTTTATGAGCGCACCCTCTGATTTGGAACAGCAGAAAAACGTTCCCTCCAAGAAGTTTTTTCTGATCTCACTTGCTGTCGCAATCGTGTTTTTTATTCTGGATCAGCTCACAAAAGAGCTGGTCGTCCGCTTGATGACCCTTCATGAAAGAATCGTGGTCATCAACGGTTTTTTCAATATTAC
>JAFTJI010000201.1 GCA_017456495.1 Lentisphaeria bacterium | reverse complement strand
GGTATTCTGTTCAGTCAATCGCTCACCAGCTGCGGTGCGACCTATGGCAGAGTCGTGGAATTATGGGGCGAAAAAGGATTGATCCGCGCTGATATCAACTCGGAAACGATTACCATTGCCAAGTACGGCGAACCGGAACAAACATTGCAGCTTCCCGCGAAACCCGGCTCGCATCGGGGTGGCGATAAGGTGATGTTCGCTGAATTTCTGGACTATGTGGATTCCGGAACAGCAGAACCGCTGCGCCCGGAACGGATCCTGACTTCCATCATGATCCCTCTCGCCGCAATGCAACAGAAAACCGTAGAAACCGGAACCTGGTTCCGTAACAATGCAAAATAAAGAGAGTTGTCCGTTTTTTTTAATTGGGAAGATGGGGAGCAACTTTTGAAAAAAATGTTGCCCCGTCCTCTTGCCTGATTATCCGCGCATCAGAGCTTTCACGTTTTTGATCGCTCTGGGACAGGCGAACAGAGGATCTTCCCATCCTTCAAATTCAACGGAAAGATATCCTTCATAACCGGATTCATTGATAATTTTACTGATCCGGGACAGATCGACATCGCCGTCACCGGTAAGTGCGCCGCGGAGATAGTTTCCGTGAGCGGTCTTGATATAGCCTTCTTCCATCGGCGGCGTGCTGCGCTTGACATGGAAATCCTTGAAATGGATCATGCTGGCAATAGAAATATTGTTCATGACAGCTGAAGCGGGATCTTCATCAACACAAAGGAAGTTTCCGACATCGAGAGTCGTTCTGAAGTTTGCCCGGTTCACACCGAGAACGATCCGTCTGACCCGTTCACTGCCCTGAACGTAAAAACCGTGGTTTTCTATACTTGTAGTAATGCCGTACTTTGCGGCATAATCAGCGAGTTCTCCGCAGCAATCGGTAAATAAAGGAAGTTCTTTATCAAACTGATCGATCGTTGCTTCCGGGATCGGACGCCAGCCGCAATCATGACGCATTCTTGTCACGCCGAGTTTTGCTCCGATTTCGATCTGTCCTTTGATGCGTTCGACCTCTTTCTTTACAGCTTCCGCATCGGGCTGGACAAAGTTTGCCCCGACAGTATAGCTGGAAAGTTCAAGATTCTGAGCTTTTGCCGTTGCAATGACAGGCTCCACCAGCTCAGGATTCTGTGTGAGATCACGAGCTATTTCAATATGTTCCGCACCGTATTCTGCGGCAAGTTCTATTGATTTGAGAAAATCAATGGTTCCGGCGTTGACAGCCTTACTGAAACTGTAAGAGGTAAATCCGATTTTGATCATTTTCACAAACTCCCTGTTTTTTTGATGATATCTCAATCGTAATATATTCACTGATCCTTGATTTTTCAAGGCTGTTTGATCAAAAAAATTCTATTGACATGACTTATCAAGATCAAATTGAAAGTTACCGTCAGAACTTTACCAAAGAATTTGCAAATGAAAATTATGCACGGGGCCAGGCTGTCCGGGGAATATAGATTTGGAAATGTTTCAAGTATAAAAAAAATGGTGCACTCGGCGGGGGTCGAACCCACAACCTCCACCTCCGGAGGGTGGCGCTCTATCCAATTGAGCTACGAGTGCACGCTGTCCGATAATATATTGCAACTTTCCGATTTTTCAACCCCGATTTATAAAATCTTTCAGAAAAAAAAGAAAATTGTCGTATTAAGAGAAAATTATTATAAAAAAACTTTGAAAAATCATTTGAAAATTACAAAATCAAGGTTATGTTGACTTTATCTTTAAAAAGATAAAATGTCAGGAGGTTTCATGAATTTTTTGAGTTTGCTGCCAATCGCGGAGTCAGGTGTTTATTACGCATTCAAACATTCAGATGGTGTCGGTCAGGGGATCGTCATTATTCTGTGCATATTTTCTGTGATCGTCTGGTGTCTGATGCTGATCAAAGGGATGAGTCTGGGAAATGCTTATAAGGATTCCAGACGTCTTCTCAATGAGCTTAGAAAAAAGGCGAATCCCCTTGCTATGAAAGGGATCATGGAGAAAGAAGACACCCCGCTTTCCAGAGTTTTCAGCGCAGGATTCAACCGTCTGGCTCAGATCTATGGCGGAGAGGACCGTCTTTACCGCAGAAAGCAGCTCACCGATGGAGAACTCAAGGTGATCCGTTCCGCAATGGAAGAGAGTGTCTCTGACCAGATCGTTGTTCTGGAAGACAAACTGATCCTCCTGATGACAGCGGTCAGTATCAGTCCTTTCCTCGGATTGTTCGGTACGGTCTGGGGAATCATGCTTGCCTTTACCGAGATGGCGCAGGCTGGCAAACCTGATATATCCACTCTTGCCCCCGGTATCTCCGGCGCACTGCTGACAACAGTTCTCGGTCTTGTTGTGGCAATCCCCTCTCTGGTCGGCTACAACTATATTACATTTTACATCAAGCAGATCACAGTTTTCATGGATAACTTTGTGGAAGAAACTCTTGCAAAATTTGAAATGGAACGGGTCATTCAGGAACGCAAAGATGCAGAAAGTGCGCCTGCCGCCGGAGATGGACAGCTCTTCCGTCAGCAGCCGTTACCGGAAGAACAGCAGGCACACCCCCAGATCCAGCAGACAGAAACACCTGTTCAGCAGCCGAAACAGGATCCAAGAAACAACCGGTTCTTTTGAGGTGAAGCATGGCTCGGCACAGATTTAACAATCAGCCTTTTGACCAAATCAACGTAACAAACCTGATTGATACGCTGTTCTTTCTGTTGATCATTTTCATGCTGACTGCTCCCCTGCTGGAATACAGCATGGAAGTTCATCCCCCGGCGAACAATGCCGATGAGATCAAACCGGATGAGAACTCCAAGACGGTGAACGTCCGCGCAAACGGAAAGATTTTTTTTGAAAACCGCGAAGTATCAGTCGATGAACTGGCAGCTCAGCTGAAAACGCTCCGGGATTCCGGAAAGAAATACAATTTCTTTCTCCGGGCAGATGCGGACCTGAAATATGATACTGTCATCGGTGTCCTGCGCGAATTGAGAAAAGCAGGTTTTTCCGATATCTCTCTGGTGACCTCAGCAGAGGAGTGATCCCGGAATGAGCGACAAGGTCAGAAAAAAAACGAAACGGATCATCGTCTGGTCCGTCATTTGGGCACATGTGATATTGCTTGTGATCCCCGGGCTCGTTTATGCTCTGACAGAATGGCTGAAACCGGAAAAAACAGTTGTTCATAAAGTTGTATTAGCAGATTCTCCTCCGGCTGGAAATCCAACGCCCGGCGGAAGTCAGGGGGACCCACCGCCACAGACAGATGATCCCCTCCCCGATCCGGGTGAGATTTCCGAAATACCGGATATGCCTCAGCCGAAACCGACTCCCGAACCAACGCCAAAACCGAAACCTGTGGTCAAGCCGAAACCGACTCCGAAGCCGAAGCCAAAACCTGTGGTCAAGCCGAAACCTGTGGTCAAGCCGAAACCTGTGGTCAAGCCGAAACCGACTCCGAAGCCGAAACCGAAAAGACTTACAGCGGATCAGATCAGAAGCAAAATCCAGAGATCACCACAAAAACGACCAGTCCGTCAAACGCAGAGACAGCCCCGGAATATCAACATCAACCCGAATCCGGGCCGCAATGTCTACTCTGATATTGCCAAAGATATCCGTGCAGGAAATACCTCTGGCGGTGGAGGAAGCGGAAGATCCTACAACTATGGAGCTGTTTCCAGTTACTACGGAACTGTCGGTAATTTTCTGGAACGGCTCTGGGAACGGGATCGTCCCAACAGCAGCGCACTGGGCGGAAGGCACCCGGTCGTGGTTGTCAGGTTCGGAGTCGCTCCCAACGGAACCATTATGATGAAACGTATTGAACGGAAATGCGGGATCGCAAGTGTTGATGCTTCGGTGGAACGTCTGCTGGCAAGAATCAAAGCACTGCCGCAACCGCCTCAGGGAGTTTCTGAATTTACCGTTAATATGCGTGTTGAGGAATGATGTATGAAACGGGAATACAAGATTGCCCTGATCCTGTTCGGCTGTGCGGTTCTGTTCCGGCTTCTTTTTGCGATTCCGGGAATGCAGAATCCGGAACTTCTGATGCGCCCCGACTCTGCAACCTATCTTGCGCCTGCTCAAGCATTGTTGGAGTATGGTCATTACGGACATGGTTCTTTTCCAACAGCGTTGAGAGTTCCTCTTTATCCGGTTTTACTTGCCCCGTGGCTGTGGCTTGACGGGGGATCTGCCGGTTTTTTCTGCATTTTGATCAATCTCCTATTAAGTTCTGCGGCTGTACCACTGATCTGGCTTTCCTGCCGGGAGCTTGGGATCCCGGAAAAATATTCTCTTGCCGGAACAGCAATTTATCTTCTGACTCCGACACCGGTCGCATTGGCTCCGATGTTTCTTTCCGATGGATTATTCGGAACGGTCGCGGCATTGGAAATGTTTTTTCTCATCAGATTTCTGCAGCGGAAAGAGAGCCTCTGGCTTTATCTTGCTGCCGTTACCGGCGGATTGGGAGTCCTTGTCCGCCCATTGAATCTGTTATGGATCGTTCCATGCTTATTGGCAGTCAGTTTCCAATACCGGAAAAGCTGGCGGAAATTCCTGAAAGACGGAATTATCGCAACGCTCCTTTTTTCCGCTGTTTTTGCGCCGTGGCTCCTGCGGAATCATATAAGGGGATTCGGCTGGCGGATAGACACTGTTTCTGCAGATTCTCTCAAACACAATGCCGCGATCGTGGAAAGCAGATTGACCGGACGTCCCGCCCAATATTTCCGGGATGCCTACGAAGTGCATTTCAAGGCACATTTTGCGGCAAATCCAAAGCTGTTCAGAACAGAAGCGGAAGAACTGACATACCGGGAACAATATCTAACAGCGATTCTGAAAAAACACCCGGGGATCTACCTGAAAGGATTTTTCCATCCGGTGAATTTTATTCCTGATGTTCCGAGCTTACTGGAAAATCTTGGATTGAGCAAGGGGAACAAAGGAACTTTGGATGTCATCGTCAACTACGGGATTTTTGCCGGGCTCAAGCACTATTTCAACGGTCAATACTGGCTTCTGATCCTGTTATTCCCCCTCTGTCTGCTTCTTGCAGCCGGGTATTTTCTGGCTGTTTACGGATTTTTTTCAATGCTGCGGAAAAAAAATTGGTTTCTGCCCTTGCTTTTTCTGCCGCTTGGATTCTATTATGCAGTAGTGACAGGGCCAGTGGCGTATCCAAGATTTTCGCTTCCGATCCTGCCTTACCTCTCTCTTTTGACCGCGATCGGGCTGCAAATGCTTCGGGAGCACAGAAAGAACAGAGAAACGAACAACACATCTGAAAGGAACTTTTAAATATGGCTTTGATTCTCGGTTTTGAATCCAGCTGCGACGAAACAGCAGCTTCTGTTGTCCGCGACGGACGTTTTGTATTATCCAGTGCGATTTCCAGTCAGATCGCAAAACATGCCCCTTATGGCGGAGTGATCCCGGAACTTGCGGCACGGGAACATCTGACCGCACTTCGCCGGATCACGGACGAAGCTCTTTCCGGAGCCGGCGTCACCCCCGCAGATATTGATTGCGTTGCAGTTACCAACGGTCCCGGTCTGGTCCCTGCTCTGCTCTGCGGATTAAATTTCGCAAAAGGTTTTGCTTCTGCGCACAAAAAGCCGATCATCGGGATCAACCATTTTCTCGGACATATCTATGGAGTTTTTCTTGATGCGGAAGAGGATGTTTTTGCAAAAAAAGAGCTGTTCCCCATGGCGGCATTGGTCGTCTCCGGAGGACACACTGCTTTGGTCATCATTGATTCTGACGGCTCTGTAAAACTTGTGGGAACGACTCTTGACGATGCTGCAGGAGAGGCATTTGACAAAGCGGCAAAGATGCTGGATCTCGGTTATCCCGGCGGACCGATCATTGAAAAAGCTGCAAAGCTCGGCGATGCAAAAAAATATCACTTCCCCCGGTCTCTTACGGGCTCTGCCGGACGCGCCCTTGATCCTGCAAACAGATTCAATTTCTCTTTCAGCGGCGTAAAAACAGCCATGCTTTATCATGTCCATAATCTTTGCGATGAACTGAAAACAGAACGCCTGGAGGGAGAACCGCTTTATGATACGCTTGCCTCCTACCAGGAAGCCATCGTGGACGTTCTCTGCAGCAAAGCTGTGGACGCTGCAAAATTCTACGGAGCAAAAAGTTTGATCCTCTGCGGCGGAGTCGCCTGCAACGGAGCATTGCGGGAACGGTTCGAAGCAGTCGCGCCGAAAGATATCAAAGTATTTCTTGCACCCCGGAAATATTGCACAGACAATGCGGCAATGATCGCCGGAGTTGCCTACCGTTACTATCAGGCAGGCAAATTCTCCGATCTTACCATGGATGCTTATGCCAGATTCTCCGGAGATCTGCAAATTCCGATGGAATAAGCCGGATCACATCTCCGCAAGCGTCTTTTCCAACTCGGCACGGAACGTTTCTGCAATTCCCTCTGCATCGGCTTTCGAGACAGCAGACTCCACATAGATCTTGAGAGCTGATTCAGAGTAGGATTTTCTGACCAGAGCCCAGACTTTTCCCATTGAAATACGGACTCCGTCCAGATGTTCCGGGTGGAATCTTTCATAAGCATGAGCCAATGCACGGATCGCCTCTTCTGCAGATTGTGCATTACACGGCATCGTCAGCAAAGCAGAATGATATTCCGGCATCTCACGCATGATTTCTGAGACTTTCAGCTTGGAATATGCAAGTTTTTCCAGAGTCAGAGCCATAGCAGTATAGCTGTCACGACAGGGATGAACCTCCGGCCAGATCACACCGCAACCTTCCGCGCCCAAAACCGTATTGTTCTGAAGAATGGATCGTCCGATATTCGCCTCGCCAACTTTCGTATAGAAAACTTTTCCGCCGGCAGCACAAACAAGTTCCTCCAATGCCGCAGTAGTCTGAATACTGGCTGAAACGCTGCCCGGGGTCCGTTCCAGAACACGTTTGCAGGGAATCAAAATGGAGTTCTGTTCACTGTAAATGTGTCCGGTTTCATCCACAAGGGTAAAACTGTCACCGTCAGGATCTTGTGCAAAACCGGCATCGCATTGATTGGTGCGCACACATTCAGAAAGTTCTGACAGATTTTCTTCCACCGTCTCCGGTGAATGTTTGAAAATTCCGTCCGGAGTTTCGTTCAGAGCAAAAATCTCATCAACACCAAGATTTTTCAGAAAACGTTTTGTGTAAACTGCTCCGACACCGTTGCAGCAATCTACGGCGATCTTCAGATTTGCAGCGCGGATCGCGGCTGTATCAATCCGGCTCCATATCTTCTTCGCATGTTCTTCAAAGAGGTCTTGATTGTATGTCAGAGACTGGTAACTGCTTTCCCGGATAAAACCATCTTCCGGCTGATTGTAAATATCAAAGAGAGCCGACATTTCCTGATCGGAAAGATACATTCCGTCCCGGTTGATAAATTTCAATGCATTGTATTCCTGAGGATGCTGGCTGGCAGTAATAACGATCCCTCCGGAACAACTGTGTTCTTTGACAGCCAATTGAAGGGAAGGAGTCGGAAGAACACCTGCGGAAATGACTTTGCATCCGGCGGAAAGAAGCCCGGAAATCACAGCATGCTCCAACATCACGCCGGACGGACGGGTATCTCTGGCAACAAGAACTGTCCCTTTACCGACATAACCGCCGAACGATGCGGCAAAATCTGCAGCCAGAGACGGCTGAAGACGTTCTCCGACAACACCGCGGATACTGCTGATCCCTACCATTAATCTGCGGAACTGATTCATTCGCCCACCACCCTTTCCACCATGGAAATGATATTCATTGCTTTCTCTTCTGCCGCCGCGCGGGTCTTCCATTCCAGAATCATCCGCAAACTCGGCTCTGTCCGTGACGGCCGGATATGCACCCATCCGTCTTCCCAGTCAAAACGCAAACCGTCAAGATTGGAAAATTCCGCATCCGGAAACAGTTTGATCAGCTTATTAGTAGCAGCATAAACATGAACAGAACGGCATGGGATCGTCCGCTTGACGATGTGATACCGCGGCAGCATGGATGCCAATGCACTCAGAGAGGTCTCACGGCGCGCCATCAATTCAAGGATCTGCATCATGGAACCGAAGCCGTCAAATCCGGCTGAACTGCTGGCACTGAGAGCCGTTCCGCCGCTGCCGTCACCGCAAAGTACAGCATTTTTCTCGTTCATCAAATCAATTGTATAAGTCTCTCCGGTCATCCCCTTGCAGACTTTTCCGCAGTGACGCGCAACAACTTGATCGAGTGTCCGTGTAGAACAGGTGTTGGTTGCAATCACTTTCCCCGGTCCGGTTCCTGAAAGAATATTTTCGGCAACAAGCGGGAACGTGTACTCCTCGGAAAGAGTCTCACAGGTATCCGTAACCAAAGCAACACGCCCGACATCGCTGCTGAACACAAAACCGGCATCGGCTTTCAGCGGTTTCATGATTGCCTTGACCTGTGCGGAAGATCTGGGGCGCGGCTCCGGATCATGGGGAAGTTCTCCAGACAGAGAATCGTTGATCACAACGGCATCCAGATTCGCTTTCCGGGCAATACGGTTGAAAATAACAGAACCGGAACCATTACAGAAGTCCGTTACGATCCGGAAATTTCTGGATCGGATCAAATCAATGTCAACACTGCTGAACAGGTCATCCACATAATCAAAAGCAACCGTTTCCGGAGCCTGTCTGATCGTTCCGCACTCGTTCCATGCTGCCGTATGAAAAACGTTCCCGTGATAGATTTCAAGCATTTCCTGTGCTTCGGATGCAGTCAGACAAGCTCCGGATGAACTGAGCCCGACCAATGCGTTCCAGCCGGCAGGATGGTGCCCTGCCCCGATTAGAACACCGCCATCCAATTTCAGTTTTTTTACGCCGAAATGACAAACAGGTGACGGCGTGATCCCGAAATCAACGATGGAACAGCCGCAAGCCAAAAGTCCGGAAATAACGGCTGATTTCAACATGCCGGAAGATGTTCTTGTATCTGTTGCAACACCGATTACCGGAGCATTTTTCTTCAGAGTGACTGCGGTCCAGGTCGCCAGAGCTGAGGCGTAACGGATCGCAAGCTGATGAGTCAGAGCAGTTCCGACTTCGCCGCGCAATCCGGCTGCTCCCAATCTTAAAAATCTCATTCTTTTTTCCTCTTTCCTATATATTTCTGTTTATAATTTCTGGGGGAAAGACCAGTTTTCATCTTGAAAAAGTTGGAGAAATAGTACTGGTCCGAAAATGAAAGATGCGCCGCGATCTCCTTGATGGAAAAACTGGAATAAAGCAGAAGACGTTTGGCGAGTTCCATCTTTTTTGACATCAGGTAATCATAAGGAGTTACCCCGAAAGCATTACGGAAAATCCGGATCAGATGCGCCTCGGAATACTCGGAGGTTTGTGCATATTCTACAAGATTGAATCCGGTCGTCATGGAGGCATCCAGAGTCTCTTTCAGTTTTTCAACCTCGGGGGGAAGAACGGAAGGCATCCCGTAAGTCACTCGTGCAAGATCGCTGATGAATTGATGAAAGAGCAATGCCCCCTGCTGGTTGATGGTCTCAGCATTGGGGTTCAACGCGATCATCTCTTCAAAATAATGCTTGAGCTGCGGGCAATCCGGAAAGTAATAAACCTCATCCAGACGATAGGCTTTCAACAGGGAAACCATCAGTTCCCCATCAACGACGAAGAAATATTTGTGCCAGGGATCCTCCCGGTTCGGAGCATAACTGTGATCGCTCCACTTGGTAAGGAAATAAATACTGTCCCTGCCGGGTGTGAAAGATTTCCCGTTAATGGAAAGCACCCCTGCCCCGCGCACGACATATTCGATCGTGCAAGCTTCATAGTCATGCCGTTCGATCACCGGAGTCCGGGAATCTGCATGAGCATGCGTTGCCGCGATCAACTGAAACGGAAACGCTTCGTCAATCCGCTGCTGCTCTGTTTTCTCCATAAATTCTGTCAAGATTCCACATCCTCTTTGTGATAAGTTCCATGTTTTTTTTTGCATTACTGCTTGAACTTTTCCTGTTTCAGTTATAAATTAAACCATAATTCAGGAAATTCCAGTCAGAAATAAAAAAAATAAAGGATTTTTCTTATGGAAAAGTTGAAAGTTGGCTTGATTGCAACGGGTGGACGCGGTGTTCACGGATGGCAGGCACACAATCCCGAAGAGGGAGTGGAAATTGTCGCAGGGTGCGATATCTCTGAAGAAGCCCGTACTAAGTTTATGGAAAAGTTCCCCGAAGCTGCTTTTTATACCGACTACCGGGAACTGCTGAAAGACAAAGAAATCGGAGCCGTTTTTGTCTGTACGCCCGATTATCTCCATGAAGAAATGGCTGTTGCAGCTCTCGAAGCAGGAAAAGCTGTCTATCTTGAAAAGCCCATGGCAATCTCCATTGAAGGTTGCGACCGCATTCTCAGAACTGCTTACGAAACCGGTTCCAAAATCTTTGTCGGACACAATATGCGCCATTTCCCTGTGGTGCTCAAGATGAAAGAGATCATCGACTCCGGTCTGATCGGTGAAGTCCAGGCTGCATGGTGCCGTCACTTTGTCTCCTACGGCGGAGACGCTTATTTCCGCGACTGGCACTCCGAACAGCAGTACTCCAACGGTCTGCTCCTTCAGAAAGGGGCTCACGATATCGACGTCATGCACTGGCTCATGGGCTCCTACACCAAGAAAGTTACCGGTATGGGTCAGCTCTCCGTCTACAACAGATGCAAACGCCGTCCCCCCGAAGTCCCCGGCTGCGCCAAGTGGAGCGATGCTCAGTATCCGCCCCTCGAATGTGAAGGCTTCTCCCCCGTTATCAATGTGGAAGACCACAACATGGTTCTGATGCAGCTGGAAAGCGGTGCTCAGGCAGCATACCTCCAGTGCCACTACACCCCCGACGCAGAACGCAACTACACCTTCATCGGTACAAAGGGAAGAATCGAAAATATCGGCGATTATGACCATTGCTACGTCCATGTCTGGACACAGCGCGGCAAACGTTCTGAACCGGATCTGGTCTATCATCTGAAACCTGCATCCGGCGGTCATGGCGGCGGTGACCCCAGAATCGTTACAAACTTCCTCAACTTTGTCCGTTTCGGTACAAAGACCAACACCAGCCCCATCGCAGCACGCAATGCTGTCGCGGCAGGCGTTCTTGCTCACGAGGCAATGCGTACCGATGGACATCTCCGTGAAGTTCCTCCCGTCGATCCTGAACTGATCGCCTACTTCGACAACAACCAGGTCAAGTAAGTTTTCCGTTCTGAGGTAATTTCAAAAGTCCGGCAAAATTTGGCTGAAAAAAGATTGTTGATGAGTTGGAAATGGTAGTTTGAGCGTGGCTACCAACAGGGTAACCACCGAAAACGCTCCATTTGCAGATCGCAACAAGAATTTTCTGCCAT